>CAYUJE010000336.1:0-6700 GCA_964444865.1 uncultured Pirellulaceae bacterium | reverse complement strand
GCCGCGCCCGGCTTGCGCGTCAGGTTCACCGGCTGCGGAGTTCCTTGCAGGTAGGCGAAGAGGTCGCCGATTTCTTCGTGGGTGAGGGTGTCGAGCAGGCCGGCGGGCATGGAGGAGACGTTGCTGGGCTTCGTCTCTTCTATGTCGGCGGTGGCGATGGTCGTCTTCTCACCGGTCGATTGCAGGACGACGGTTTCCCCTTCCGCTCCAGCGGCAACGATGCCGCTGAGGGTGCGGCCATCGGCGAGACGGACCGTTTTGGAGGCATATTGCGAGGAGATGATGTGTGATGGATAGACCACCGACTCTAGAATTTCCTTCCGCGTGAAGCGGCGGCTGAGGGTGGTGAGGTCGGGGCCCATGCTTTCGCCGATGTCCCCTAACTTGTGACACTTGACACACTGTACCTTGGTAAAGATCGCCTGGCCGCGCTGGGCAGAGGCCTTGGCCATTTCCTCGCCACTGACATACGTCAGCAACTCGTCATAGGTGTACTTGGCGTTTTCAGCCGCGGTTGGCAGCGTGGCGGAAGGAGCATTGGGATAAGTCTTGGCGAACCACTCTTGCCAGGCCTCCAGTTGCTTCTTCTCGCTTTCGTCCTTGGCCGGTTCTTCGCTGGTCCAGAATTGCAACAGGGCGATGGGGGCATCCGCCGGCTTGTCCTTTTCCAAAGCCCGCAGGCCCAGTAATATCACCGTGCGATAGGGGTCGGATTCTTCGGGAGCTTGCTCCACCGCCATCAGCTTCTGGCAGACTTCGCGGGCCGCGGCTGGCTCAAGATACGGCAGACTGCGAACAACATAGGCCCAGTTTTCACCGGCGGGAGATTGAGCGAGACCAACGGAGACGGCAGCGCGCCGCTCGGGGTTCTCGTCCCAAACCTTGCGAAGATACTGAAACGATTCTTCGTCCCCGCTCCGAGTCAGCACCGCCGTGATGCCGACTTGCAGCCGCTGGACAGAATCCCCTTCCAACTCGTTCAGCTTTTGGTCGAGCTCCTTGAGCTGCGTGAGGGTCTTTTCATCGGGCTTTTCGGGAATCAGATAGAGGGCCCCCAGCGCCGCGTTCGGCCACAGCGAGCCCTTCTCCAGCACCATCGCCACTTCTTCCTGATTGAGCTGTTTGGTGAAGTCGCGCGTGGCGTTGATCAGGTAACGGGCATAGCTGCCGCCACCTTTGCGCTTCTGCGCTTCTTCATAGAACTTCAAAAGTTCCATCCGTTCGCTGGAGGTCCAACCCTTTTCCAAAAACCGGAGGTGCAATGCCACATGGAGCTTGTCGACATCGCTGGCATCGGATTTGAGATAGGTCAGATAACGCTCGGTAATGGTCGATTCCTGCAAATAGACCAGCAAGCGAATGAGTTCGCGGTTCATGATCGGATCGCCGGCGGGAAATTCTTCCGCCAGACGCTTCCGCAGTCCGCCGAGTTCCTCGGGCTTCAGTTCGCCGCGGGCCATGGTGACCTGTGCCAGGCGAAGCATATCGATGAAGTCATTGTCACTGACGAATTTTTCCATCAGCGTTTCCATCCGCTTCAAAATCAGCTGGGCATTTTCGCGATTGGGATAGGCAGTGATGAGGGCCAGGCTTCCCTGGATGTAAAGGCGGTGGTTATCGTTGGCCAGAAGTTGATCCTTCCAAGCCTCCAGCTTCATCCGCTCCAGCAGGCGGCGAGCCGCCCAGGCTTCAAACCGGTCGTCCGAAGCGAGGAGCGGCAGCAGCTTGTCGAGAGTGGGACCCTGGTCGGCTCGGTTCAGAGCTTCGCACGCCTTGCGGCGGACGCCTCGGTCAGTGTCCCCCAGCAGTTCGATCAGCCGCTTCTGCGTTGCTTCGGACGGATGCAGCCCCATCAGTTCCGCGGCTTTGGCGCGAACCTGTTCACTCTGTTGCTGGGAAAGAAGAATGAGGAGTTCGGGTGTCGGCGTGGGCCCATAGAGTTGCATCAGGTCGAGGGCTTGCAAGCGGTATGCGGCCGGGTTGGCGGCGCTCCGGGCCACGCCAATCAGCGAGGAATCCCACTTGTCGCCAATCTTTTTCTTTTCCGCGGCGATATTCTGGCGGGCCCAACTGCTTTGGATTTGCGGCTGGCGGATGATGGCTGTCACACCTGTGCCGATGTTGCTGATCTGAGGCGGTACGGTCCCTTTCCAAATCACGCGGTAGATTCCACCGCCGGTGCCGCGGCCGCCGGTGCAGAAATAGAGCCAGCCATCGGGGCCGACTTCGAGATCGGTGGCATTGAGCGGATTTCCTTCCACGAAGACTTCCGTCGTCGCGGTATAGCTGGCACCGTTCTTTTTAAGGCGTACGGCCAAAATCTTTCCCTGCGACCAATCCGCCGTGAACAGGCAGTTATGGTAGCGGCGGGGGTACATGAAATGGTTATAAGTCGCGATGCCAGCCGGCGATCCACGCCCGGTATCAAGAGATGCTGGAAGAGAATCCACATAGTATTCCGGCCATGTCGCCCAGCCGCTCCGCCAGCCGTACTCGCCTGCGGGGACGAGGTGCAACAGGCGGGTGGGTCGATAGAAAGCGAGTCCTTCGTCCGACTCCATGTCGGCGTCATGCACGAACATCTCGCCATCATTACTGAAGGTGAGGTCATACGGATTGCGGAGGCCGCCACAAACAATTTGCACACCGCTCCCTTCCGCATCCGTGCGGATCACAACACCTCCGGGCGCTTTGACTCCCACCGCATGCCCGGCGGGGTCTTCGTAGCGAGGTGTGACCAGATCTCCTTCGTAATAGTCGCGGTGGGGGCTGGAAGGATCGACAGCTTGATCAATCTTGGTGTAATTCCCAAGCAGCACGTAAATGAGTCCATCGGGTCCCAACACAAGACCATGAGCGCCGTGCTCCATCGACTCACTTTTGAACTTGACGAGCGTACGAGCTTCTTCCAGTTGGCCATCTGGGTTGAGCTTGGAAAGGCGATAGAGCCCCAGCCCATCCGGGCCTTCGCCGGTCACAAAGACATCGCCGTTGAGAGCCAATATTCCCTGGCAGTTTTTCACTTTATCGCAATAGGTCTTCACCTTGTCCGCAATGCCATCCTTGTCGCTGTCATACATCAAAAGCAGCGGTCCCCCTTCTTTGGAGGCGATGATCTGGCCGAATTCGTTGAACGTCATGGCGATCAGCGAACCGGTTTGATCTCCGGTGAGGACCTGCTGCACTTCGAATTCGTCAACCGGCTCAAAGCGTTCGTTCTTGACAAGTTTGGCCGAGACAGGCTCTTTGAATTCTTCGGCGGGATTGGTCTCGGAATTGGAGTCCACGTCCGGTTTGGCAGTGGTGCTCTCGGGATCCTTGGTCGCGGTACCGGGCCGCGGTTTCTTCACTTGATTTTTGTCGACAATCGGTGCCAGATTGGGTTCGTTCCCTTTGGCCACCGAGGCAACGGGAATTTCATCCCGGCGGTCCCAAGGGGCAGTTTCGCCCAGCGTCCCAAAGACCTGGGATTTAGCCCAACCGCGATCGTTGTAAATCGAAGTATTCCAAAGCGGCAGCGGGTGAGTGCTGACCTTCCAAGAGTCGTCGCTGGAGTGCGAGGTCCATTCGCCATTCAATTCTTTCGCGGTCACTCGTGCGACGAGGGCCGCGGTCTTCCCAGCCCGATTGGTTACCTTGATGGCAATCAGGTTCGGTCCCTTGGTGACGAATTTGGCGACGTCGTATTCGACAAGGCGTTTGGTCGATTCTCCGGCCCCAATGCGCCGTCCGTTAAGATACAACTCGTACGTATCATCCGCGGCAATCGCGATGACGGCGGCTTCGGGCGATTTCAGGGTGAAGTACTTGCGAAAGTGACAAACCGCTCCCGCGGGCACTCCGTCCTTCTGGTGTTCGGAGGACCAGATCCACTTCGCTTCCTGAGCACTGATGGTTGGAGGAAAAATCGCCGCGACCAGTGCCAAGAAACAAAGTAGCCCAGCCATGCGGGAGAGAATAGAATCCGTTCTGCCGCCCACCGTCGCGCTCATCCATGCGGACATAGCATCCTCGCCGAATCTAGGGAATCAGAATCTTAGGAAACCTAGCGAAACCAGGGGGAAGAGTATCATTTGCGGGGCAATTGAGGCAATGGCGAAAAAAATGGTTAAGATGGAGTCTCGCTAGCATTGCCCATAAAACCAGGATCTCGAATGGTAGAAATCAACGTCAGCTTTGTCGGCTCAGGTCAGATGGCCCGGGCGCTTGCCAAGGGGTTTGTTGCTGCAAAGTTACTGCCGCCAGGGAAGATTGCCGCGTTTGACGCGGTGCCAGCGGCCATTCAGCAGTTTTTGGCGGAAGTGCCAGGGACTGTGGGGGCGAAAGGCAATGTCGAATTGGCAGAGCGCGGCGGCGTTCTGTTTCTCGCCGTCAAGCCGCAAAACATGGCCGCGGTAATGGGGGAGCTAGCGGAAAAAATCACCAGGCAAACGCTGGTCGTCTCGATCGCGGCCGGAGTGACACTTGCCAAACTCTGTGCGGGACTGAAGACCGAACGGGTCATTCGGGTGATGCCCAATACACCGGCTCTCGTCGGCAAAGGGGCCTCGGCTTATGCCCTTGGTGCCGGTGCCACCAGCGAAGACAGCAATCTGGTGGCCGAATTGCTCGGTGCGGTTGGCATCGCCCGGCAAGTTGACGAAAAACTGCTCGATGCCGTCACTGGCCTCTCGGGATCCGGGCCCGCGTTCGTCTATATGATGATCGAAGCCCTGAGCGACGGCGGCGTTCGGATGGGGCTACCACGGGAACTTTCTTTGGCCCTGGCAGCACAAACCGTTCTGGGGAGTGCCCAGATGGTTTTGAGTACCAACGAGCATCCGGCAGTGCTTAAGGACAGGGTTGCCAGCCCCGGCGGTACGACCATCGCCGGCATGAAAGCCCTGGAGGAGCACGGTTTGCGGGCGGCTCTCATCGCAGCTGTCGAGGCGGCGACGAAAAGGTCGCAGGAACTGGGAGGATAGCGGCCTCACGGGGTCGGGAGGAGTTTCGCGGTGAAGATTCCCCAGATAGTTTGACGTTCACGCGAAACTCCTCCCGACCCCTTTCGCGAGAATAGGGAAAAATAGAATGCAACTTACCAGACGACGATTCTGTCTCTCTCTCGCACTTGGCGCAGGAGGAGCGGCTTGCGCAAGTTATTCCTTCTTAAACCGCGGGAAGGGACCGATCTCCTTTTCCCAAGCTGCTGTGGCTTTGGGGACCAAAGTCGAAATCACGGCTTTGCACTTCAGCCAGCAACAGGCAGCCGCAGGTGTGAAAGCGGCGTTCGCCGAACTTGAGCTGGCAGAAGAGGTAATGAGCCTCTACCGCCCCCACAGCCAGCTCTGCCAGCTCAATCGAGAAGGTGTGCTGCGGCAGCCGCATCCGTATCTCGTGGAAGTGCTGACCGCCGCACAAGAACTGGCGGAAAGATCCGGCGGGAAGTTTGATGTGACGGTGCAGCCCCTCTGGAAACTGCATGAGTCGGCCGCGAGGCAAAACCACTCTCCTTCCGCTTCAGAAATCGCCGCAGTCCAGGAATTGGTCGATTGGCGGCACCTGGAGATTGCCAAAGGTCTGATACGTCTGTACCGCCCCGGCATGGCAGTTACGCTCAACGGCATCGCCCAAGGATATGCCGCCGACCGGGCGAAAGCAGCGCTGCTCAATCATGGCATTGAGCACGCCCTCATCAACACCGGAGAACTCGCTTCTCTCGGCTGCAAGTCCGCCAGCCAGCCATGGCGTGTCGGCATCCAACATCCGCGGCAAGAGGATGCTTACATCGCGCTTGCCGATCTCGACGGCCGCTGCCTGGCCACCAGTGGCGACTACGCCACCACGTTCGCCAGCGACCGCGAGCGGCACCATCTTCTCGACCCCACCACCGGCACCTCCGCTGCCGGCTTCGCCAGCGTTTCCATCGCCGCGCCGAGCGGGCTCCTGGCAGATGGTCTTTCCACGGCAGCATTTGTATTGGGGCCGGCGGAGGGAGAAAGACTCGTCAAGCATTTCCCCGGCACCGACCTGCTCGGCATGCTGCGAAACGGCCGGCTGCTCCGCACCTCCGGCTTTCCGTCCTCGCGCGATGAGGAGGCTGGAGTATGAAGCTCGCCCAAAGTAGCCAGCACACTCCGCGTGCTGGCATGTCTGCCCACGGCGTGTGCAGACTACTAATCGCATTTCTCCTTGTGGCCGTCACACTCCCTCTCCGTGCCGCCACGGTCGAGTTCCTCACCGGCGAGAAGCTGGAATGCAAGGTTTTGTCTCGCGACGACACGGAGATGAAGGTCGAAATTACCAAGAATGGAAAAACCAGCGAGCGCACTATTCCGCTTACGGAAGTCCACGTTGTGACCATCAACACCAAACGGTATGTCATCAACCCCAAGCCAACGACGAAGACTGGCAAAGCGGGCAAAGGTACCTCGAACACTCCTGCCGCCGCGGAACCCCCGGATAAAACGTCCACCCGCACCAAAGCCGAGATTGACAAACTCATCGACGAGCAGGGCCGCACGCCCCCCGACTGGTTCGACGAAACGCCGCTCAACTTCCCCTCGTCGCTCGACCTCACCTGGCCCCAAAAGCCGCCAGGGGGTTGGGATAACCAGAAAAACGTCGGCCAGTACATTTGGGACGTTATCAACCCCAACCAGAACAAATGGCGGGAAGGGGTGAAGCTGATGCACCACCTGCTCACGCTCCACAAGGACGA
>CAYUJE010000335.1:0-6728 GCA_964444865.1 uncultured Pirellulaceae bacterium | reverse complement strand
TCCTAAAGCTTTAATTCCTTTTACTGCAATAAACTCATCCAAATTCACAATTGCCCGACCCACGCTGATCCAGGCCGCCAATTCCGCAGCGGAAGTTTCCGCCGTGGGAGTTTGGCTGCCGAGGAGAGTGGTCGCTACTTTTGCGTCCTTTGAACAGAGGGTCAATTGCTGCTGATACAGGGCTACGAGGGCCGCTTCTTCGTGGCTATCGGGTGAGCGGGCGAGGCATAATTCACATGCTCGCCGCACTCGCTGCCGGGTGAGTTCGTCGCTCGCTGTACCGGGAAGCTCATGCACTACACGGCTGCCGATGGCCTGGGCGGCTTCGACGAAGACAGGATCATTCCAGAGTGTGAGAGCCTGAAGCGGGGTGTTGCTGGTCATGCGAAGGACGGCACACTCGTTGGAATCGGGCGAGTCGAACGTCATGAGCATCGGATACGGCGAAGTCCGCTGAAAAAATGTGTAGAGGCCGCGGCGATAGCGGTCCGCACCTTTGCTTTCCGGCCAGTTCGCACTGCCGGCGTAAGTAACGGTGGCGTATTCCGTCGGCTGTGGCGGCCGGACACTCGGTCCGCCGATGCGGCTGGCAAAGAGGTTGCTGGCGGAAAGGGCGAGGTCGCGAATCACTTCCGCCTCCACCCGCCGCCGCAGTTGCCGCGCGAGCAAGACATTTTCCGGATCGCGCTCCGCCAAATCCTTCCGCGTCTTCGCTGATTGTCGATAGGTACTGCTGAGCAAGATTCGCCGGTGCACCTGCTTCATGCTCCAGCCCTGAGCGACGAAGTCGCTTGCCAGCCAATCGAGCAGTTCGGGATGCGACGGCTTTTCTCCTTGCTTGCCAAAATCATCACTCGTTGCCACCAGGCCGCGACCAAAGTGCTGCTGCCAAAGTCGATTGACCGTGACCCGAGCGGGGAGCGGGTTGGCCGGATCGACAAGCCAACGGGCGAGATCGAGGCGAGTTGGCGAGCGGGGGGCGCCAGCCCCCTGATTCTTACTTTCAATAGGAGCCGAATTATCAGGGGGCGGACGCCCGCCGCTCGCCAAGGCAGGCAATACCGTGATCGTCTTCGCCTCTACCACGTCCCCCTTCGCCAAAAAATCGCCGCGCAGGTGGATATTCGTCACGCGCGGCTTGGGAAGTTCGACGACGGACTGGGCCTTCAGGTCCTCGGGGAACTTCGGCGTTTTGGCTTCGAGATCGACTACCGCTTTCGCGAGCTTCAAATACTCAGCATCCACTGTCCTGAAGTAGTCACCGATTTGTTTCTTCTGGGAGTCATTTCGTTGACTAGCTTCCACTGCAAATGCAGCAGCAACGTCGGGCGGCAGCCCTTCCAGTTGAACTGGGGCTGGAGCCGTTGTGACCGAGAGTCGAAAGCGTCCCAGATTGTGCGGCTCGGTCTGGTTGTAGGCCTGATCGAGCGTGATGGTGAGCTTCGTCCCACCGTCATGACCGAAGGGCTCCTTCGCCTCAAATGCCGCCATGTGTCGCAGGCCTACGTGAGGAACGACCGCCCAGAAATCTGCCGGGTTATCGTTGATGGCCTGCTGCACATCGCATTGCCCCTGCGAGAAATCGGCAATTGCCCGAGCGAAGGAAAGGTTGGTTGTTGCCGCGGTCTCGTCTGCCGCGGGTTTAATGCCGACCGTAAAAGTGGAGAGGACAAAGTTGCCATTGTTCGCCCGCCCCGGCCCCTTAGACGGAAGTTTGTCGTCGGGAAGAACCTCGAGTCTCACGGCAGTAATCCGCTGGTTGCCGGCAAGAGTCGCTCCCAGTGTATAAACGTCCGACAGTTCGTTCTTGCCCGAAGCCAGCACTGATTTATCCGGTTGCACGTCAAGCTTGGCCCCATGCTTCGATGCAGCGGAAGTAATCTCCAGGGTTTGCCAGACGGCGGGATTTTTCGCGGCGATTGCCTCCCACTCCGTCTGCTTCGCCACGAAATCCCCCAGTTCGTAAGCCTTGAGAGCGGCTCGCAAATCAGCCAGCTTTTGGGTGTGCTTCTCCTTTTCAGCGGCGAACAGGACTGCCGCCTGAGGTGTCGGGGCCTCGATATTCTCTTCGCTCATACTGTTGAAGAAGGCGTACATCTGATAGTACTCCCGCTGGGAAATCGGGTCGTACTTGTGGCTGTGGCACTGGGCACAGCCGAGCGTCAGTCCCAGCCAAACGGTGCTGGTGGTGTTGGTTCGATCCACCGTTTTCTTCACCCGGTCCTCTTCGGGGTCCGCTCCCCCTTCGGTGTTGTGCAGCGTGTTCCGATGAAAGCCACTGGCAATCTTTTGCTCTTGCGTAGCTCCCGGCAGTAAGTCGCCGGCAATCTGCTCGATGGTAAACTGATCAAACGGCTGATCGGCATTGAGGGCGGTGATGACCCAGTCGCGATACCGCCAGGCGAACGGACGCTTTCCGTCCTTCTCGTAGCCATCGCTATCCGCATAACGGGCCTGGTCCAGCCAGTGTCGCCCCCAGCGTTCGCCATAGTGTGGTGAAGCCAGTAACCGATCGATGAGCCGCTCGTAAGCATCGGGCCGGTCATCTGCCACGAGTTCCCGCACCTCCTCGGGCGACGGCAGCAGACCAATCACATCCAAATACGCCCGCCGCAGCAAAGTCACTTTGCCCGCGCGGGGCGAAGGGGAAACTCCCTCCCTTTCCAGCCGAGCCAGGACGAAGCTGTCCACCGGCGAAGCAGGCCAAGAATGGTTCTTCACTGTTGGTGGGGAAACAGCAACCACTTTCTGAAACGACCAGTGCCGCGCGGCGACTTCGGCCCCTCCCTCCGGCCAGTTCGCCCCTTGATCAATCCAGGCACGAATCAAGCCAATCTCCCCGGCGGTCAGCGGCTTTCCTTTTCCCTCGGGCGGCATAAGGCCAACTTCTTTGTCGAGACCTGCCACGAGCAGTACCAGTCGGCTCTCCGCGCTCTTGCCCGGTTTGAATGCCACACCGTTGTCCCCACCTTCTAGCGCCCGTTTTTTCACATCCAGCCGCAGGCCAGATTCCTGATGTTCCTCGCCGTGGCAAGAGAAGCAGTTCTTGCGCAGAATCGGCTCAATCTCTCCAAAATCGACCTTTCTTTCAGCTGCAGGAGGAAGCGCATCCTCACTGCTAGCGGCGGGCGACTTTGGGCTTGACTGCGCCCGCGCGATTCGCGATTCTCCCCCGGCCACCCCTAGGGCCGCGCAGCCAGCCAATATCAGGAAGTGGAAATCACGCAGCATCGCATTGGGTCCTTCGCGAAAGTGGGCGGCAAGGTGAGGCCGAAGGCCGCCAGGGGCAGGCTCCTTCCATTAAACCAGAGCTGTCGACAAATTCCAAGCATTTCCGGCATTCGTCCATGAAATACACTCTCCCATTTTTCGCGCTGTGTGCTGCATCGCTGATTGCCGGTGCCTCTCTGGCTCAGGAAGACAACACCGTCTCCACCGCCGAACTTTTCTCTTCCATGATCAGCAACAACAGTGGCGGGGGAAACGCCTCCGACTTCCAAAACTCCGCACCGCGTGCCGATTGGGGTAACCCGATCTTTGGCGAAAAGATGATTTCCATCACGCTCGGCACCGCCATCCTGCAGCGTCAGCACGACAACGATAGCTTCTTGCCGCTCAATGGCATGTCCGGTCTGGAACTCGATGCACGTGTGCATCTGCGGGCCATCCAACTGGAATTCGGCTGGCTAGGGGTCTTTTCGGGGGATGACACGCGGTACTTGCCCGCACTGAGCGGCGGCAGCCTGCCGACTTCTCCGCCCATCATGTGGACGGCCAACGGCCTCCTTTCCACGCAGTATCAATCCGATCTCCACAGTTTTGATTTCAACCTCCGACTTCCCATGTCGGACAATTTCACGGGCATCCTCGGCCTGCGGTACATCAATCTTCACGAAACGGTCCAACTGGAGGAAACTTCTCCCACTCAAGTCTTGGGCTGGAATACGACGACCAGTAACAACCTCTTTGGTGCCCAAACCGGCGGCGATATTACCTTCGCACGCTATGGCGGCTTTCAAATGAATGCTGTCGGCAAAGCGGGCATTTTCGTCAACAGCATTGACCAGGACGGAATGATTGTCGGCTTTCCGAGCCCAGGTTCGGTGCTGGTGGACGATGGAACTTCCAAGGTGGCCTTTCTGGGTGAATTCAAACTCACCGGCACTTATCGCTTCACGAACTATCTTGCCGTCACTGCCGGCTACCAGGCTCTTTGGATCTCCAACGTGGCCCTTGGTCAGAACCAGATTTCCGCCATCAACTTTGCCAACGGCGGCGGCATCCATTCCTCCGCCAGCCCGCTGCTTCATGGTGCCACCGCGCAGGCGGTCGTGAGTTGGTAACGGCCGAGACTACTTCAAAAACTCGGGCAGATAATCTCCTCCTGCTGGTTTGATGTGGGTCTTCTTCTGAGCTGCCTCATTGTCGCGCAGCTCCTGATAACTGCCGTGGAGTATTCGGTCCTCTTTCCCTTCTCCGGCGCGGATAACGATAGCCGATTCCGTGAGCAGCTTCTTTTCCAGCACGTTGATGCCGTAGCAACGCGTCTGACACAGTCCGCAGCCGACACACTTTTCCGCCACGACGACGGGTGCGACGAAGCCGGTCCCTTCGATGGGAAGGCCGGCGGCATCGACCTCGGTCCGGACCTGGATGAACTCGATGGCGTTGTAGCCGGCGTGGACGCACTCATCCACACAAAGCTGGCAGGCTTCCTTTCCCGCGTACGGCAGACAGGTCTGGAGATTCACTTCCGCCAACCCCATCCGGGCGACCTTCTTCTCCACTAATGGCAAGGCGCGAATCGCGCCGGTCGGGCAGACCTGGCCGCAGGCGTTGCAACTCGATTCGCAGCCGGCCCAGTCGGCGACGACTTGCGGCGTCCAAAGTCCTTCCAGCCCTTGTTGAAATCCGAGCGGGTGAAGCACGTTGTTGGGGCAGGCTTTGAAGCACTCGCCACAGCGGATGCAGAGTTCCAGGAACTGTTGTTCGGGAACGCTGCCGGGGGGACGGACGGGCCGGGGTGAGCTTGGGTCATCGAGATTGGCACCGCTGGCTTTCGTTCCGAGCGCGAGTGCGGCACCGCCGACGATGCCAGCCGCGGTTCCCGCAGCGAGGGAGATGAAGCCCCGCCTGCCGATGGCGGTCTCCCGCGTCGGCGGGTCATTCTCGATTTTCAGTTCGATCCGGTTCCACCGCTCCACGAACTTGATGGCCTGCGTCGGGCAGACGCCGCCACAACTTTGGCAGAGAGTGCAGTCGGACGTGCGAGTGGTGAAATCCGGCTTGATGGCGTCGAAAGGGCAGATCTCCACGCACTTGTTGCAGTTGATGCAACTGCTTTCCACCTTCCGCTCACTCACTCGCAGCAAGTTGCCAAGCGAAAACACCACGCCGCTGGGGCAAACGTACTTGCACCAGAACCGGGGCTTGAAAAAACCGAGGCCGAGCACCACGAAGAACAGGGCCAGCGAGAGGAAGTGCCCGGCGTTGAGCGGCGGCACCTGATGCCAGCCGCGAGTGAGGCCGGTTTGCAGCGGGTCGAAGAGGAACAAGAGGCCGCGGGTGATGACCGGAATGGCCGCTACAAAGCCGGTGACCAGCACGCCGAACATCGAGGACACCAGTGTCCCCAGCAGCAGATAGTATTTGATGTGCACCCACCAGCCGTCGTCCGCCACGCGAAATCGCGTCACCCGCTTGCCGATGGCCCAGTCAAACAGATCAATCAGCGTCCCGAGTGGGCAGAGATAGCCGCAGAAGCCGCGGGGGACGATCACCCCGACCGCCAAGATGCCGACGGCAAAGACCAACGACCAGGCCCAGGTACGGGAAGCAAGCGATGTGGAGATGGCGACCAGCGGATCGATAATCAGGAACGACTCGGCATGGATTTTCTCTTTGGCCGCGAGCGAGTCCGCATAATGGCTCGGCCACTTCCCCGGCGGATCGGATGATAAGGTCCAGGGCCCGCCGAGGCTGAAGCGGAGGTCTTCGAGCCTTTCCGCCGAAACGTCTTTCTCGGCCGCGAGGACAATCCTTCCCTCGGCTGCCTCTTTAACTCGCCAACTGCCGAGGTCGGCCGCGTAGACGAGCATTCCGGGACTCAGGCCAACGATTTCCCCTTGCGGCTTCTCCAGTACGAGGGAGTGATCCTCCGCAAACTTCGTCGGCTGCCAGGCGGGCCACGATTGGCTTGGCCGGGCGGTGTAGGGATAGCAGACGTAGAAAAAGAGGAACAGAAACAAGACAAAGCACACCGCCTGAATCACTCTCCGCCACGGAGCCGCCACCCAGCTTGGCCCCAGCCGCTTGAGAGTCCGCCGCACCAGCCCCGGCTTTCCGGTGACCCGATCGGCAAACAGCGTCGCCGGCAAGACGGCCTTCGCTCCGCGCAGCAGCCACCCATCCCGCGGCGGCGGGGCGTTCTTTTTTGCTTTGCGCAAAAACGGCAGAAAAATGTCCAGTCGCATGTTAGTAGTCCGCTCACTCCGTGAGCGGACATCCGGCTCCAAAAAAGTGGGGTAGGCTTCCAGCCTGCCCAAAAAGGGTACAGCGAAGTCTTGGTTATACCCCCTCCCGGCGCGAGAAGCTTGATAACCGCCGATAACCCCCCTTCGGAAGTAACTGATTCGTCGATTCACGCCTCTCCGCGCAAAATGACTTGCGACGACATGAATCACCCCAAGTCCTTCGCTCCCTGTCACTTCGCACGACGCGCCGTGACG
>CAYUJE010000334.1:0-6752 GCA_964444865.1 uncultured Pirellulaceae bacterium | reverse complement strand
GACTCGCGTGCTTGAAATGCCAGGCATCTACCTGGTCGGGACTTTCGACCACCAGGACCATCCCTTTGCCTTGAGGGGAATCCCAAACCGGATTTTCTGGCCGCAAGGCGATTTTTTCGGGATCATACTGGCACCACTTGGCCTGGTCCGTAGACTTTCCGTCCGCGCACTGGTCAATCTGTTGCCGGTTGAGATGGGAATCGGCCACAATTCGAAACTGCAACTGGTTGCTCTGGGCAATCGCCCGCTTCACATCCGCCACTGTTTTCTCGCTTGCGCCCGGCAGCAGAATCTCGCAGCGGCCGTCATTGAGGGCCCTGACCACAATTTCGCGGGAACTCTTGGCGCTGATCCGCTCCCGAAGGGCACCGGCGATTTCCCCTGGCTCGATACTCCGCTGATCTTGCTGTTGATAAACCAGTGCGTACCCGCCCACGCCAGCCAGGGGATTCTGCGGCACCTGCTCACGACAGCCGGCAAAAATGCTGGTTAGCAGGCAAGCGAGGGAAAGGGCAGTGACAGCATGGGCACTCATGGGAATTAGTTATAGGCGGTCATTAAGGTTTGACAACAATCGTTCCCGGAATTCTGCGACCGGGAGGGACCGGAAAGCCGCTGGAGCGGGATCCCAGGAGATGCCGTTCATAGAACTCCACATAGTTGTGGAACTCCCGCACCTCCGCCGCTTGGCGGCGATGATCAAGCCACCAAGCCACCGCCAGGGCGACGACGAGGGTCAGCCAGAACAAATCGCGGATCAGGATTCTTCGTTTCATCCGTTGGGTTTTGTGGTGTTTTCAGCGCGTGTCCTTTGCCGCCGTTGGTTACCATCTTACTTGCGCGTGCCAGGAACGAAACCACGCAACTCGGAGCAGACTCAACCCATCTGGGAGAGGTCGGCTGGGAATGTCACAATCAGGACTCACACGAACCAAAACAGAGGTCACCATGGGATTTGAGTGCAGCCAGTCTGGTTGGCGGTGCCTGTGCCTCGTCGTTTGCCTGTTATTGAGTGGTTCGTCTCCCGCAGCCAATCCAGTTCTTACGGGCACGACGGCGCTGACATCCGAGCAGCCCCTGGACGAATTGATGGTGGCAGGCCTCCGCCGCTACTGCCTGCGTGAAATACAAGCATCGCGAGTGCAACGATCAAACCTGCGGAATCGAGACTTCTCCAGCGTTCAGGCCTATGTCGCCAGCGTCATTCCCCAGCAAGAACGGTTACGAACATGGATTGGGGGAGTGGATCCGCGAATTACGAGCGAACCTTCCGGGCCCCATCGATTTGAACTGATTTCGACGCTGGAAACGTCGTCGATCGTGGCACGCAACGAACGAGTTTCCGTCCATGCCGTCCGGTGGCCCGTGCTCGACGGCGTCTCGGCGGAAGGGTTGTTGCTGGTCCCCGCCAAGCCGAGAGCCGGAGTCGTGGCATTGCCGGATGCCGATTGGACTCCGGAATTGTTTTGCGGAGTGCAAGATGGATTGCCTGCATCCGTGCAATTCACGCGGCGACTGGCGGAGGCCGGCTGTCTGGTGGCAATCCCCCTGTTGATCAGCCGCAGCGACGAACATTCGGGCAGCCCCCTTGTGGCCTACACCAACCAACCGCATCGGGAATTCATTTATCGTCAGGCCTTTGAGGTGGGGCGACATATCATCGGTTACGAAGTCCAAAAAGTGCTCGCCGCGGTCGATCTGCTGGAACAGTATGGGCGTCGACAACCGCCAGCGACAGCCGGTGCCGAGTTTCCGATCGGAGTCGCTGGCGTTGGTGAAGGAGGATTGCTGGCACTCCATGCGGCTGCTCTCGATTCCCGAATTCGAAGTTGCTGGGTGGGTGGTTATTTTCAGGAACGGGAAAATCTCTGGCAGGAGCCGATTTATCGCAATGTGTGGGGTTTGCTTACCGAATTTGGCGACGCGGAACTCGCCGGCCTGATCGCGCCGCGGCGGCTGGTGATTGAATCCTGCCGCGCCGTGGATGTCGCAGGTCCGCCCGCAGTGCGCGAGGGACGCCGCGCGAGCGCCGCACCAGGCAAAATTTCGACCAACCGCCTGCCTTCGGTGCGTGCGGAATTTGACCGGGCAGTCTCCAGCTATCGCAAGTTGCGGCGCGAGTCAGACCTCGTTCTGGCAGTTAGTGGTCCCGATGGCGACGGTCCAGCCGGCACTCTGGCGGCACTGCGGCCATTTGCCGAAGGCCTGGGAATCGACCTGGAGGCTGGAGGGGAGCCCCTCGCGTGGAATCGGGAGGCATTGCCGGAGATGAATGTGCAGGCCGCTCGCCGCGCTGCCGGTGCGCGGGAGAAGCGGCAATTCGATGAACTGCAGATTCATACCCAAAACTTGCTGCGTCGAAGTCATCAGGTCCGCGATGCGAAATGGCGAATGAAACCGCAGTCACTTGAGGAGTGGGAACGCAGGCGTCAGCCTTTGCGTGACGAAGTTCATGACGAATTGATTGGTCGCTTGCCTGGAAAGCTAGATCCCCCTCAGCCTCGTTCACGGCGAATTCTCGAAACGGACACCTACGTCGGTTATGAAGTGATGCTGGATGTTGTCGACGATGTGATTGCTTCAGGCATACTCCTGCTGCCGAAAAACCTGGCGGGTGGCGAGCAGCGCCCGGTGGTGGTGTGCCAGCACGGACTGGAAGGAACTCCGCTGGACACGATCTCCCGAGAAGCGCCGGGATTCGGGTACTACAAGGCATTCAGCGAGGAGTTGGTAAAACAGGGGTTCATTGTGTATGCACCGCAGAATCCCTACCGTGGCGGCGACCGGTTTCGCGAACTACAACGAATGTCCAATCCGCTGAAACGGTCATTGTTCACCTACATCATTGCCCAGCACGAGCAGACTCTCGACTGGCTGGCGACACTGCCGCAGGTTGATGCGAAGCGGATTGCCTTTTACGGCCTCTCCTATGGCGGCAAGACGGCGATACGAGTGCCGCCGCTGGTGGATCGATATTGTCTGTCAATCTGTTCCGGCGATTTCACCGACTGGCCGAGGACCATTGCCAGCAACGAAGAACGGTTCAGTTATCTCTTCACTTCGGAATACGAAACTCCCGAGTGGAACCTGGCGCACATGGCGAGCTACGCCGAGCTCGCCATGCTGATGGCCCCGCGTCCGTTTATGGTTGAAGAAGGGCATCGCGATGGCGGCCAGCCGAGCGAATGGGTCGCGGGAGAATTCGGCAAGGTTCGCCGCCACTATGATCAGTTACAAATTGGCGACCGAGCGGAACTCGAGTTCTTCGACGGACCTCACACCATCCACGGCCAGGGAACCTACCGTTTCTTGCGCCGGCATCTCCATTGGCCAGCGAACCGCTAGCACCCCCCCGGTAATTGGGGACCGCCGGGCTTCGTTCCTTGCTGCCCCCTCTTGCTGGGTCCTTTGAGTTCGCTATTATACACATGTGCACTCATCAACATCATCCCTACCCATTCACGTTCCGGTACTGCCCCAGGAGATTCTCTCCTGGCTCGCTCCCCGTCCGGGCATGACTCTGGTCGATGGTACGCTAGGCGGCGGCGGGCATACGCGGCTCCTGGCGGAGAAGTTGGCGGGGGAAGGGTTTGTGCTGGCCCTGGATCGGGACCCGGCTGCACTCGCCGCGGCGGAGAAGAACCTGGCGGGGTTGCCGGTGAAGATTGCCCAGTCGAACTTTTGCGACCTGGCGGATGTGCTGGACGAACTGAGTGTTCCTGCCGTCGATGGCGTGCTGCTCGATCTCGGTCTTTCCAGCGATCAACTTGCTGACGACAGTCGCGGCTTTAGTTTTGATGCCAGCGGCGAGCTGGATTTGCGATTCAACCCCGAGGAAGGGGAGCCCGCCTGGCGACTGCTGGCTCGGCTGGAGGAGCGGGAAATCGCTGACCTGATTTACAAATTCGGCGAAGAACGCTGCAGCCGGCGGATTGCCCGGCGAATCGTGGAGGCGCGGGCTGAAGGCTCGCTCAAGTCCGTCAAGGAGATCGCATCTCTCGTCCGCCGCTGCGTCCCCCGCAGTCCCAAGGAGCGGATCGATCCCGCCACCCGCACTTTCCAGGCCCTCCGCATTGCCGTTAACCGGGAACTCGAATCGCTAGAGCTCGCGCTGGCCCGTATTCCAGAACGACTCAAGCCCGGCGGTCGTCTGGCCATCATCAGCTTCCATTCGCTCGAAGATCGGCTGGTAAAAGAAGCCTTCCGCAATGACCCTCGCCTGGAGCCATTGACCAAGAAACCCATTATCTCCACGGACGAAGAGACTGCGCGGAATCCTCGGTCGCGGAGCGCCAAGCTGCGCGTGGCGGCGAGAAAGGAGTAACCCATGACGCCCAAGACAACTCGCCCCTCATTGCCGGCGACCCTTGTCCACAAAATCATCTCCGGCGGTCAAACCGGCGTGGACCGCGGAGCATTAATTGCCGCGGTTGAACTGGATATCGAGCACGGCGGCTATTGCCCTCGAGGTAGGCTGGCCGAAGACGGACCCATCGAAGCTCGGTTTCAACTCGTCGAGACCGAGTCATCGGCGTACCATGTCCGCACGGAGAGAAATGTCGTTGAATCTGATGGCACGCTCATCCTCCATCGCGGCCCCCTTTACGGTGGCACGGCGCTAACGGAAACATTCGCTCTGCGGCATGGCAAGCCCCACTTGAGAATCGATTTGCAGAAGCCTCAGCCCCCCGTACGAGCAGAAATCGTCCGAGCCTGGCTCCGCAAGCATCGGATTGAAGTCCTCAACGTCGCCGGACCGCGCGAAAGTTCGCAGCCGGGAATTGAGGAAGAGACGCGGCAACTGGTACACGACCTGGCGAGAGGTGCATTTACTGTTCGCCGCGGGGGCGGTTCGCTAGAATCGGTCGCCACAGAACCGACAGTCCCTCGCTCGCACTAGTAGGAACTACACCCATGTTTCGCACCTTCGTTGTCGCTAGTTTGCTGCTACTTCTCATTGCTCCGCTTGCCGTCCGCGGTGAGGATGCGGTTCCGAAGGGAGAGGTGACCAAATACACCTTCGACCAGAGCAAGATTTTCCCCGGCACCACGCGGGAATACTGGATCTACGTCCCCAAGCAGTACGACCCCGCTCAGCCGGCCTGCGTCCATGTGAACCAGGACGGCATTCAGTACAACGCCCCGGCTGTCTTTGACGAATTGATCGCGAAGAAGGAGATTCCGGTCATTATCGGCGTCTTTGTCCGCCCTGGCGAGGTGAAAGCGACAAGTCCCAACGCTCTCACGCGCTTCAACCGCAGCTTTGAATACGACGGCCTGGGCGATGCTTATGCCCGGTTCATCTTGGATGAGATTTTGCCCGAGGTGGAAAAGAAAACAACCAGCGACGGCCGGCCGATCAAGCTCTCGAAAAGCGGCAACGACCGGTGCATCGCCGGCAGCAGCAGTGGGGCGGTTTGCGCCTTTACCGCCGCCTGGGAACGGCCTGACGCTTTCACCCGCGTCTATAGCACCATCGGCACCTATGTTGGCCTTCGCGGCGGAAACGTCTATCCGACACTCATTCGCAAGTATGAACCCAAACCGATCCGCATTTTCTTGCAGGACGGGAGCGCTGACCTGAACATCTATGGCGGCGACTGGTGGATGGCCAATCAGGAGATGGAGCGGGCCTTCGTCTTTGCCGGTTACGAAGTGAATCACGAATGGGGAACACTCGGGCACGAAGGAAGCCACGGCACTAAAATTTTTCCTGACGCCATGCGGTGGCTCTGGAAGGATTGGCCCAAGCCGGTTGCTGCCGGCAAGGGCTCGCAGCAGATACAGGATATTCTCGTTCCCGGCGAGGGCTGGAACCTTGTCGGCGAAGGGTACGGCTTCACCGAAGGTCCCGTCGCCAGCAAGGATGGGAGCGTCCTCTTCAACGATATCCCAGGGAACAAGACCTATAGCGTGGGGGCCGATGGCAAAGCGACGGTTGCAATTGACGGATCGAAGAAGGCGAACGGCATGGCGTACGGCCCAGATGGCCGGCGTTATGTTGTCGCCACGGAAACGTCGCAGGTGTTGTCGTTCGGAGCAGACAGCCCAGCACCCAATGTCTTTGCCGAAGGATTTAAGGGGAACGACATTGTCGTACGGCATGACGGCGGCATGTATGTCACCAATCCCGACCCGCAATTGCCCGGCAAAGTCTGGTTCATCACCGCCAGCGGCGAAAAGAAGAGCGTCGATGAAGGGCTCAGGTTCCCCAACGGCGTATGCCTCTCACCGGATCAGTCGCTCCTTTACGTTGCGGAGAGCCGCACACATTGGGTCTACAGCTACGTCGTCCAGCCGGACGGCTCTTTGCTCCACAAGCAGAAGTATTTTCACCTGCATGTCCCGGATACGGCTGATGACGCTGGGGCGGATGGCATGCGGACCGACCGGGACGGCCGGCTGTGGGTGGCGTCGCGGCTCGGTCTGCAAGTCTGCGACCAACCGGGACGGGTAAATTGCATCATTCCCACCCCTAACGGCAAATGCTCCAACGTCTGCTTCGGCGGGCCAAATTTCGATACGGTCTACGCCACTTGCGGCGACAAGGTTTTTTCTCGCAAAGTAAAAGTGAAAGGGGCGAATCATTTTGAGGCCCCGATTAAGCCAGGCAACCCGCGGCTATAGTAGTCCGCTCACTCCGTGAGCGGACATACCAGCACACGGAGTGTGCTGGCTACATATATGTTCTTCTCCTTTGACGGCATCGACGGTGCTGGCCGTCTTCGTCGTGCCGTCGTTGTATGTGATCT
>CAYUJE010000333.1:0-6814 GCA_964444865.1 uncultured Pirellulaceae bacterium | reverse complement strand
CTAGGCTGAAGGTGAACCTCCGCCGGGATGAACCCGGCGGCATCCTAAAAAGCGCAACATCAAAAAGCGCCAGCGAGGAAGTGCCGCAGCCAAGCTCGCCAGAGCGTGGGCGGGTGACACGGAAAACTCGGAGGACACCGCCAGGACCGCAGCCGCGGCAGCGGCGACCGGAACCAAGCCCACAGCGCCAGCTGTGGGTCGGCAAACAGGAATGACAATGACAAACCCCGGCAGGGGTGAAAGAAGCTTGGCCTTTAGCGCGCCCCTCGCGACCGCGAAACGAACATCGCCGCGGGGGAATCCACGTTAGAGATGCCTTCCCAGAGATGCGGCCATTCTTTCGCCGCTACCGCGGCTCTGTTCCCGTGTCGCCGTCTGACCCACGGCTTGCGCCGTGGGCTCGGTTCCGGTCGCCGCAACCGCGGCTACAAATTGGTAGCAACCGCGGCAACGCTTCGCCAGAATTCCCCCTTTGCGAACTCCGCGAACTCCGCGGTAATTTCCCCCAAGCATTTTCTCGCCGCGTTTGCGGTGGATTCCACAACCGCCACCAGCGGACTCGTCCCTTCGGCCCTGCCGACTCATCGGATTTTTTCCCTTCCGATGGAAGCCTGACCACGGTGGCTACACGCCTTCAATGGCACCTTCCAGCTCTTCGGGGTCTTTGAAAATCGTCACCAGATTTTGCGGAATATTGCGGAAGGCTTTGAGGAAACGCTTTTCGCAGTGCCGGGGACCGGCGACTTCGCGGATGAAGACCCGGGCGACTTGCCGGGGAAATCGTTGGGCGGCCTGGGCGTAAATCTCCGGATCGGCTTCGCCGCTGTCGCCGACGAGAATGAACCGCCGCTCTGGATACATCTGCAGGATGTTCTTGATGACCGAGCCTTTTCCCGAGCGGCGCATCATCAGGATTTTGCGCATCAAATGGTCCCGCAGTCGGAATGCCAACAAATGGAACGACCCTTCGGGAAATCCTTCCGTCTCAAACAGGCCCGCCAGGTTCCGATAAAGCTGCCACGGACTGGACGAGACATAGTGAAAGGCCGCCCCTTGGCTGGACCATTCGCGAAAGAGATTCGCCATGCCGGGAATCGGTTCGAACTCCCGCAGAAATGTGTTCGCCAGCAGGGCATGCCGACTGAGAACGTGGGTGTGCTTGAGCGTGTCGTCAATATCCGAAATGACCGACACTCCTTCCCGCGGCAGCAAATGAACCGCGGCCGGTAGGCAGGTTCCCCCTTCGGGGATGCTGGCCCCCAGCGTCAGCTTGCCGTCGTCATAGGCACCGGCCCTGGCCAACTCCATAAGCTCTCCGCTGCTGATCCGGAGCGTGCCTTGAAAGTGGCCATTTCCCTTCGACTTCTTGGGCAGGATGTGCTCATCATCCCCAAGCCGCAAGGCAATTTTTTTTCCCGCCTGATCCACAGCCAAGAATCGCTCGATCCGCTGGCGAAAAATCTGGCTCTGCAGATCCTCGGGGGTGGCCTTCATCGCCCGCTGCAAGAGCTGCAGCAGAATTCGCTTTCCGAAGCTGACCCGGTCTGCATGCGTGAATACTTCGCCATGCACCTGAATCCGCCACGTCCGGCCATCCTCCTCCAAATGTCCCAGGGAAGGAAACAGGGCGACCGTTTCTTCGCTCGTCAGGTTCATCGGTGTCAGGACGCCAAATTGCATAGCGACAGTGCCAGGGCGGAGGGAGCTTAAGGCACCTTTGTTTAGAACCTTCCTGAAACCAATTGTCAACGCGCTGACGGCAGGGAGGCGGGGCGGCATTCCAGAAAGGGCCCTCGCAACCCCTACAATCGGCCGCCGGAAGTCCCCATTGCCGGGAAACCCGACGCTCGCACACCTTGGAATTCCCTGCGGCTTACGGCACGATAGAGGAATGGCTCTGCTTCCTCTTTCCGACCAGCTTTCTCCCGCCGATTTGCGCCGCGTCCGCGAGGCGCTGCTCGACGCCGGAGGGGATTCGCTCGCCGATGACTCGCCGCTCCACATGGACCGCATCGAGCTGCTGGAACGCATTCTCGGCCAGGATCTCTGCCGCCGCCTGGGCGTTTATCGCATCCCCGCCGGCTTTCGGCTGTCGGTGGTGATTCCGGTCTATAACGAAGTGAAGACGCTGGAGAAAGTCATCGAGCGAGTGCGGGGAGCCAAGATACCCTGCGAGATGGTCATCGTGGATGACGGCAGCAAGGACGGCACGCGCGACTTGCTCAAATCGTGGCAGGAGAGCAGCGACGAGCAGTATCGCGATCTCGTCATTGTCCTGCACGAAAAAAACAAGGGGAAAGGGGCCGCCCTCAAGACCGGCTTTCAGCACTGCACGGGGGATGTCGTCGTCGTGCAGGATGCCGACATGGAATATGACCCGCAAGACCTCCGCTCGCTGCTGCAGCCTATCCTGGAAGATCAAGCGGACGTCGTCTTCGGCAGCCGCTTCAGTCACATCGAAGGGCCGGTCCGCTCGTACTGGCATCAGTTTGCCAATCAGATGATCACCCGCTTCACCAACTGGAAATCCGGGCTCAACCTGACCGACGTCGAAACCTGCTACAAAATGTTCCGCCGCGAATTGATTGCGGGCATCGCCCCCGGCCTGCGGGAGCGGCGGTTCGGCATTGAAATCGAACTTACCTGCAAACTGGCCCGGCTTCGCAACGCCCGCTTCTACGAACGGCCCATCAGCTACGCCGGCCGCAGCTATGCCGAAGGAAAAAAAATCGGCTGGCGAGACGGAGTCTGGGCCCTCTGGTGCATCGTGCGGTATTAGAAACGGCAAGCAGGTTTCCAGCAACGCAAATATTAGCCCGACGCGCGAGCGAGGGAATTGGACGTTGCACCGGTGCAATACGCCTTTCCCTCGCTTGCGCGTCGGGCTAGTGTCTCCCTCGGCAACGCAAAGTAATTCACTGGGGAGCCCTGGGGGAGGCGGCCAGCAAATTGGCGCGGCGGGTGCGGCCCGCTATAACCACACCATTGCTTCGCAGCGTCAGGAAGTCGCGAGTTTACTTACATGGCTGTGCCTTCGCTCAACCGCATCTATCACGGCGACAATTTAGCCCTCCTTTCGCAGTGGCCAGAGGGCCTGGCCGATTGCATCGTCACCAGCCCGCCGTATTATCGGCAGCGGGATTATGCCGGGGAGTCCCGGCAGGTGGGATTGGAAGAGACGCCGCAGGCGTACGTCAGACGGTTGGTGGAAATTTTTGGCCAGTGCCGCCGGGTGTTGAAGGAGAGCGGTTCCCTGTGGCTGGTGATTGGCGATAAGTACGACGGCGGCGAGCAACTCGGGCTGCCGTGGCGGGTGGCTTTGGCCCTGATCGACGACGGCTGGATATTGCGGAGCGATTGCATCTGGCAGAAGCCAAACGCCATGCCGTCGTCCGTGAAAAACCGCCCCACGACCGACCACGAATACATTTTCTTCTTCACCAAAAGCAAGTCTTACCACTACGACGCCGACGCCATCCGCGAGCCGCACGTCACGTTCAGTGACAAGAGCCGCATGAAGGGGGGCCGCGGCCACTTCGGCCGGCGCGGCGGCACGCCGGAGGCGGGGAAGAACGGCGGCGACAACAACCTGCACGACGGCCGCTGGGACCAGGCCTTTCATCCGCTCGGCCGCAACAAGCGGACGGTCTGGTCGATCCCCCTCTCCAAATTCCGCGGCGCCCACTTCGCCGTCTTCCCCGAATCGCTCGTCCGCAACTGCATCCTGGCCGGCTGCCCGGAAGGTGGGCTGGTGCTCGATCCCTTCCTCGGCAGCGGCACAACAGCGGTCGTCGCCAAAAAGCTGGGCCGCAAGTATTTGGGAATCGACTGTTCGGAAGAGTACTGCGCGATGGCCAAGGAACGACTGGCTGGGGTCACGATCCCACGGCAGAAGAAGCTGGCTCTCAAAAACTAGCCCGACGCGCGAGCGAGGGAATTGGACTTTGCGGCTGTGCGACGCAATTTCCCTCGCTGGCGCTTCGGGCTAGTGTCTGGGTTTCACCAGTTCCACGGCAGGAAGCCGAGATACCGCTCCGAGGCCACAAAGAGCAGGGCGATGGTCACGCCGATGCCGGCAAAGTGCATGATATCCCGGCGGATGTTCAGGGTGCGATCGGCGATGGCCAGGCCGACGAGGAGGACGGCGCTCGTCCAGTTCAGGCTGAGGAGCAGCTCGCGCTCCCGCCAATGATCGAGCCAGTCCAGCCGAGCACCTTCCAGGTTGTTGGCCAGCAAATGGCATCGCCATAGCAGCGCCGCCGCCAACATGAGCAGCCCCAGTCGCCAGCGGAGGTACATATTCCCCGCGCCGCTGCCGAGGATCAGCACGGCTGCGGTCACGAAGAGACCCGCCAGCGTGGGCCATGTGGGAGCCCCGCCTTCTGGCGGCCTTAGCGTTTCGACCGCAAACCGGCTGAGGGAGGAACTCCAACTGGGAGCGCTGGCCGCGGCAATCCAAAAGAAGCCAAACGCCAGTAGCAGCCAGTGTCCGGGCTGGCACGGGAACGGATTTCGCCGCAGTCCCGGCACCAGCCAGTACAGCACCGACCCCACTCCGCACCCTACCGCCGGCGCAACGAGCAGCCGAATCGCCTCCCCACGCACCAGCCCCCCGAGCATCCACACCGGCCCTTCCGGCAGCCTCACCACCACCCACTGCTGATGCCACACCAACACCACCGCCACGGCAAACGTCCAAACCATGAGCAGCGATACCGTCAGCCGGTTCTCCGGCCCAACCATCGCGGCAGTCGGCGGATGCTGAGCAGATTCCATTCGTGAATCCCGAATAGGTCGGAAACGGACTTCCTAAGGAGCATCATATGGCTCTGCGGTGGGCGGAGGCAACGGACTACCACGTCTACCCGCGTTGCTGATTCATGAGATTAAACGAACTCGTTTGTCAGGTGTTCCCTCGCTTTGTGCCGAATGAAGCAGCATGGAAAGACGGTTTCGCAATGCCTTCCGGTGCCTAGGAATTCTGTTCGATTAGATATTTTACGCGGCCTAGGAAGTAGCTTTCAAAATCAGGTTGGTTTCTGATTGCAAAGAACATCTTCATGTTGAGCCAAATGGGCCCAGGATCCACCTGGATCGACTTACTTCCGTATTCGGAATGTACTGAGGCTTGAACCATTTCAAGGCGTAGTCGCTCCGCACAACCGTCGACAAACTCATCAAACTCCTTTGCCAAGTGCGTCAGCGCATTCTTGGCTTTTTCAGCGGGAATCTGTCGAAGACGTTCTACGACATGCTGATGTACGTATTCATCACCGATATCAATGAGCGAGACAATTTCATCGATCTCGAGGTCCGAAAAGAGGTCGCAAGCAAAACGGAGGGAATGGGTCCGCTCATCGTCGCTGAGAGGCTCGTTACGCTGCACCATCTGAACCAACTGGCGAGCAATTTCCAAATCCTGTTCGGTTCGCTCCGGGCCGGAAAAATCCGACGGAAGGGAGTACGTGTCCAAGAATTTGTCTCTGCCGACGTAATCGATCGCAGCCTCGAAGAAGTTTTCGAGTGATCGGAACTTAAGGCGAGGAGCATCGTCGTGTGGTACAAGCACGACGTAGCCAGTAAGCGGCGGCTTGCAGCAAACGCATATTGGATTCGAGTCGTTGTTCTCAGAAAACGGGGCGAGTCCCCAAACTAATCCTGCCGAGCCAAGAGCGACGTCGTAGTCAAGTACGGCTCTGAGTGAGAGGATCTCTAGTGCGGACCGGCGATCCTGCGCCTGTCCTCCATCACAGGTCAGGTAGCATGTGCGGTAGGTTTCAGGAAAAGATAATCCGGTCTTTGACTCGATTTCAACGATTTCAGATTCGGATAAAGGTTGCTTTTTAGCAATCTGAAATTTGTTGAGGAACGCCTGAAATAAGCGAGAAGTAGTCATTCCTGAAATTATATCTGACAGCCAGTTGATTGATTGCACGCTGGCCCGAATGGCTGCGGAGGGCGGGTGAGGCGGACCGCTGGCTTAATTTCGCGGCGTCGCCAAGAGTACGTCAATCCGCTCGACGTGCTGCCGCAGGTCAGCAACCTGGGCTACCAGCCCCGCATTCTGTTCTTCCAGATTTTCGACCTTCGATAACAAATCGCCAACGGTCAAAGGCTTGAGCCTCAGCCATTGTTCGTCCGGCGTGTTGGCGAACTCCACGCGAAACAATGCGCCCGGGCAAGCTTGTGTCGATGCCTTCCCTTGGCCGCCGTAGGGGGAGACGGAGTTGGGCCGAAGTTCGTTGCAGAGCGCGGCCAGGCGGGCCAAGACCGCTCGGAACACCGGTTTGGGAAGACGAGTTTCGATCCTTTCATCCTGGCGGCCGGATGTTACGCGGCAGACGTTCATTCGCCAATCAAGCTCTAACCCTTGTTCCTGGCACAGTCGCAGCAGATGATCGAGCCGGTCAACGACTCCACCCGCAGTATCCGACAGGACCTGCTGAAGCGAGTTCATCAACGCGGGCGTGCTGTTCATGGGCAATCGACTAACCGGATTTTTTTGGCTAGAGCCGGCCATGCGGCTAACAGCTCGTGCAGTCCCTTGCCAGTGTTGAACTGGATCGCCGCAATGCCGACGCAATCAAATCGCCCACTTCGACGAGCAATTCAAGATAGCTGAGCCATAGTCCGCCGTTCAACACACCTTTGCGTAGCGGGAAGTACCGTAGGGAGAATTTCCGAAAATCTTTGTCGTGGGGGCTTGACGGTGCCAACAGGAAAGTGTACAATTGTTAGTTGATTGCGGGGAGGGGATTGGAGACAGTTGGAGCGAGCGATTTAAGACGATAGAAATGAGAGTGGATCACGTGAC
>CAYUJE010000332.1:0-6844 GCA_964444865.1 uncultured Pirellulaceae bacterium | reverse complement strand
TCTTGGGCTTTTCTAAAAAGCCGGCGATGCGGCCACTCTCTCCCACGCGCATCACGCCGACGGAACGGACTGTTTCGCGGTCCACCGGCATGCCGGCAATGGTCACATCGGCCCCGCATTCCTGATGCGTGCGGAGCATATCCCGATAATCCATGCGGTAAAGCTGATCACCCGACAGAATGAGCACGTAATCGATGCCCGGCTGGGTAAGGTAGCGAAGGTTTTTGCGGACAGCGTCGGCTGTGCCCTGGTACCAGTCGGCTTCGGCATCTTCGCTGATTTGCTGCGCGGCCAGGAGTTCGACGAAACCGCCGTCAAAATTGTCAAAGCGATAGGTCTGCCGCAAATGGCGATGGAGACTGACGGAAAGGAACTGCGTCAGCACATACATCCGGTTCAGGCCGCTGTTGATGCAATTCGACAGCGGAATATCGATCAACCGGTATTTTGCCGCCAGTGGCACTGCGGGTTTGGAGCGGTACTTGGTGAGCGGATACAGCCGCGTACCGCGACCACCACCGAGAACCAGGGAAATGATGTTGCGCATGAGGAGCCTGCCGATCGGTCAGGAGGAGCGAGGCGAATAAGAAATCTTGAACCTTGAGCATAAAGCGCCGAAGTGATTCGGACAAGAAGCATGACGACATCGCTGACATGGAATGGTGCCGATGGAGTTCGGCAATTTGCGAAAGAAATTGATGGGCATTGCGGTCTCATTTCAGACCTATTACGGCAGCCATCTTGGCTGAACAATTCCCGAAAAAGCTTCAGCTTCGAAGAGTGCAAATTGCTCGTCGCCCATTCAGTCAAGGTTTGGGCACCGTGAAGATTTCATGCGCCACGTTATGACCAGCGTTAGGATTTGGGGGGAATGGGGGACGGTTCTGGAGTGTCATCCGCAGGCGGAGCTGGCGCGACCGAGGGAGGGCCAAGAGTGTCACCATAAGGGTTCAGAGGTCGAATCTCGGGGGCACGGCGGGAATAGGTCGTTTGTTCCTGGGTGCCATGTATGGTTTCGACTTTGTAATAGCGTTCCCCGTCGCGCGTCACTTCGGAGACTTTTGGCCAAATGTCGGACACGATCTCAATTTCTCTCGTCACCTTGACGGGAACTTTGACGGTTTCCTGGACAAGCTTTTTTGTCCCGTCTGGATCGGTCACCTCTCGTGACCGCACTTCTTCGGTAGCAACCACGTCATCAACCGAAACAGTCACCGTAAACTGACGCCCCAGTTCAAACCCCGGCGGCTGGCTGAAAGAATCCGTGATTTTCTCGGCGGGACTGGCCGGATTGTTTTCTTGAGGTTGAGTAGGGGGCATCCAGATGTCGCGTGTGAAATAACCCGCCAGAAGTAGTGCCGCCGCCACGGCCACCCCTGTGAAAGTGCCGACTGCCCTGCGAACGGACCGGCTGATGCCGGTTCCGCCGTCAGTTGATTCTCCTTGCAGGTGCCGAATAATGCGATCCGCATCGGAGGAAAAATCAGGGTCCGGACGAAGCACCACAGCCTGGCGAAAGGTCAATGCTCGAAGCGACTCGGGCAAGAGATCGGCCACCGGCAGTTTCGCCCCATCGACAAGTACGGGGATAACCGGGATATTTCGCTGCATCGCGTCTTCTAGTTCAATCCGCACAAAGTCGCCAGAATTCTCCAGCCGGCTGCGGTTTTGGTCGTCCTTGGATTGCCAATTGGCTCCAATGACAGCCAGCATCACACTGGCATCGGAAACTCGCTGAACAAGAAGATCCCGAAAGTCGGCTCCGGGCGGAATCGAATCGACGTCTTTGAAGACATTGTTTCTTCCAAATACCCGTACCAAACGCTCATACAGTCGGCCCGTGCTGTGCTGGGTGTCATCGCGGCGGTAACTGATGAAAATCTTCATCACGCAAGCTTCTGGCGGTTTGGAGCATCGATCCGACACCGGGCCTGGCCCTTTTCCCACTTAATAACCTGATTCGCACCTTGCCGCTAGTCGGCAAGGACTTCTAGCCGGCACGTCTATCCTTCCAAGGAGAGTTGGCATGCCATACTTTTTCGAATCCAGCTGCTTGTTGCTGCGCGGCAATACCGAGGGTTAGAATCTCTCTAGAGTTCGTGACCCTGAGGGACCAACTATGCCCACCGATTGTCCCGTTTGCCGTCACGTCGCGGTCAGCACCTTGGCCCCGGATGCCGCGGAGACTTGCCCCCGTTGCGGGCGGTCGCTACGTGATGACGCGACGAGGCCTTCACCGGCCGCTTCGGAGTCCACCGCCGGCAGATCTCCGGGGTCAGTCAACACCGTCAGTATTCCGTCACACTCCTCTAAGGCCACGGAGTCATTGCACCAGCCTGGGGAGTCGCTACTGGGCCGCTACAGACTTCTCCGCGAACTGGGCCGTGGCACGTTCGGCACCGTCTGGCTGGCGCAAGATGAGCAACTGGACCGGAAAGTCGCGATCAAAATCCCTCGGCAAATGGCGGCGGGAGAATCGGAAGGAGACGAGTTTGCCCAGGAGGCGAAAATCGTCGCGCAGCTCAAACACCCAGGAATCGTTGCCGTGTTTGATGTGCAGCGCCTGGCGAGCGGCGAGTGGTTCGTGGTGATGGAGTACATCGAAGGGAAAACGCTGGCCGATTCCCTCAAAGAGAACCGCTGCACTCCCAGCCAAGCGGCTGCGTGGGCCGCACAAATCGCCGACGCTCTGCATGTCGCCCATCGGCAAAGTCTGGTCCATCGGGACCTCAAGCCGGCGAACATCCTGCTCGACTGGCTCGGCCAGCCGCACATTGCCGACTTTGGACTGGCGGTGACCGAGGATTTGCAGCGAAGCCTGGCGGGAAACCTGGCGGGAACGCTGATTTATATGTCCCCCGAGCAGGTTCGGGGAGAGACGCATCGTCTGGATGGCCGGGCGGACATTTGGAGCTTGGGAGTGATTCTCTATGAAATGCTCACGGGCAAACGCCCCTTCGGCGGCAAGCGCGATGAGCTATTCGACGAAATTCAAAACCGTCAGCCTCGGCCGCCCCGGCAGATTGACGAACGGATCCCTGTCGAACTCGAGCGGATCTGTCTCAAGTGTCTTGCCAAAGACCCGGACGGCCGCTACAGCACCGCGGCCGACCTCGCGGCCGAATTGCGGCGTTTGACGAAAGCCCAGCCGAAATCAAAAGCGCGGCTTCTGGCGGGCGCGGGAACGGCTGCGGGGTTAGTGCTGGTCCTGGCGATTGTCGTGCCGCTGATTCTTCTGTCGCGTGGAACGGCTAAGCCGACGCGAGCAAAAATCCCCACTGCGCCTAAACCGGAAACGGACTCCACGGTCATCGAATTGCGAAAGCTATTGGCCGAGCTAAAACAGCGTCAGGAAGTCCCCCCGCCTCCAGCAGTCGCTGCGCGTGAACCCGATCCACCGGCAGTCCCCGGCCCTGTCCCTCCCTTCGAACTGCCGGCGGAACTTGGTGAGCTTGGGGCGAAAATCAACACGGCCCGGAGGGCCAAGGATGAGCCCGAGGAGTTCAAACTTCTGCTTGAAGCGACCAACGAACTTCCGGCCCGTGGTTATCCCGTGGAAGCGGAATTGGCCGCCCGGCGTTTGGTTCAGGTTGCCGGAAAAGACCCCGCGCTGCTCCCCTTGGCTTTGGGGCAATGGGGGGTGGCTCTGTCGCACATCGGCAAACCAGAAATGGCTATTTCGCCTCTGAAAGAATCGTCGCAAAGCTATCGCACCTTGTTGCATGAGCTCAGGCAAATGCCCGACGCGCCGGACAAAGAGCAAGGTCTCTCCCAAATGGCTCGGATGGTGGGCATTGCCCAATTGCGGCTGGGGAATGCCCAGAAAAAGCTCGGCCGCAGGCAATTGGCGCGCGAAGCGTATCAGGAAGCCGAGGCGGTTTTGACCATGTACAATCGCAAAGCGGAAATCGTCACGCTGATGACCAGCTATGGGGGCCTGGAAAGTGAAACCGGCAATCATGAGGCGGCATTGAAGCTCTACACCCGCGGCATCGACCTGGCCCGGGAGCTGAACGATGGAGAATCCGAGACCGAACTTTTGGTGAATCTGGCCAATGCCTATTCCCGTGCGGGTGACGAAACGCAGGCGAACACAACCTACCTCAAAGCTTATCAACGATTGACGCCCCAATCGTCCTATGACGTGCACGCCGCGCTGTTGGCCAATTGGGTGCAGACGCTGCTGGAATTGGACCGCCGAGAGGAAGCTGTGAAGCGCCTGGAGGAATTGCGAGACTTCGCGCGCCCCAATGATGAACGTGCCCAGCGGATTTTGCAGTTCCTTCCCGCACTCAAGAAAGCCGCCAAGTAGCCAGCCACCATAAACTGCTTGCCCAGCGCGGCGAGAGGATGGTAAGGTCAAGCCACAAGACACATCCCATTCCCCCCAAAATTTTTATGCCTCCGCCCCTTAACCCCCACGACTTTACCTCCGCCCAATTCTTGTCGGATCCCTACTCCGCCTATGAGGTATTGCGACGGGAATTCCCCATCTGCTTTGACCAGCGACTGGGGTTTTGGCTGGTGAGTCGATATGCGGACGTGCATGCCGGACTGCGCGACCATCGGCTGTCGTCGGCGCAACTTCCGGAGGTGATGGGCCGGTTGCCGGAGGGGGAGCGGGAGGCGGCGAGGCCGCTGAAGGAAATTCTGACGGGTCGGCTGCTCTTGACCGATGACCCCGATCACCGCCGCATCCGAATGCTGATGCAGCTCGCCTTCACGCCGCGGCAGGTGGAACGAATGCGGGGAGAGATTCAGCAGACCATTGACGAGTTGCTCGCGCCCTGCACGGCTGCCGGCCAATTCGATTTGATTGCCGACTTCGCCGATCCGCTTCCCGCGCATGTGATTGCAGCCATGCTCGGCATTCCCACCGAGGACCGGCAGCTTTTTAAGAAGTGGACCGACGACATTTACGCATTTATGGGCGTCAGTGCCGAGCCGCTCTCTACCCGGGCCAAGCGAGCGACGGAAAGTGCCGTCCAACTCCGCTCCCACCTCGCCGCCCTCTTTGCCGAAGCCCGCCGCAAACCGCGCGAGGACCTGCTGAGCGCCATGGTCGCTGCGGAGGGAGAAGGAAGCCGACTGAGCGAGACCGAATTGTTCGCCAACGTCGTTGGGATGATCAACGCCGCCCACGAAACGACCGCCAACCTCATCGGCAACACAGTGCTGAATCTGCTCCGCAATCCGGACCAGTGGCAAAAACTTCTCGGCGAGCCAAACCTGTGCGAGAACACGATTGAAGAAGGGCTCCGCTTCGACGCCCCGATTCAAATGCTCGGCCGCCGGGCGATTGCCGACGTGGAACTGCACGGTGTGACGATCCCCAAGGGACAGCAAGTCGCCCTGATCCTCGGTGCCGCCAACCGCGACCCCGACCAGTTCGCCGATCCCAACACCTTCGACATCACTCGGTCCGAAATCAAGCACGTCGCCTTCGGCGGCGGCCCACACTTCTGTCTCGGTGCAGCCATGGGCAGACTAGAAGGGCAAATGGCGCTGGCAACGCTCCTGCAGCGATTCCCCCACCTGAAACTGACGGACAAACCCATCGCCTGGAGGCCCTATCCGGTCTTCCGGGGGCTGCGGGGACTGCCGCTGACTGCGAAATAGAAGTCTGTTGCAATCAGCAAGTGGGATTGGCCACGAAAAACACAAAAAGTCGCAAAAAAAGGAAAGCGAATTGGGAGGAAGTCACCAAGGCACGTAGGCACCAAGATTTTCTGCTTCTGATCTCACTCATTCTTTGTGTCTTTTCGTGTTTTTCGTGGCCATCCCCGCCCAGCGAAATGAAGATTCCAATCACTCCTTAATCGCCCGAATTCGAATATTGCGGAATTCCAACGCCGCACCTTCCGCTTGCAGGCCGAGATAGCCTTTCTCCGGCTTGAGACCGGTCCCCTCCCAGGCCTTGGTGCCGTTGCACCAGAAGGTAAGTTTTTCGCCTTCGGCCAGGACGCGCCACTCGTTCCATTCGCCTGCCGGTTTTTGCAGATCGCCAACCGCTTTAGCACCCTGCAACTTGCCCCCGATGAATGCCCCTTCGCTTTTGTAAGCCAGATTAATCTGGTTGGCCCCCACCTTCTTGCCGCTGCGGATGAAGAGTCCGCTGTTGTACTTCTCCTTGAGCCCCCTCCATTCCAGGCGCAGCTCAAAGTTGCCAAATTCCTGGGCCGACGCCAAGTGTGGACTCCCGCCGCCCGTCACGCGAATGACGCCGTCCTCGACCTTCCAATTGGCGGGCATCTCCTTCGGCGGCGACTCTTCACCAAATCGCCAGCCGGTCAGATCCTTGCCGTTAAACAGGGAAACAAAACCGGCATCTTTCTCCTCGGGAGACAGTCCTTGGTTTTCCGCCGCGGTTGCCGACGGAAGAAGTGCAATTATACCGAGGCCGGCGACCAGCCAAAAACTCCGACTTGGCATGACAGGCTCCTGAATGTGACAAGGTGGGGAATTGAGAACGCAGCAACGACCAACATCCTATCAATGGTTGAATCCGAAAGCTATTTAGCAGGCGGAACCAAGCAGGTTCTCTCTAGGCCCACAGACATCAAGATGACGAGCACAGCGAGTCGCTCGAATCGCAATCCCTTTCGATCAACTTGCACCAAGTAGACCTTGGGATGGCGCTCCTTCATGGCGGCGTCTGCGGCAGGGGATGCGGACCCGCCGTAGGTCGGTGCGGGGAGCGGGGAGCCAAGGGAAATTGGTGTCTCAGCCACTCCTCCATGCATCAGCAGAAAAAATGGCGATGTGCCACAAAACGAGGCTCGCACAGTGTACAATAGAGTCTTGCGGCAGGGTGGCTGCCGGGCCGGGCCGGCGGGAATCCGGA
>CAYUJE010000331.1:0-6859 GCA_964444865.1 uncultured Pirellulaceae bacterium | reverse complement strand
GTGCCGCCCGACTTGTCGGGATAGTCATGTCCCGAGTAGGGAATGCGGAAGTCGGGGGTCTTACCGTCCACCGGCAAGTCCGCGAACTTGAGAACCAGATCCTGCTCCCACCACTGCTTGAAAACCTGCTGCTGATATTTCAACTCGTCGGGCTTCATGGTCCCCGAAGAATTGTTGGCAACCTGACCGGCAGCAGCCGTGAGCAGAAGAAGAGAAAGTGCGGCAGACGACATAGCAGGCTCCACAAGGAAACAAATGAGGGATAGCGCGACGACAAGGCCCTTGGAATTACCTCTTGGTCTTCCAAGGGCCTTGAAGATATTTCTAGGAAGGACTCCTTAGCCCGTCCCGCGCGGATGAGAACGGCCACCAAGGACCGTCCACTGGATACTACTATAGCTTAGCTTAGCGATAGCGGAGTCCGCGAGGAGCCGAAGCCGTCTTGGCAGCACCCTTCTGAACGGGGCACTGGCAAGCGCAATTCTTCTGCGTGGGGGCCTGGGTCGGCTTCTGAGCGGGAGAAACCTTTTGGGTCGGAGCCTGGGTGGGGGCCACGGCCTTCTGGGTGGGGGCCTGGGTCGGGGCGACCTTGGGGGCCTGGGTCGGAGCCTGAGCCGGACCCTGGACAGGGGCGGCCAAGGCAACGCTACCGAGCAGGGCGGAAGCGGCAAAAGTCAACATGATGCGACGCATAACAAAACCTCCTGAAGAAAATAAAAAGACGGTCCACGACGTTGTAAGTCTTGACGGGGCACCTTGCCACCGTTGCTCTCCGCCTGTTGCCTTTCCGCAGTTCCTTTTTTTCTAAGTAAACCTTGCGGCATTGGCAAACTTTGCTGAATGTCAAAAGATTACTCCGGAATCAGGGAGTTTGCAACCCGCCAGACAGTCCAGACTTCACCAGATTCTCCATTTTTCCAACTGTCAGCGGAATTTCGTTGAGTAGGGAAGCAAATAATCTTTGCATCCTGTTACCTCCCTTGCACTTACCGCAATAGGTTGTCATTTCCATTTACGGCGCTAAATTGCGAATACACGACAACTGCGACTGGGTCCGAATGAGAATTGCGTCTCCAGAAATTGCCAGCGACGCCAAAGTTTGCCCGAAAAGTTGATTGCGGGAAATCTCCTCGTATTTGCGACCGGGTTTGAGAACCGTTGTGGTCCCTTCCTGGCTAGTGAAGTAGAGCTTTCCATCCGCGAGCAGGGGACTGGCGGCAAAATTCCCCCCCAAACGCTGCTGCCAAACCTCGTCGCCGGTTTTTGCGTCGAGACAAGTTGCCACACCTTTGGAGGAAACGAAATAAATTTCGCCCCCTGACACCAAGGGGGACGAAATTTCCGGAACTTGCTTGTCGCAGGTCCAAACAACATGGGAATCGGTCACGTCACCGGTTCCATCGACCTTAATGGCCCACAACTCCGGCTTCATGAATCCCGTGCAGATGTAAACGAGACCGTCCTTGAAGACCGGACGCGGGACCACGGCGTGTCCCGCCCCGAAATTGGCCCGCCAGATTTCCTTGCCCGTCGCCGGCTCATAAGAGCAGACCCACTGAGCTCCGGGAACAATCAGTTGCTCGTGGCCCGCATGCTTGATCACGAGCGGAGTGCTGAACGCGCGGCGCAACTTGCTGTCTTCGGCTTCCAGCGTCGGACGATTGGTGCGCCACAATTCCTTTCCGGTCAACTTTTCGAGCGCAATCACAAACTGCTGGTCGGTGCCGTCGCAGGCAAAAATCAGCTTGTCTTTCCAGAGCACGGGAGAGCCGCCGGGGCCGGTGATTTCGTCGATGGCCAGCACTTTTTTCCACAAAACTTTCCCGCTCTTCATTTCCAGGCAGACCGTTCCGAGCGAGCCGAAGTGGCAAAACAAGTGCTCGCCATCACTCACGGGGGTGGGCGAGGCATATGTATTTTGGGCATGTATGGGTTTGGGGTCATCTCCGGTGAAGAGTTCGATCTGCCGCAAAGTCTTCCCACTCTGGGCATCGACTTCAATTGCCAGCAACGTCACGGAAGCATGCGTTTGAAAATCGGGAGTCAGAATGGGGTTCGCCGCCAGCTTTTTCTCTCGCCCTTTTTCATCCAGGGCCGACTGCAGCGCACTCGTCAGCCAGATACCCCCATTCACAACCACAGGAGACGACCAGCCGTTGCCGGGGATTTCGGTTTGCCAGGCCGGGCCATCAAAGCCCCCCCAGCGGTCCGGCAAATTCTTGGCCACCGCGCACCCGTCCCCATTGGGCCCGCGAAACTGCGGCCAATCTTGCGCGACAGTCGGAGCGATCCCGAGCGACGGCGCTGCCAGGGTTAGAATCGCGATAAAACGCAGGATTTGCATAAACTCCACCCAGGTTCCAGGGATATCCCTCTAGTTTAGCTTATGCCAGGGATATTCATCGTTACCCAGCCCCGCTTCGCCAGTTTCTCTGGACGAACGGTCTCTCACTCTCTAGATTCCGGCTCGATCATTTTCCCGGACAGGCGGCCGGCATTTTCAGCCTGTAGCTAAGAGAGAGAGCAAAGCAATGCAATTCAATCTATTCGCATGGATTCGTGAAGGTGTGCGGCGGTCGGTCATCCTCGGAGTCAACGATGCCGTGGAAGAAATCGGCTCGCCTCACGGGGATGAAGCCTGGAAAGAGCGGCTGGTGTCCCTGCTGGAAGCCCCCGCGGCAGATGGTGGAGCGGACACGGCCACCATCGGCGCGGGCAAACGGAAACGACTGGGAAGGTCGCTGAAGGACTTTTCGCCGGAGTAAGGGATAACACTTCGTCAGTTTCCAACATGCGAGTTGCCGCAAGTCTGGCGAGAGCGTAAATTGAGATTAGTTCCCTTGCCATGCAATGTCGGAGGAATTCCATGATCGATGCCGTTGAAAATTCAGGCATTTGCCGTGACACTCCGGAAAGTCTCCCTTCCGGCGGCAAATCTGACAAAAATGTGCTCTATCTGAGTGCGGAACAATCTCAGGCTGCCTACATTGAGGTTAGAAATTCCAGCGGAAAGGTTTGCTGCTATCTTTTCCAAGAAGCGACGCTCCTTCTCACCCCCGCGGAATTCTCGGACATCAAGCGCCGAGCGTCGCTTGGCACTGCAGGACGATCCCTAAGCGAAATTCTCAAGGAGGTTCGTGCGGGGGTTGGAGCATGAAGTACACCGTCACTTGTGACGAGAAAACGACGGCACAGTTGGCGAGTTTATTTGAGGCCCACGCAAACCCGATCAGCGTTCATTTCAGTCGTGACTTTGCCGCCCAAATATCCGCTGCATCGGACGAGATCGACGGGAAACTTGCGTTGGATCCCTGTGGGAGAAGAGCGCCGCCCGCAAGCGCCGCTCCTAAACTGATTGATCGCGAACTGAATCTTTGGAACCTGGTGATTGATCCCATTTCGGTGATGTACACGGTCAGTGAGGATGACCGTCGCGTGACATTGCATGACTATCGGCTCAGCAGACCGGCTTGATGCTAAGGACCTGATACATGTCATCCGCGACATTCATCTACTGCCCCGGCTGCGAAGCGGTTGTAGAATACAATCGCCCGGTTTGCCCGGGCTGCGGTCATTGCATCGGGTGCGGCCGTAATCGAAACGGCGATGTTGCTACCACCGAGAATGCTCCCTCGACGAAGAATTGGGTATCGGCTTGGTTCGGTAATTCCAGCAATGAGCGACGCTGTTTCAAATGCAATCTGCCGTATTGCAAATGCTGTGGGAGATGCCCCAAGTGTCTCGCGCTTCAGTTTTCAGAAATCACCACGCCGTGCGAATGTGGCCATCCGAACAATCAGGAAATACTTCAAAGTTTGCTCGAGCATGAAGTAGTTCCTTGAAAGACTCGCGTGCCCACTCTCCTGCCGCTGCCGATTGATGAGGTTCTGCCGCAGGTCGTGGCTGCGCTCCGGCAGAGTTCTTGCGCGGTGCTCCGTGCGCCGCCAGGGGCGGGGAAGACGACGCGCGTGCCGCCGGCCCTGCTGGATGTTGGCTTAGCGGAGAAGGGAAAGATTCTTGTCCTCCAGCCGCGACGGGTGGCCGCCAGAGCGACGGCGGCGAGGATGTCGAACGAGCGGGGGACGCGACTGGGGGAAGAGGTCGGCTATCAGGTTCGGTTTGATTCCCGCACCGGTCCGCGGACGAAGATCGAGGTCATCACGGAGGGGATTCTGCTCCGGATGCTCCACGAGCAGCCGTTTCTGGAAGGGATCGCCGCGGTCATCTTCGACGAATTCCATGAGCGGTCCCTCAGTAGCGATCTGGCCCTCGGCATGGTGCGGCAGATTCAGAAGTCGGTCCGGCCCGACTTGAAAGTCCTCGTCATGTCCGCCACGCTCGCTGCCGAGCCGATCGCGGTCTACCTCGGCGGCTGCCCGGTCGTTGAAAGTGCTGGGCGGATGTTCCCCGTGGCCATTCGCTATCTGCCAGGGCTCGATAAACGCCCCATCGAGGAGTTGGCTCTGGCAGGCGTAGAGCAAGTATTCAACGATTCGCCTGGCGACATCCTGGTATTCCTTCCCGGCGTCGGCGAGATTCGCAAGACGGCGGCCCGTTTGGAAAGATTTGCGGACGAGCAGAATCTCACCGTGATGGAACTCTACGGCGACTTGCCGGCTGAGCAGCAAGACGCCGTCCTCGTGCCGGGCCAGCGGCGGAAATTAATCCTGTCTACAAACGTCGCTGAAACATCGCTCACCATCGAAGGAGTAACCGCCGTCGTCGATAGCGGCCTCGCCCGCATCCAGCGGCACGATGAACAAACAGGGCTCGACCGGCTGGAGCTTTCCCCTATTTCCAGAGCGTCCGCCGATCAACGGGCGGGACGAGCGGGGCGAACGCAAAGCGGCATCTGCCTGCGGCTCTGGCCCGAGGCGGCTCATCGGCACCGGGCGGAATACGAAATGCCTGAGATTCACCGTGTCGATTTGGCCGGCGCGGTTCTGCAACTCGCGGCCTGGATTGAGCCGGACTATCGCGGCTTCCCCTGGTTCGATGCTCCCGAGCCAGCCGCACTCGCAAGGGCCGAAGGCCTGCTGACGATGCTGGGAGCGCTGCATGATGGAAAAATTACAGCGCTGGGAAAGGAACTTGCCGCTCTCCCCGTTCACCCGCGAATCGCCCGCCTGCTGGTGGAAGGGAGACGCCTCGGGGCGGCGGAAGAGACGGCACTCCTGGCGGCGACGCTTTCCGAGCGAGACCCTTTTTTCCGCAGCGCGGGCCCCCAAAGACGTTCCGCCAGTCACACCAGCCAAAGCGATGTGCTCGACCGTTTGCACGCCCTGCAGGATTTTGAAGATCGGGGCATCGCCGATACTCCCTTCGGCAACATCAACCGCCAGGGGGCGAAGCAGATTTTCAAAGTGCGGGAGCAGTTGCTGTCGCTGACGGAACGAGTTAGCAGGAGTCAAAAATCAAACGCTGTTCGTACCCCCTCCGATGAAGCCGTTCTGAAGTCTCTTCTGGCTGCCTATCCCGACCGAGTCGCTCGCCGCCGCGAAACCGGAAGCAAGCGGGCCGTGATGGTCGGCGGCCGGGGTGTGAGGCTCGCCGATGAGTCCGCAGTGCTTGAATCCGAACTGTTTGTCTGCGTGCAGGTGGATGGTGCCGGAGCCGAGGGACTCGCCCGCCAGGCGAGCGGAGTGCGGCGCGAATGGCTGAGCGCGGAACTGCTTCAAACCGAAACCATCGTCGAATTCGATGAGCAGCGTGAATCGGTCACTGCCAATAAACAATTGACTTGGAACGGGCTGCTTCTCGAAGAGTCTCAAGCTGCATTGCCGGCGGGGGAGAAAGTAGAAACTCTCCTGGCTTCGGCGGCAGCGGCGCGACTGGAGCGGGTGCTGCCGAAGGACAACGAAGACTTCCTTCAGTTCGTCACACGCGTGCAATGCCTTGCCGCGTGGCGACCGGACTGGGATTTGCCGCCGCTGAATGACGAGGGCTTCCGCGAACTGCTCCCCATGCTCGTCAGTGGCTGCCGATCGTTCGCCGATCTGCGGAAAGCCCCGTGGCTCCACGCCGCCAAGAGCCGCTTCACCTACCCGCAACTGCAACTCATGGAGCGCGAGGCTCCGGAGCGAATTGAAGTCCCCAGCGGCAGCAAAATCACGGTGCAGTACGAAGTCGGCCGCCCGCCGATCCTGGCGGTTCGCATTCAAGAAGTCTTCGGCCTCCTCGACACGCCCCGCCTGGCCGGTGGAAAAATCCCGGTCCTCATGCACTTGCTCGCCCCCAACATGCGCGTGGCCCAGGTCACGGACGACCTGCGGAGCTTTTGGACGAACACCTACACGCTCGTCCGCAAGGATTTGCGGAACCGCTACCCCAAACACTCCTGGCCGGAAGATCCGTTCACGGCCGAACCGCAGCGGCGGCCGCAAAGGAGGTAGGCTAAGCGGTCAGGCGTACATGTGTTCCCTGGCCACAAACAACCGTATTCCAAACGCGGCAACGATCACTTCCACGAACATCGGGCGTGGCTGGCTGATGGAGGAAAACCCGCTTACAATTCCTTCATCGCCTTCACGATTTCCAGGACCGCGTCTTTGCCGTCGGCGAAAAACATCAGGGTGTTGTCGGCAGCGAAGAGGGGGTTGGGGATTCCCGCGAAGCCGGGGCTGAGGGATCGCTTGATGACGATGACGGTGCGGCAGCGGCCGACTTCGATGATGGGCATTCCGGCGATGGGACTTTGGGGGTCGGTTTTGGCTAGCGGGTTGACCACGTCGTTGGCACCGATGACGATGCCGACGTCGACCGTGTCCAGCGTGGGATTGATGGCGTCGGCGTCCTTGAGTTTGTCATACGAAATGTCGGCTTCGGCCAGCAGCACGTTCATGTGGCCGGGCATGCGGCC
>CAYUJE010000330.1:2759-6883 GCA_964444865.1 uncultured Pirellulaceae bacterium | reverse complement strand
CCCAAGGGGACGAACTTCAACCAGGTCAGCCGCTATAAAGTGGCTCGTACCGAGAATTAACTTAACGACCGACCCCGCAAACGTCTCAACTATCAAACCCCCAACGAAGTCTTCGCCCCGCAATGCCAGCGTGCACTTCATACTTGACAGCGCCGCCTCGGAACGAATCCCCAACGCAATGTCATCCCAACAACTTCTTGAACCGCTCATAAGGTTCATTCCAAAACGCTGGATGCTTGGGAATGTAGGACTGCACCGGAAAGCTGGACTTGATAACTTCCCTCGCCTGGGCAATGGACGTCACTGTTCCGCTGGCGACGGCTTGCATCATGACGTTGCCGATGGCCGTGGCTTCCACAGGGCCGGCAACGACCCTGCGATTGCAGGCGTCCGCGGCCATTTGATTGAGCAGTCGATTCTGCGTTCCGCCCCCCACGATGTGAATCGTATCGAGTCGGCCGCCGACCAATTCTTCCAAGTAGCCAAGAACCATCCGGTAGCGGAGCGCCAAACTCTCCAAAGCGCAGCGGATCACAGCTCCCTCCGTCTCCGGCACAGGCTGGTCCGTACGGGAGCAATAATCGCGAATGGCCGCGGGCATGTCTTTGGGGGCGGTGAAACTTGCGTCGTCCGGATTGATGAGCGAAGCCAATGGCATCGCTTCCCCCGCTCGGCGAGTCAATTCTTCCCAGCCGTACTCATGGCCGTTCTGCTTCCAAACGCGGCGGCATTCTTGCACCAGCCACAGACCGGCGATATTTTTGAGAACGCGGGTCGTCCCCCCCACGCCCCCTTCGTTCGTAAAGTTGAGTTGGTAACAGCGGTCGTTAATGATCGGCTCAGGAGTTTCCACTCCCATAAGCGACCAGGTGCCGCTGGAGATATAACACCAGTTCGGCTGTTCGCCTGGCTTGCTCGCGGCGGGGACGGCCATTACCGCGCTCGCCGTGTCGTGCGTTCCAGGGAGCACGACTTGCACATTGGCCAGGCCTGTTTCTTCGGCAATTTCTTTCCGCAACGGGCCCAGGGTAGTTCCCGGCTGAAGCAGCGGACCAAACATGCTTGTGGGGATGCCGAATTTATTGAGCAGGTCGTGAGCCCACGACTTAGCTTTAGGATTATAGAACTGCGTGGTAGAGGAATCGGTGAACTCGTTTCCCTTTTCGCCGGTAAGTAACCAATGAAAGAGGTCGGGCATCATCAAAAACGATTCCGCTACGTCGAGCAAAGGAGAGTTGCCTAGCTTCATCGCCAACAATTGATAAAGCGTGTTGAACTCCATGAATTGCAGACCGGTTTCTGCGAAAATTTCTTCTCGCGGAACGATAGCAAAAGCTTTCTCAAAGATGCCAGCCGTGCGAACATCCCGATAGTGGTAGGGGTTGCCGAGCAATTCATCGCCGCGCCCCAGCAGACCGAAATCAACACCCCAAGTATCGACGCCGATACTGGCGACCTGGCCACGATACAACTTTCCGCCAGCCAGCAGGCCCCGCTGGATATGGCTCCACTGGTTGAGCAGGTCCCATTGCATTCGACCTGCTAGCGACGTCCCTCCGTTATCAAAGCGATATACCTCTTCCAGTGTCAGTTTCTCTCCATCAAACAGGCCAGCTACGACCCGGCCGCTGGAAGCACCCAAGTCCACTGCCAAAAAAACCTTCGCCGCGTCGGTCATAAAAGAACCCAATATCTTCCCAGTCCTCAAGCTTGAAAGCCGCCCAGGTCATCGTGCCGCGCTTGTAGAAGAGCGTCAAGTACGACATTCATGCTGACTCCACCCCACTAACTGGCAGTTAGGAAAATCTGCTCTTTTTTCAAAACAATTATTAAGCTTACTTTGATTGGCAAGCGAAACCTTGACCATGGAGTATGGTTGAATTCCCTGGCTACTCCGTGGCAGGATTTCGACCAGCAGTTAATTGGTCGCTTCCAGGGAAGGGCCACCAATGAAACTGAGGGTCTGCCTTTGGAATTCTCCGCGGAAAGTTCGATTCAGCCCTACCTTGTGGGCTGCTTTGTCATTGGGCTGCTGCTAGTTGCAAAGCGCCTGGTTCAGATGGTTTGTCCCCAATTCCAAGCACCACGATTGATCCAGTTGGTAACTCAAGTTTCCGTCGTAACTGTGGCGTTCATTTTGGTAATTGACAATCTTGCAAATCGCATCAGTTTTGGTGGTGCCCTTTCTCCTCTCTTGCTCCTCGACCTTAGTCTCGCGGGATCACTGATCGGAACACACATTCTGTCTTCCACTTTCTCTGCCCGGCGCGGGCCACTTGTCTTTCAGCCCGTCGCTTGGTTGGCGGTCGCCCTTACCCTTGCTGCCACGGGCTGGACGGCGCATCGCATCAACGTGCAGAGTCTTCAAATCGAGATAGACACATCCTTTGCCACCATTGAAGGCGAACTTGATGCCCTGGAAAATCTGGTCGCGGTAACCGACCGAGGCCGAGAAGTTGCTCTCTACCAATGGGTGCGCGATGGGGTGGTTGCCAGCGATGCCGCCACTGATTTCTCCGAATCGCAAAACCTCAAGTCCAACTGCCATGGCTGGGTTTTCGCGAATGGGCAACATATGTTGTGGCGCGATGGCGTGGAGCAGATTCTGGAAGACAATGGCTATCAAGTATGCAAAGCGCCACATGCCGGCGACTTGATTATTTATCGCAACGCTGCAGGAGAAATCCTGCACACTGGTCAGGTGAAGGTTGCTGTTTTAGGCGGCATACTCATCGAAAGTAAATGGGGACCCGGAAAGAAATTCATCCACAGCGCGGAGATGCAACCCTATGGCAATCGGTACACCTATTACCGCTCGTCCCGCCATGGACACGCCCTCACCATTCGCCCCGCCAGGTCGGCGACGAGTCCCTCGCCAGCCGCTGATCAATGAAACGACCTGAAGTGTCGCTCACACTTTCCACGCCGCTTAGGGCAGAATCACCGTGCCCGGCAGGTAACCCTGATAGTAATAAGTGGCCGGAGCCGGTGCGTAAAAATATGCTGCAGGAGCAGGAGCATAGTAGGTCGCCCGAACGGCTCCGCGCGGCGCGGGGGCAAAGACTGCTGGAGCACCATAATAGGCGGTGACCGGCGCGGGGCTCATGAAAACTGGAGCGGGAGCCACAAGGAGCGGGCGGTGAGCGCCTCGGACCACGACCGTCTCCCGCACTACGGGCACACTGGGATTGCCATAATGAGTCGTGACGCGATAACGCCCCCAGCCGGCCTCGGCTTGAGCGGCCAGCGCGACAACCAGGGCAAAGGTGCAAGCAGTGATGAGGATGCGATGTGTGCTCATGTCTTGGTTCTCCATTAGCGAATTCACGAATTGTCTCTCTGCCACTATCCTACGCCGAGTCGCAAGCGGAACAAGGGCCGCCGATGGATCCGGCCCGAATTGGGGACGAAATCGCCGCGAATTTTTGTTATTATGGGGACATGAATCTTCCCCTTTCCCGCCGTCAACTTCTTGCTAGCAGCGGCCTTGGCCTGGGCTCGATTGCTCTGGCCACATTGCTGCGCGATGAGGGGCTGCTGGCCGCGGATGCCAAGCCGCTGCTCGACAAGCCGGACCTGATCAAGCCGACGTATGACCTGAAGCCGAAGGCGCCGAGCTTTGCGCCGCGGGCCAAGGCGATGATCTCGATGTTCATGCAAGGCGGGCCGAGCCAGATGGACCTGCTCGATCCCAAGCCGAAGCTCAACGAACTCGACGGGCAAAAGTTCCCCGGCGAGGTGCAGTACGACAACGCGGCTCAGGCGAGTTCCAAGGTGCTTGGCTCGCCGTGGAAGTTTTCCAAACAGGGTGCGTGCGGAACGGAAGTCTCCGAGCTGCTGCCGAACCTGGGACGGGTGGTCGATGACATTACGGTCATTCGCTCGATGTATACGGGGGTCTCGAACCACGGCCAGTCGATTGACGCCATGCACACCGGCCGCCCCACTTCGGGCCGCCCCGTTCTCGGGAGCTGGATGGCGTATGGGCTGGGGACGGAGTCCCAGGACTTGCCGGCGTTTGCCGTCCTGACCGATCCCGCCAGCCTGCCGGTCCTCGGCGTGGCCAACTGGTCGGCGGGCTGGCTGCCGTCGCTGTTTCAGGGAACGGTCATTCGCCCGCGCGA
>CAYUJE010000330.1:0-2659 GCA_964444865.1 uncultured Pirellulaceae bacterium | reverse complement strand
CTGCTCGATTCGACCATCGTCCATTGGGGGGGCGAGATGGGCCGCCTCCCCGTGGTGCAAAACGACGCCGGCCCGGCCAGCGTCGGCCGCGACCACAACACCTACGGCTTCAGCATGTGGGTCGCCGGCGGCGGCTTCAAACGGGGGCACGTCCACGGGGCGACCGACGAGTTCGGCCACAAAGTCGTCGCGGGTCTCGTCAACCATTTCGATTACCATGCCACCCTCCTCCACCTCTTCGGCCTCGACCACGCCAAACTCGCCTTCAAACGAAACGCCCAGATGATGACCCTGACGGACCATCAGCCGGGGAAAGTGATGAGCGAGCTACTGGCGTAGGGTGCATGAGGCTTTGCGAAATGCACGCGGGTTTTGCATGGCCTTGGGTGTTGATTCACCAAGGAGACATCGTCTTTCACGCGTGCATTGCGCTGCGCTGCATGATTCTGCACCTTTCATTTTCGCCCCGCTGCAAATCCGCAACCCCTTGCCACGGAACATCTTAAGGTCATAATCTCTGATTCATTTGTGCTCAAAACAGGCCATTATTGATTCACATTTACCAAGGTATGATTTCATAAGTACTGAACCACATTGAACTTCCGAACACCCAACCCTCTGAATCACACACGGTGATTCATGGCGTTATAAGCTCTTTTCAAATTCGTTTTTCAGCCCGTTGCTTGCCATAACCGTTTGCTTCTCAATAACTTGCGACGCGATCAGTTCTGATTCACTCCAAAAACTTATAAGCGGCACTGTCGCACGGAGGGTTCTCGGGCGTCACGCCCCAAGGAACCCGAAGCGTCAGCGAGGATTCTTCTCTGCCTCTCTCACGCATCGGGTACGCTCAACTACCCAGGCGCGTATCACTTCCCAATCCTTAAGATGCGCTATAAGTCTATTTTGTTCACAATGAACAAAATATTATTACGAGGTTTTTTCGCTTGGCGCGCCATCCATGTTCCCTTGCCCTGGCCTGAAGCCACAAAGTGGCGGCGCTAAGACAGCCCAGGCCGTAGCGCAGCGCAGGCCTGGGTCATGGATTCAAAAGACGCCGCAAAAGCCCCATCGGGGCGCGCTTTGGGCTGCGGCGCTACCGTTCCTCGCTCCGATCAAGTTTGACGGACCATTTGGCGTTCGGTACGATGCGGGCGTGTTCTGGACAAACTGTGGTCCATGGTCGTAAAGGTGCCCAGTGGACGAGCCGATCCTTTACAGCCAACTTGATATCACCGAGTCATTTGGCGACGATCAAGGACTCGGAACGGACGACTGGATTACGACGATCCCTCTCAACGTCTCGACCGAGGACCCGGTATCGATGGGATTGCCCCCCGTCGGAGCCCCCGAAGATGAGGTTTATCAGGCGGCTGATCGGCTTTCTGCATTGAGGGAAACGATCCCAATCCCAAGCGACGGCGTGTATTGTCCGGTCTGCCACATCGCAAATGTAAGTCTGCATCGCCTGCGTACTCCATGCCCGAAGTGCAAGCGACCGTTGCTCAAGTTCGGCTGGGACTGAGCAAGGTGCGGGCCAAATGTTCGGCAATATGAACCGAGGACTTGATTTGCACATCACGAAGATCGCCGACCCGATTGATCTCGCGGATGCCGCGTTGAAGCTTCGCTCCTCGTCCAACTTCCGCTTTGCGTGGCAGTTTTACGAGGTAGGCTCCCAAAACCGCGACACAACGCACGCTTGTCGTAGCTTGCTGGCGGCCGTTGTTACTGATCCGGCTCTGCATGAGTTTTTGAAGTCGTCGATGGATAACATCTATCCTCGCGATTTCGAGATTGCGCCCCTGCATGAACATTGCGAGATCCGCGAATGCACGGAGGACTTCATCGATACGTTCGCGCGCGGCGTGTTCGATCATCTGGGCGCGTACTCCCGCCATCTAATCAAAGCAAGTCCGAGAGAGCGTGAATACGTGCAACGAATCTTCTCGCCACTGGGGGACTTCTTGGCCTATTCGATTTTCCCGGGCGAAGTTCCTGGGTGCCTCACCTGCAAGCAGTACAACCATCAAAACTTCTCGAGTTGGTTCTTCGACGTGGCCTGGGACTTCACCTACTTCGTCGCCTGGCCGGATCGTAAAATCATCTGGCTCGGCTGCTTCTCCGATACTGATTGAGCGCGGGTTGTCTGATGAGTGCCGCGTGAACAGAAAAAGGCGGCATTACGATGGCTATTTTGATAAGATGCGGCGTGTTCTAAATAGACAACGGTTCGTCAAGGCGAGGATATAGTAGCGTGGAGGTCCACTACCAAGGGCACGCATTTGAGTTCCAGCCCTCCCCAGGCGAGGAATTAGTGGGCCGACTGGTTCTCGACGATAACCAACGGGAGTTGCTCTCCGCGCTGATTACGGCCCAGGACGAGTGCTGGTATCTGGATGCCGATGGGGAGAGACTTCCGGCTGAGCAACTATTCGCCCTCTCGCCGTGGAGTTGCCCTGGCCCTGCCGGCCCAGTCAAGCTGCTCTGCCGATTTCTCGATCTCCGCGACGGTAATGTTCGATTTAACACGCCTGAACTCTACGGCGGCGAGTGGTTCCGGTGGCTGCGGTCCAGTGGACCCCTTTCGGTGGACCAGGACGGAGTGCCATGACCGTTTCAGAGAGACGAGCGATGGACGAGCTATTACCCGAAGATG
>CAYUJE010000329.1:0-6884 GCA_964444865.1 uncultured Pirellulaceae bacterium | reverse complement strand
GAGGAAGCCATGAAAGAAGTCGAAGCCTCGCTCGTTTGGTGTATTCGGCGATTCGAGGCCCAGGTGCCACTTGCCAATGATCGCTGTTTGATAGTTAGCTTTCTTCAGTTCGTCGGCCAGAGTGGGCACATGGGGGTCAAGCCAACCCCATGAATTGGCGGGCTGAGTGCGGATGACGCCGGGAACACCGACGCGATCGGGAAATCGCCCCGTCAGCAGGGCCGCTCTCGAAGGCGAGCAGACCGTGCAATTGGCTCGCATTGTAGTGAATAGCATCCCTTCCGCTGCCAGCCGGTCGATGTTGGGGGTGCGGACGTCCGCTTCGTGATAGGTCGAGACATCGCCATAGCCGTGATCATCGGTGAAGATCAGCAGAAAATTGGGCGGGGCGGCAGATGCCGCGTGAACAATACATAGAATCCCAACGAGCAGGCTGCAGGCGAGCAGAGGATTTTTCATGCGAGAAACTCGGCGTTGGGTTTAGGCTTCCAGAATGCGCCTAGAATAACCTCCCGCCGCGGAGCTTTACAGCAGCAACCGGCTTTACACTGCCGATTTCTCTACTCTTCACGCAGCAGTTTGACGCAGTCGAGAACGAATTTCCCGCACTTCCTGCTCTAGTTGCCGACGGTCGGAATTCCAGCGACTTTCCGAATCGCGGAGTTTGTCGGTCTGTTCAATCAATTCCCGCTCACGAATGACGAGTGCTTCCGCGTGCCGTTCGATCTCTTCCTCGCGTGAGGCAAACCAGCTTTGCAGTTCGTGCCGCTGGGTGCGAAGTTCGGTGCTTTGGGTGGCAATTTTCTCCGCCAGTTTTAGCAACTCCTGTTTCTGTTCACCCAGACTCCGTTGCTCCATTTTGTACTGCTCACCAAGCTTAAGACGAAGCTGCGCAATAGACTGCGTGATTTCCAGGGGGGGCATCCGCCCCTGCACTTGCGCCCACAGCTGTTCCGCCATCAGCCGCATCTCAATCGACTGGCGGTGAGCCGTGGTGATTTCTCCACGAAGTTGGTCGAGCGCTGCCTGCTGTTGTTCGAGGGCCGTTTCGCGCGTGTTCAGGCGCGTGCGGCGTTGCTCCAGTTCCACTTCGACGCGACTTTTGAGCAGAGCAATCGCCTCCCGATCCGCTCCCTTTTGCCGCTGCCAATCGGCCCGTTCGCGCGCGAGGGATTGCCGGTCGTTCTCCAGCGCCAGCGTCTGCTCGCCCAAGGCGACTTCTCCAGCCGCGAGCGACTCTTCCTTTTCCTTGATTGCTGCACACAACTCCAGGCGGATTTGCGCCCGCTTTTTCTCCAGATCGCCTCGCTCGGCTTCTTGCGAACGTTCCCATTCCTGCCGGGCATGATGTAATGCCGCGGCTTCCCGCTCGATGAATTGCCGCCGCTCGCGGATGTGAGCCTCTTTGGACTCGAGTTGCTGTTCCCTCGATGTAAGCGAGGCTTTCCGCTCCTGGTCTTGCTGCTGGCGGCTGACTAATTCAGCTTCGTTCCTCTCCAGGGCATTTTCACGCGATTCGATTTCCCGGTGGCGCTCCTCATGCTGCTGCAATTGTTCGGACAGACGCTGGCAAGCGAGAATTTCCTTTTGAACTAGCGCCTGCTCGGCCTGCTCTTGCCAAAGTTTCAATTCCGTCCTTTGAGTCTCCAGTTTCGCCTCCTGCGCAGAGAGGGTCTCTTCCCGCTCGCGCAGCGAAGCCAGTTGCTCTTCCGCCCATAACCGGGCCTGACGATACTCATTATCCAGTTCCGCCGCCCGTGCGTTGAGCTGAGATTCTCGCTGCTCCAGTTCCCGCAGTTGCTCCTGCAACTGACCCGACAGCTGAGCCGATTGATGGTCCAACTGCTCTTCTCGCTGGGTGAGCGACGTAGCGAGGGCGAAGAGCTCGGCCTCTTTTTCTCGAAGTGCCGCAGAATCCAGGGGGGAAGAGGCGTAAACTGGGGCGGCCAAGGATGTTGCCGATTCCGCCTCGAATGAGGCAACCTCGGTCGGCTGTGCTCGTCGGACCGGAACAGTACGATTTCCCACGGCAGCTAGCTCGGGCACCTTGGCGGGCGCTTGCTCCGCCACCGAGACGACCGAATGGGGGGCATCAATGCGTCGGGGTTTGACGCGGGGTTCGACATTTTGATGGCTCATGATCGCCTATCCCTAAGCAACAAAACAGTTTGCGCCTGATTCCGAATCTCGCGGAAAGGCTAAACAACCGGTACAACCCGCATAATCGCCCTAGTTTGCCGTTTCTATCATCGGCAGTTGGCAGCGCCCAAATCGAGTGGCAACGCCGTTTTGAGGCGATTTTCCGGGATAGGGAAAGTTTCTGACCCAGTAAATTGGCCCTTTGGCCTTGGCGATGCTTGCAGTGGCCAGTCTCGCGTGAGACAATCTCGCGACTTCTGTTTGGCGGACGCCCTTCGCGCCGCATCGAATACTTGAATGCCCGGGAAAGGGAAAAATGAAAGTGACACCCATTGGGGACAAGGTCGTGGTCAGGCGACTTGCGGCTGAGGAGAAAACCGCGGGAGGCATCGTCCTGCCCGACGCCGCCCAGCAAAAGCCACAGCAGGGACGGGTGTTGTCCGTGGGTGACGGGCGGCTGATTGCCGGGGGTCAGCGGGCTCCTAACCAGGTCCAGGAAGGGGACAAAGTGGTTTTTCTTTCCTATGCTGGCACGGAAGTTTCTGTAGATGACGAGGAACTGCTGATTTTGCGGGAAGACGACATCCTGGCGGTCATTGAGTAGCCAGATGTGGCGTTTTTTTCGCCGGCGCAGGAACCTTTCCTTGAATTGTCGGAGCTATCTCACATGCTAACGCGAAGAGTTTTTCTCACGGTTTCTGCCACCGCCGGAGCCGCCTCCGCGCTGCTCCCTGGCCTGATTTGGGCCGCCGACGACAAGTCGGCCGAGCAAATGGTCACCAAGGCCATTGGCTATCTCTCTACAAAGGGCCAGGCAGCCGACGGTTCCTACACTGCCGCGAACGGACCGGGCATCACCGGTCTCGTCGTGGCTGGCATTCTTCGCAACGGCCGCTCTCCGGACGACCCGGCTGTCGCCAAAAGCCTGAAGTATTTGGAAGGCTTCGTTCAGCAGGATGGCGGAATCTACGGCAAAGAATCGTTCCACAAGAACTACGAAACCTGCATCTGCATCCTGGCTTTCACAGAAGCCAACAAGGACGGGCGATACGAAAAGACCCTCAAGAAAGCGGATGCCTTCATCAAGGGGATTCAGTGGGACGAATCCGAAGGAAAATCCAAGGACGACGTCTTCTTCGGCGGAGCAGGCTACGGCAAATCTGCCCGGCCGGACCTTTCCAACACCACCTTTCTGATTGACGCCCTGAAGGCGACCGGTAACGACGAGAACAGCGAAGCGATCAAGCAAGCCCTCATTTTCGTCTCCCGCTGCCAGAACCTGGAAACCGAGCACAACACCACGCCTTTCGCGGCCAAGAACCCTGACGGCGGTTTTTACTACACGCCGGCTGGCACCTCCGGGAACAGCCAGGCCGGCATCGACGAAAAAACCGGCGGCCTGCGCAGCTACGCCAGCATGACCTACGCCGGCCTGAAGAGCATGATCTACGCCGGCGTGAAGCCAAGTGACCCCCGCGTGAAAGCAGCCGTGACGTGGCTGCAAAAGCATTACGACCTGAAGGAAAACCCCGGTATGGGGCAGTCCGGCCTCTTTTATTACTACAACACATTCGCCAAAGCCCTCGCGGCAACGGGAATGGATGAGTTTGTCGACGAGAAGGGGGTCAAGCATGATTGGCGGAAGGAATTGATCGCCGAACTCGGCAGTCGTCAGCGCGAAGATGGGGCGTGGGTCAACGACGAAAAACGCTGGATGGAAGGGGACGCCAACATCGTGACAGCTTATGCCCTGCTCGCCCTTTCGTACTGCAAGAAGAAGTAGCCGTTCGTTGAACCCGTTCGTAGTAACCCGCTTCAGCGGGTTAATGATCTTGCCGCATGACCATCGCTAAGCCTTACGAACGGGTCCGATTCGCGTCCCTCCCCGGCGTCCCCTGCCCCTGCGGCACCGCCAGGCGGGCGTTTGCCGAGACCGAGGACTTTCCCGGCACCATCCACGTCACCGAAATCTCCGTGGATGCTCAGCTCCATTACCACCGCAAGCTGACGGAAACGTATTACTTTCTGGAATGCCAGCCGGGGGCCCAGATGCAGCTCAACGAGGAAGTCCTCGACGTTCAGCCCGGAGACTGCATCTTGATTCGCCCCGGCACGCGGCACCGGGCCATCGGCAAAATGAAAGTGCTGATCGTCGTCTTTCCTAAGTTTGACGAGACCGACGAGTGGTTTGATTGATCGGCTCTGCACCGACACAAGATATCGTTTACGATTATCTTACGTCCCTCTCCGCGTCTTCGTGGCTTTGCGTTTGATGGAGTAACCCATGCGAATCCTAACGCTCCTATTGCTGTTCATCCCCGCCTTCGCCGCCGCGGCCAAGCAGAAGCAGCCGAATGTTCTGCTGATCATGACGGACGACCAAGGTTACGGCGACATCGGCTTTCACGGCAACACGATGATCCAGACACCGAATCTGGATGCCCTGGCGAAGCAATCGATCCGGCTGACGAATTTTCATGTCGATCCGACCTGCGCCGAAACCCGCTCGGCACTGATGACCGGCAAATACTCCTGCCGCGTCGGCGTCTGGCATACCATCATGGGCCGCTCGATTCTGCGGAGGGACGAGAAAATCATGCCGCAGTATTTCGCCGAGGCGGGCTACGCAACCGGCATGTTCGGCAAATGGCACCTGGGGGACAACTGGCCCTATCGACCGCACGACCGGGGCTTTCAGGAAGCTCTCTACAACGGCGGCGGCGGCGTGGGGCAGTCGCCGGACCATTGGGGGAATGATTACTTCGACGATACGTACATGCGAAACGGTGTTCCGGAGAAACAAGAGGGCTACTGCACCGACGTCTGGTTCCGCGAGGCGACGAAGTTCATCGAGAAGCACAAGGAGAAGCCGTTCTTCTGCTACCTCGCCACGAACGCCCCGCATGGGCCGTACAACGTCGACGAAAAATACGCCAAACCATACCTCGACAAGGGCGTTCCTCAGCCGATGGCTAATTTCTACGGCATGATCGCCAACATCGACGAGAACATCGGAGAATTGCTAGGCAAGCTGGATGAATGGAAGCTCGCGGAGAACACCATTGTCGTCTTCCTGACCGACAACGGCACGGCAGCGGGGGTGATTGGGGCGGGCGCAGGGGGGGCGAAGAAGAAGGACGGAGAGAAGGAGAGACCGAGAGACGGAGAGAAGTGGCTCGGCTTCAATGCCGGCATGCGGGGTCAGAAGGGGTCGCAGTATGAAGGAGGACATCGCGTGCCGTGCTTCATTCGATGGCCGCGTGGCATGAATCAGCCTGAAAGTCGAAGAATTGAAGAAGTGGCGCTCCCCTCGGCCCATTTCTGCCTTCTCCCCACGTTGCTCGACTTGTGTGACCCTGGCCCTCTCAAGCTGCCGAATCTTGACGGCCGCTCGCTCCGCAGTGATTTGGGGATTTACGAGCCGAGCGACGAAAATCCCGGTCCCCCGGTCGCTTTGGTCCCGTTCGTCGTGCACTCACAGCGCATCGAACTTCCCGAAAAGTGGCGCAAATGCTCGGTCATGAAACATGAATCCATGCACGAATGGCGGCTGGTAGATGGCAAGGAGTTATTCGATCTCCGTACCGATCCGGGGCAATCTCGCGACATCGCCGCCAGTCGCCCTAACGATGTGAGGAACTTGCGCGATGCCTACGAACGTTGGTGGACCCACGTCTCACCGCGTTTCAACGAATACTCCGACATCCCCCTCGGCGATGAACACGCGCCGCAGCAGGAACTCTGCTGCCACGATTGGCACTCGGTTGATGACAAGATGCCTCCTTGGAACCAGAGTGGTCAAGGCGGTGTGGCGAAGGATCCGCTGGTAAATGGTCAGTGGGCCGTGGAAGTCGCCCGGCCCGGCAAGTATGCGTTTACTTTACGGATGCGACCGAGCGGAGTACCCTACAAAATCCCTGCGGGAAAGGCCCGCGTGAGAATCGGCGACGTGGAGGGGACAGCGGAGATTCCTGCTGTGGCGGGCAGCGTCACCATCACGCTCGATCTTAAGCCAACCGGCCACGTCATGCTTCAAACCTGGCTGGACGAAGCGGACGGCAAATCGCGGGGGGCGTATTACACGACCGTGAAACGAATCGATCCTTAAGAATTCTCACACCGAGGCACGAAGGCACAGAGAATGGGAGAAAAAGCAGCGAGATACTTGCCTTCTCCTTCCCTCTGTGCCTTCGTGCCTCTGTGTGAGACCTCTGCCTAAAAGGTCTCCACTTGAATATCCGTGATTGTTCTATATTGCTCGTTCTCTCGCTGGCCGCAACCGGATCGTCCGCTGCCGAGCCTCGCAATCGCGAGAAAGGGCTGTTCGAATTCCGCGACGGCGACCGGGTCGTGTTCCTCGGCAGCGGGTTCATCGAACGGCTGCAGAACACGGGCTATTTGGAAACGATGCTGACGGCGGCGATGCCCAGCAAGAACATCACCTTCCGCAACCTTGGCTGGAGCGGCGACACGGTCTGGGGAGACGCCCGCGCCGTCTTCGGCAGCCGAGCCGACGGCTTCAAGCGACTCCTCAGCGACGTAGCTCTCTGCAAGCCCACGGTTCTTATCGTATGTTACGGCGAAAACGAAGCCTACGCCGGCGACGCAGGGCTGGAAGAATTCCGCAGCGGCATGAATACGCTGCTCGATTCTCTGGAAGCAACGGGAGCGAGAATTGTCCTCCTCGGCTCCCGCCAGCACGAAAAAATGAAGCCGCCGCTTCCTGACCCGGCAAAGTACAATGC
>CAYUJE010000328.1:0-6958 GCA_964444865.1 uncultured Pirellulaceae bacterium | reverse complement strand
AACGCTGGGTTGGAACTTCAGCAACAACGGGGACGTGGCGGTTGATTCCTTCGGCACTCTCTGGCAGTCCGACAACGCCGACGACGGCAACAAGGGCGTGCGCATTAACTTCGTCATGGAATACGGTAACTACGGCTACAAGGACGAATTCACCGGCGCTGGCTGGCAACAGCCGCGGGAGAACTGGGAGAAGGAAATCCCGCTCCGCCACTGGCACCTGAACGATCCGGGCGTGGTGCCGAATCTGATTCAGACCGGCGCGGGCTCGCCCACGGGGATTTGCTTCAATGAAGGGACCCTTCTCGGTTCTGGTTTCACCAACCAAATCATCCATTGCGATGCCGGGCCGAGCATTGTGCGGGCTTATGTGAGCAAGAAGAGCGGCGCGGGGTATTCCGCGGAGATCGTGAACATCCTGGAAGGAAAGCGGGACAATTGGTTCCGCCCGTCGGATGCCTGCATCGCTCCGGATGGTTCCCTGTTCGTCGCCGACTGGTACGATCCGGGCGTCGGCGGCCACAATCAGCAGGAAGTGGACAAGGGGCGGATTTTCCGGGTTTTTCCCAAGGGATTTGGCAAGTACTCGATACCGAAGTATGACTTCAGCACTGCGGAGGGTGCGGCCAAGGCCCTGAACAGTCCTAATCTAGAGGCCCGCTATCTAGCCTTCGCCGCTCTCGTAGCGATGGGGAAGAAGGCGGAGTCGGCTGTCGAAGCGAACATCGGCGGAACTGACGATCCGCGGGCTCAAGCTCGCGCTCTGTGGGTTCTGTCGAATCTGCCGGGCGAAGCCGAAGAGGCCGTTCAGATTGCATTAGAAGATAGCCATCCTGACATCCGCATTGTCGGTATTCGCATCGCCCGCGAACAGAAAATGGACATTGCCAAGGTTGCTGGTCTTGTGAATGACAAGTCGCCCGAAGTTCGTCGCGAACTTGCCATCTCGCTACGGCATTGCAAGTCTTCGCAGGCACCGGAACTATGGGGGCAACTCGCCGCGCAACATGACGGCAAAGACCGCTGGTATTTGGAAGCCCTCGGCATTGGTGCCGACAAGCAATGGGATGCCTATCTGGGCGAGTACCTGAAGCAAGCCGGCGGCAGCGTGCTCAACACTCCCGCGGGCCGCGACATCGTCTGGCGAAGCCGGGCGAAGGCCACTCCCGCGCTACTGGCCAAAATCCTCAAGGACCCGGCGACCAAGGAAGCCGATCAACCCCGCTATCTGCGGGCTTTTGACTTCCTCACCGGCCCGGAAAAGGATGCTGCCCTGAAAAGCCTGGCGGAGTAGAATAGATTTATGCCGCTGCTTGACCATTTCCATCCACCGCTTTCCACGGAGCGCCACTGGGAATCGTTCCATGCCACTTGGGCGGGATCGATTGCCGACGCGCTCAACGAACGGTGGCTGCCAGAGGGGTACTTTGCCGAGGAGCAATTGCATCCCGCCGCCCGCGTGGAAATCGACGTGGCGACTTTTGAATCTGCCCATGATGCTTTGGGCGGTGAACGGACCGCCGTGCTGCCGCGCAAGGCATGGTCACCGCCCGCACCGGCCATGACGCTGCCGGGAACCGTTCTCGAAGGAGCGGAGGTGCTGGTTTTCCATCGGGAAGGAGGCCCCACTTTGGTGGGTGCGATTGAACTGGTGAGTCCAGCGAACAAGGACCGTCCAGAAACGCGGCGGACATTCGCCGCCAAATGTGCGAGTTGCTTGAGCACGGGGATTGGGCTGGTGTTGGTGGATGTGGTTACGACGCGGGCCGCGAACCTGCACAATGAGCTCATGGAATTGCTGGGGCACGATGACCAATCGCATCTCAGCGGCCTCAAAAATCTGTACTCCGTGGCCTATCAACCGGTGCGGCGAAGCGAACGCGATGAACTGGACTTATGGAGCGCGGAGTTCGCAATCGGGGACGTGCTTCCCCAACTTCCGCTCGGAATCGGTCCGGATTTGTTCGTGCCCATTGACCTGGAGTCCGCCTACATGATCGCTTGCCGACGGCGGCGGCTGGCGTAGCCTTTTGACGTCTATTTCCTTTGATGGTAGTTCAAGAATTCATGGCTCGACTCCTCGTATTCGTGATGTTCTCGGCTCTCGTACTGCCCAGGTGGGCTGGCGCAGAAGACGTCGACGAGGCCACGCGTGCCAAGGATTCCCGCCGCGTGAAGGCCTTGCTGCGGCTGGAGAATCCGGAACTTTCCGAGGATGCCAAGGGATCCGTGCTGCGGTATTTGCAACTGAAGAAAGGGACGGACGAGTATCTGACGATCGTCGCCAAGTTCAAGCTGGTCGAGGCGAAAGAGGAACTCGTACGTCTGGCTGTGGAGAATGCGGACGGAACGCTCGGCGTGGAAGCCGCCCGGTTGTTAATCAAACTGGGGCAGCAGCAGTTTCTGACCGCGGCGCTGGCGGATAAGGATGAATCCAAGGCCACCCAACTTGCTGCTGCCTTGGGACTGCTGGGGGACCATAACGTCAATGGGCTTTTGTTGCCGCTGGTCACCTCAGAAAAAAGCATCGGCCTGAGGGCTGCTGCCGTGACGGCTCTGGGCCGAAATCTGCCGGGGCAAAAGGAACTTCTCACTCTCGTGGAAGCCGGCAAGCTTCCCGCCGATCTCAACTTCGCCGCCGCCAATGCCCTGCTCACTTCCAGCGATGGGGCCATCAAAACTGCCGCCGGCAAGCATTTGAAACTACCCGCCACGGCCGATTCCAAACCTCTGCCGCCCGTCGCGGAATTGGTGAAGCAATCGGGCAATATCGACGAAGGAAAAAAGGTCTTCGCCACCGTCGGCACCTGCGCCAAATGCCACAAGGTGAAAGGGGAAGGAAAGGAGGTCGGCCCCGACCTGTCGGAAATCGGCAGCAAGCTCGGCAAGGAGGCCCTCTATGTTTCGATCCTCGACCCCAGCGCCGGCATCAGCCACAACTTTGAGACGCACCTGCTGCTCCTGGAAGACGGCACCAGCCTATCCGGCATTCTGGTGAGCGAGACCGAGCAGGAAGTCAGCGTGAAAACTGCCGAGGCCATCATCCGCAAGATCCCGCGGGACGAAATCACCGCCATGAAGAAGCAGCCCATTTCTCTGATGCCGGCCGATCTGCAAAAGAGTTTGACGGCAAAAAACCTGGTGGACATTGTTGAATTCCTGACCACTCTCAAAAAGCCCTAACCGTGCGCAACCGCATCCTCATCGTCGTCCTCGGACTTTCACTTGGCCTCGGGGCCCGTTACGGCGTTGACCTTTACCGCAGCCGACAAGTTCCGCCGAAAGCGGAGTCATTAACTCCTCCGCATGCCTCCACCCCTTCAAAATCCGTGGAACCATCCGTGGGCAAGTAGCCGTCCGCGTTTTCGCCGAACCAAAAATGGAATTGTTCATGCACCCGGCATTGTCACCGCAAAGATCGAAGAGGTGTCTGCGTTTCGTGCCGTTGATTGCTTGGGCGCTTGTCAGCCTCATATTGGCCGGCGCTGCTGTCGCGCAAATCCCAGCCGACACGCTCCTGCAATCCTTGCGTCCCACCGCTGACGTAAACGATTTCGCCGGAATTCTGTCTGACGAGCAAAAAAGGGAACTCGAAACTCGCTGCCAATCGCTGCGTCAAGGGAATCGGGCTCAATTTGCCGTCGTCATCGTGCAGTCTTTGGAAGGGGGAGAGATTGACGATTTTGCCAATAAGCTCTTTGCGCAATGGGGCGTTGGCGAAAAAGGGAAAGACAACGGCATCTTGCTGCTTGTCGCCATGCAAGATCGCAAGGCCCGTGTGGAAGTCGGCTATGGACTCGAACCGATTCTGCCGGACGCGTTCGCGGGCCGCGTTCTGAATCAGCAACTGTTTCCCGCCTTCAAGAAACAGCGTTATTTCGACGGACTTTCGGGGGCAGTCAACCGCATCTGCGAAATCATCGAGAGAGGCCAGCCCGCAACCGCGGAAGAGCGCCGACCAGCGGGCGAGTTGGGCTTCAGCGAAAAAGTGATCATGTCGTTTTTTTTAAGTGTGTTTGTGTCAATCGGCTCTTTTATCGCGGGATCAAGTGCGCGAGCGCGTGTATTCCCGCCGATACTTTTTGGCATGCTCTTTATGGGATTCCCGATGTTCATGGGAATTATGATTGCAGGGCCGGTAGCACCTTTCATCCACATTCCCGTTGCCCTGCTCGTGGTGATTGTGGGCTGGCGAACCGGCATGACATTTTCGGGGCGCGGAGGCAGTCGGAAGTCAGGAACCCTCTCGAATAATTGGACGTGGATCGGCACGGGCGGTTCGAGTGGTTGGTCGTCGGGAAGCGGCGGCGGCTTTTCCAGCGGCGGGGGTGGATTTGGCGGCGGAAGTTCTGGCGGCGGCGGGGCGAGTGGCGGCTGGTGAAAGCATTGGATGGATTTATGACCATGAAACCGGAAGACTTTGTCGACGACCTCAAAACCGGGCTGGCGGACAAGCTCAAGTCCGTCGTCCTTTACGGCTCCGCCGCGACCGGAGATTTTCTGAAAGGAGTTTCTGGTTATAACCTGCTGGTGGTTGCGGAGCCTCTGGAAACCAGCGAACTGCAGGCAGTTCATACAGCCGCTGTGAAGTGGGAGAAGTCCGGCAATCCACTTCCTCAATTCTTCACGCCCGCGGAATTGGCCGGTTCCGCCGATGCCTTTCCGATTGAAATTCTCGACATGCAGCGTTCTCGCAAGGTTTTGTTCGGAACTGATTTGCTGGCCGGCCTGAAAGTCGACCCCGCTCACTTGCGGATGCAGCTCGAACATGAACTGAAGAGCAAGTTGCTCTTCTTTCGGCAGAGGTATCTGGTTGCCTGCCACACGCCGGAGCGTCTCACTAGCTTGTTGGCGTCGTCCGTTTCCACTTTTCTGGTTCTCTTTCGGGCCTCGCTCGAACTTTACGATGAGGAAGTCCCTTCCTGTAAGCAGGACGCACTGAAAAAACTAGCCGCCTACATCTCGTTCGATTCCAGCCCCTTTGAGAGCGTGCTGGAACTCAAATCCAGCCACAAACTCCCGGCGGGAATCGACCTGCAGACGCTGGCGGCAAATTACCTGGCGGCTATCGAACGGATCGTTCAAGCCGTCGATCAACATCTCCACCCTAAAAGCTAACGTTTCGAGATTCCCATGAATAACCCCGCCTCTTCCAGTCGTTGGTCCTTCACCCTGGGCGTGCTTGGCCTGATTGCTTTCCTAGGGGTTGCCTTCGTTTTCTGGGGCATTTCCCTCAACAACCGGCTGGTGGCTTCGCAGGAAGGGATTCGCTCGTCCTGGTCACAGGTGGAAACGGTATTGCAGAGAAGATATGACCTCATCCCCAATCTCGTGAGCACCGTCAAGGGATACGCCGCGCACGAAAAGGAGATCCTGGAAGACGTCACCCGCCTCCGCAGCCAATGGGGCGCTGCCAAGACGGTGGGCGAAAAAGCACAAGCCGCCGGAGAGATGGAAGGTTCGCTCGCCCGACTGCTCGTCGTGGCCGAGCGGTATCCTGATCTTAAAGCGAGCCAGAATTTTCGCGACCTGCAGGCCGAACTGGCTGGCACGGAGAATCGCATTTCTGTCGAGCGACAGCGCTACAACGAAGCCGTCCGCGCCTACAACACGCTCGTTCGCTCGTTCCCCGCCAGCGTCATTGCTTCCTTCCGCGGCTTCCAACCGAGCGACGCCTATTTTGAAGCTGCCCCCGCCGCCCAAACTGTCCCCAAGGTGGATTTTGGTTCTGACCTCAAGGAAGACAAAACCAAGGCCGACAAATAGCGATCCGATGCCGGCCTACCAGTCTCCCACGCTCCCATCCGGGTGATTTACCCGCTGCAAAAGCTCCTGTTCAAAGGGATGCTTCTTCACTTCGCTTTCGTTGATTTCGATCCCCAGTCCCGGGCGCGTGTTGGGGCGGACGATGCGGCCGGCTTTCTCGATGGTGAAGCCTTCTTGCACCACGTCTTGCCGCCAAGGGACATCGTTGTGGACCGTTTCGCAAATGATGTAGCTGGGCTGCGAGAAGCCGAATTCTAGCGAAGCGGCCGTGCTGACCGGCCCTTGTGGGTTGTGCGGAGCGAGAGCAATGCGGTGGGCCTCGGCCAGGGCCGCGATGCGGCGAGCCTCGGTAAAGCCGCCGCAGTGCGTTAGATCGAGTTGGCAAATCTCGCACCCTCGGGCAGCGAACAGGTCCCGAAACTGAGCCAGGTGCGTCATTCGCTCGCCGGTGGCGACGGGCGTGGTCAGGGCCGCGTTAATCATCGCCAGCCCTTCAATGCTTTCCGGCCAGCAGGGCTCCTCAAAGAAATACAGGTTGTACGGCTCCAGCGCCTTGCCGAATTTCAGCCCCATCGCCGGCGATGGACGGGCGTGGCAATCGACCATGATGTCAATGTCTTCACCGACCGCCTCCCGCATCGCTTCCACGGCCGCGGCTGCGGCGCGGATTGGCTTTTGTCCTTCGATGGGCATGGTGGAAGGAACTGCCATGCTCTTAAACGCCGTATAGCCGTCGGCCACGGCCTGGCGGGCGAGATCGGCGAACCGTTTGGCGTTATCGACCGGCGTTTCGTAAAAATCCTCCATCCGCCCGCCGCCGAGATGCGAGTATGTCCGGACAAACTCCCGCACCGGCCCTCCCCACAGCTTGCTGCACGGCACGCCGAGCACCTTCCCCACGATGTCCCACAGGGCAATGTCGATCCCAGCAATCGCCGTGGCCCGAATGATGCCGTTGCCGTGCCAAAAATGCTGGCGATACATGGTCTGCCACAAATGCTCTGGCCGCGTCGGGTCCTCCCCCACCACCAGCTGGGCCAAATCTTCAATCGCCCCCACCACGCCGCGGGTGTGCCACTCCAGCGTCGCTTCCCCCCACCCATGCAGCCCCGGCTGATCGGTCAGAACTTTGACAAAGACCCAGTTTCTCATTCGGGCGTGGCAGACCAGCGTTTGAATGGGGGTGATTTTCATG
>CAYUJE010000327.1:0-6996 GCA_964444865.1 uncultured Pirellulaceae bacterium | reverse complement strand
ATGATGAACAGCGGCAACACGCAGCCGACGCGGCCGAGCCTCGGGTCGTGGCTGACGTACGGCCTAGGGACGGAGAACCAGAACCTGCCGGGGTATGTCGTGTTCTGCCCCGGCAAGCCGGTGGTCGGGCCGCAGCTTTGGTCGAACAGTTTTCTGCCGGGGATTTTTCAGGGCTGCCACATCGACAACAGCAAGCTCGACCCGCGAACCGTCATTCAACACGTCCACAATCAGTATCTCCCCGCCGCGGCCCAGCGGCAGCAGCTCGACCTCTTGCAGGAGCTCAACCGCGAGCACCTGGCGGCCCGCGGGGAGGACGGCCAGCTCGAAGCCCGCATCCAGTCGCTGGAAATGGCCTTCCGCCTGCAATTCGCCGCCCAGGAAGTTTTTGAGCTGAGCCGCGAAAGCGAAGCGACGCGAAAGCTCTACGGCAGCGGCCAGTTCGCCGACGCCTGCCTCGTCGCCCGCCGCCTCGTCGAGCGGGGGGTCCGGATGGTGCAGCTTTACTACGGCGGCGGCCAGCCCTGGGACGACCACGGCGACATCATGAACCACAAAAACCACGCTCTCGCCAGCGACCGCCCCATCGCCGCCCTCCTCGCCGACCTCAAGAGCCGCGGCCTGCTGGACGAAACGCTCGTCGTCTGGGGTGGCGAATTCGGCCGCACCCCCTGGTCCGAAGGGGCCAAAGGCCGCGACCACCACAGCCGCGGCTTCACGATGTGGCTGGCGGGCGGCGGCGTGAAAGGGGGCCAGGCCCTCGGCAACACCGACGAGTTCGGCAACGAAGCGGTCGAGAACAAAGTCCACGTCCACGACCTCCACGCCACCCTCCTCCACCTCCTCGGCCTCGACCACACCCGCCTCACCTACCGCTACAGCGGCCGCGACTTCCGGCTGACGGATGTGCATGGGAGGGTGGTGGGGGAGATTTTGGCGTAGGAAGCCTGTTATGGCCGCCGGAAACCTCCACATGAAATGGGACGACGCATTACGTTCCGTCCCGGTTAGCGGCGCATCTGACGCCGAAATTCGTTCGTTTGTCGAGAGTGTGTTCGCACCACTCACCGAATCTGAAATCCGAGAACTGATCGACGAGCATCAAAAGGTAGTTGGCGAAGGGCGGTTTGATCCTCCGTTTTCTCCTCATCAATGGATTCTTCCCAAGTGTCCATTGCCGACTGAGTATCTAGATTTCCTGCAATGGTCAAACGGCGGGTATTTCGAAGGAACTGATCGAGATCTTGACCCGTTGTTCTCAACCAAAGAGGTTCGCGACTACATGCTTGGGTATAGTGTGCCTCACTGGATGCCGGAGGCTTGCCCGATTGGTTTTGATGGCGGTGGCGGTTTCTACTTGCTCGACATGAGACTTGGCTCAACATGCAGTCACTATCCCGTAATCTGGGCGCACGCTGGTAACCTAGGCTTCGAGGACTCAAAGCCGTTGGCTGCGTCGTTCGCACAATTCATCGCCTCTAGACTTGGGGCGTAACCCTGAAGGGTTTCCTAACCCAGCCCACGGGTCGCGAGGCTTTGCGAGCGCACCCTGGGGTTAGCAAACGTAGTCATCGCCTGGACCCCCGAAGGGGTCACCTATACCGCGTGACGGTGGGTAACCCTTTCAGGGTTCGCGACACCGTTTCATGCCTACCCAGGCTGCGCTCGCCAAGCCGAGCGAGCCTGGGCTGTGGTGGGTGACCCCTTCGGGGTGGCGCAGCCCGGTCGTTCTCGGCCCGATCGTCCGCGGTATCAAACACTCCATCCGGCCCGGCTCTCCACCAAGTTCCTGCCTTCTTCGACATCAAACAGAAATCGGCGGGGACGGGCAATTCCCGCGATGACTCGCTCGGCATCCCGCAGCGAACAAACTTCCCGAGGAGCCCCGCAGCTCTGGCAAGTTCGTGAATAGGTTTACGTCACCTTACCCCTCGGAGGTCGGCACTAAGAAACGCGGCGATCAACCCGATTCTTGCGGCTGGAAAGCAAGATTCGAGCCCGCGCTGGCCTCGGTGGGCCCAAAGTTGGCAAGGCGGCCCTCAGATTGGTGTAACTTGCTCGTGATAGGAATTCCGAGCTAGGCCTTCGAAAGTTCCACTCCGCGCCAGGCGAGGTCGGTGGCGGGTGCCAGTTCGACGGAGCACCAGCCGCCTTCTTCGCATTCGGCTTTCCAAAGGTCGCCGACTTCGGCATCTTCCAGCAAACTGCGAACAAGGGCGAACAAGGGCTGGGGAATCACCAGGGCGATGGTGCCAGTGCGGTGTTTTTTGAGCAGGCGCTGGAGGGCGGCTTTCACGCGGTCAAAGGCCATGCCGACCGGCTCCCCTTCGGGTGGGCAGACGGTTTGCGGATTTTCCTGCAGTTGGCGATAGACCTTGGGCTGGCTGTGGCGGACTTCGTCGATGAGTTTGCCATGCCAGAGTCCGTGGTCGAGGTTCTGAAATTCGGAAAGCTTTTTGACCTTGAGGCGGTGGTCGCCGGCCAGGATGCCCGCCGTTTGTTCGGCACAGCGGCAGGGGGAGGTATAGACCTGGTCGATTTTGGTCTCGCGCAGTTCCTGCACAATGCGGGTGACTTGCAAGCTGCCAGCTTCGCTGAGGGGGATATCGAGCGTCCCTTTGATGCGGCCTTGCTCATCAAAATCGGTGGAGCCGGGGCGAACGAGGAGGATGCGTACCATAGAGGAGAGGAGGTCCTGATAGTAGCCAGCACACTCCGTGTGCCGGCCTGTCCGTGGGGACTACTTTCTAAACGGGTTGTGGGGTTGCCAGGTGGGTCAATTCCGTGACCGCCTGCTGATAATCGGGTTTGCCAAAAATTGCTGAGCCAACGACAAATAGTTGTGCCCCAGCCGAACTGGCCTGGGCGATGGTGGCGCTGTTGATGCCGCCGTCGATTTCCAGGAGCACATCGGGTTCGACCATGGTGCGGACTTGCCGCAGTTTGTCGAGCGCGACGGGGTTGAACGATTGCCCGCCAAAACCAGCCTGCACGCTCATGACCAGCACGAGATCGCACAGGTCCAAGCAGCCTTCCAGCCGGGAGATGGGAGTGGGGGGATTGAGGGCGATGCCGGCCCCGCAGCCGAGGGAGCGGATTTGTTCCAGGACGGGGCGGGGATCTTCGACCGCCTCGATGTGGATGGTCAGGCTGTCCGCCCCGGCTTCGCGGAACTGCTTGACGTAGTTCTGCGGCCGCTGAATCATCAAGTGGACATCGATGGGGAGTTCGGTCAGTCCGCGGATGGCCGCGACGATGGGCATGCCGTAGCTGAGATTGGGGACGAACGAGCCGTCCATGACATCCAGATGGAGGCCTGGCACGCCAGACTCTTCCAGGGCGCGCACTTCCCGCTCCAAATTGCCAAAATCGCACAATAAGAGCGAGGGGAGCACTGCCGGCACAGAATGCCGAAGGCGATCAAGAGCTGAGGGTCGTATCATAAAGGGGACAAGCGAAATCGGCAGTTGCTTTGCTCAGACGGAGTTGAAGCAGTTGGAAAATCCGAAGGCTTGTTCACAAGGACGTAATCTTTGCCGCTCAGCCTGACTGAAGGTTGGAGGGCCTTTGTATTCTAGTAGCCAAAGGCGGGCGCGTCATTACGGGTTTCTTCGCAGGCAAAGTATTTTTGACGCAAGACGTTGCACAGCAAGGCGTTGCGGCGAAAAGTGCTAGCACGAGTGCCGGCGCCAAAACCGGACGAATCGTTACAGAGGACGGTCTACTTGAGGGAGGTCGTCCAAGCTTTCCAATCCGTAAAGATCCAAGAATCGCTCGGTCGTGCGGTAGGTCGGCTTGGCCCCCTTCTCCGCAGCTTTTTCATAGGCCAGGATTTCCCGTCGCACCAACTGCGAAATAGCCGCCCCGCTGGAGCGACCTCGGATGCGGTCGATTTCCGGCAAGGTAATCGGCTGGTTGTAGGCCACGATGGCCAGTACATCGATGGCCCCCTGCGTCAGGCGAACCTCTTTGATACGGCCATAGAAGTTGTCTCGCAGGGGTGCGAACTCCTCGCGGAGCTCTAATAAGTAGCCCGCCCCGCGCGATTGGATGAAATAGGGGGCGTATTCGGCAGAGTAGGCGTCGTTCAGTTCACGGACCAGATCGTCCACTTCATCCCCGGTCACCCCTCGCATCAAGCCGGCAATTTGCTGGCTGGAAAGGGGTTCGCTTTGCGGATGACCGACGAACAGGATGGCCTCCAGGATTGTCCGCGGGGTGATTTCGCACCCGCGGTCGTCATCACCGTCAACCACACGGCGCAAAGGAGCCGGACCGGGAATGGTTGCCGAGCCGTTGGCGGATTCTGTCGCTTCGTCGTTGGCTTCGTCCGGAGCCAGGCTGGCCAAGGCCTGGGCAAGTTCGGAGTCCTCGGAAGCGTTCGCTTCTCCTTCCTCGGGATAGGGGTCCGCCCCTTTTGCCAGAAGTGCAGCGTAGGTTTGTCCCAGTTCTTCCAGCGATATTCCGGCATCTTCGTCCGCAGGAGGCGCAAGGTCGGTCAGTCCCAGCGACTCGGCGCTGGGGGGCTCGAGGATGGCTCGGCGGGGAAAATCGGGTTTAGGCTTGCGAGTCATAAGGTAGCCCGCCGCGTTCCTGGGGCTGCGCAGTGATTCAGGTGGCACAATTTACTAGGCCGACGCGCAAGCGCGGGAAATGCGTTTTGCACTGGCACCACGTCCAATTCCCTCGCTTGCGCGTCGGGCTAGTGTCGCACTCTGCAACGCAAAGTGAAACACTGGAGTGCCCTGCCCGCATCCATGCGGGGAATGCAAGTGAAGCCTCGGCATTGTATCCTGTTGAGTGGCTCACGCGAATAACAATCCGCAATCGCCTCGTGGACGAGGCGGCTAAGCATCACGGAAACAACTCATGCAGCGCCGTACTTTTCTCGCCGCCAGTTCCGCATCTCTTCTGGCTTCTCGGTTTTGCCCCGCAGCAGCCGAGAATGACAAATCCAAGGAGGTCCCCTGGCTCCAGGAGATTCAAAACCAGCCGGCCAAATTGCCAGCCGATACGCCCAAACTGAGCGAATTGCTGGTAGATAGAAATGGCCAGCGGATTGACTCACTGGATGGCTGGAATGGCCGCCGTCTGGAGCTGCGCAAGTGGTGGCTGGACTTCCTGGGACCGATGCCGGCAGAGCGGAAGGCTGTCCCCAAGCTGAAAATTCTGGAAGAGGACCGGCCCGAGGGGGTCATCCGGCAACTTGTGGAATACGAGGTGGAGCCGGGGATTCTTACCCAGGCCTATCTGCTTCGGCCCGCCAAACAGGATGGCAAAGTGCCGGGAGTGGCGGCCTTTCATTCCACGGTGGACGAGTCGATCCTTCAGCCCGCCGGTGTGAAGGGAGTGCCGGAAAAGGCGTTCGGGCTGCGGTTCGCACGGCAGGGAAGAGTTGTCTTTTGCCCGCGAAATTTCCTCTGGCCGGACAATACGCATATCGCCGCCAAGGAAGAAGCGGAGAAGTTTCAGAAGCGCAAGCCAGAGTCCAAGGGAATGGCCAAGATGCTCTATGACTCGTTAGTGGCCGTGGACATCCTCGCCGCATTGCCGGAAGTGGATGCGGCGCGGATCGGGGCTGTGGGCCATTCTTTGGGTGCGAAGGAAACGCTTTACCTTGCCGCATTCGACGAGCGGGTGAAGGTGACTGTGAGTAGCGAAGGAGGGGTGGGGACGAAGTTTTCCAACTGGGATGCCCTTTGGTATCTCGGCGATTCCATCAAGGAGCCAGGTTTCACGCACGAGCATCACGAGCTTTTGGCGCTGGCCGCTCCTCGGCCATTCTTATTGCTCGGCGGCGACAGTGCTGACGGCGACCGAGGCTGGCCGTTCATTGAGCAGGCGCTGAAGGTCTACCGGCTCTACGGCAATCCTCCGCGGGTCGGTCAGTTCAACCACAAAAAAGGGCACGCCGTTCCGCCCGAAGCAGAGCGGCGAATTGAGGAGTGGTTTGCCGCGTATTTGTAGGATGGGACTCCAGTCCCGTCAGTTCTGCTCGTGGCAAAGTCTATTCGGACGGGACTGGAGTCCCATCCTACTTTGCGATTCCAGGGTGGACCCACTCGCTGGTCCCGTCGGCCCAGTTTTCCTGCTTCCAGATTGGGACGTCCTCTTTGATGGTATCAATGAGCCATTTGCCGGCCTCAAAGGCCGCCTGGCGATGGGGCGAGCTGACGGCAATGGCGATACTTGCTTCCCCCAGCCCCAGCCGCCCGAGCCGATGGACGATGGAGACATGGATCAGCGGCCACTTTTCGCGGGCCTGCGCTTCCAGTTCCGCCAGTTTGGCCTCCGCCATCTGCGGATAGCATTCATAATCGAGCGACGCCGTCTGCCGTCCCTTGGTGAACTCGCGAGTTGTCCCCAAGAACAGCACCACCGCCCCGGCATCGTTGGACGCGGCCTGGGCGAGAATTGCGGCAGAGTCGATGGGAGAGTCGATGAGAGAGATCATGGCGAGGAGATTAACTATCCTTGGACCGAATCGCCGGTACTTCGTTTGCCTTTTGCCGCCTCTTCAGCGAAGACCTCTGCCGGCGAGAGAATGACGACCTTGCCATCTCGCCAAACCGATACGGGGAAACCAAGGCGAGCTCGATTCATGACGGCATCATGTATTCCTTGAGCAATCGCGGAGTCAATCTTGGCATAGTCCAAGTCCGGCACACTTGGTGGATTAGCGGGGGCAATCATGATTCGCTTCCCTTTTTCATCAATTCCCACATTCTAACATTCGCCACTACATGAGGTCTTTCACCGGAACCGCGGGCGACGAGTTCCGGCGATTCTCGATGTTCGTTTAGATAAACACTCCAAACATCGGCGAGTGGCATATACAAGCGAAATAGATTTCGCAAACTCTGCCGATACCGATGCCGCACCACTTCCTCGGGCACATGATGGCCTCCCTGTTGCACCCGGTCGGCTACTCTTTGAACCGCTAAGTCCGCACTCGGCAGCCAAAAATAGTATAGCTGAAAGCAGTATCCTTCGCTC
>CAYUJE010000326.1:0-7011 GCA_964444865.1 uncultured Pirellulaceae bacterium | reverse complement strand
CATGTCCGAACTCATTCGCACGTGCCCTGATTGTGACGAAACTTCTCGCCGCGAGTTCCTGCGGGTCGTGGGGAGCAGTGCCGCGGCGGCGGCAATCGCCGGGGCCGCGCCGGGGCTTTTGGTGGCGGAAGAGAAGAAGGATGCCAAGACGCCGGAGACCCTCGTCAAACAGCTTTACGATTCGCTTAACGAACGGCAGCGGAAGGAAGTCTGCTTTGACTGGGATTATCAGGATCCGGAGCGCGGACTGCTTCGCACCCGCATCTCCAACAATTGGCACATCACCAAGCCGGTGGTCTATAGCGAGTACTACACCGGCAACCAGCAGGAAATGGTCCGGGCGATTTGGGAAGGGCTCATCCAGCCCGACTGGCAAAAGCGCGTCGACAAGCAACTGCTCGACGATGCCGGCGGGTTCGGCAAGCAGCAGAATTTCGCCATCTTCGGAAAACCCGGCGACGGCAAGTTTGAGCTGGTGATGACCGGCCGGCACATGACACTCCGCGTGGATGGCAACAGCACCGACCACGTCGCCTTCGGCGGCCCAATCTTCTACGGCCACGCGGCCAGCGGCTTCAATGAAAAGCCGGGCCACCCTGACAACGTCTATTGGGAGCAGGCCCTGGAAGCGAACAAGGTCTACCAGATGCTCGACGGCAAGCAGCGGGCGGCATCCGAAGTGAAGTCCCTCCCCACCGAGCAAGCCGTCGGCTTTCAGGGGGAGAAGGGGAAATTCCCCGGCCTCGCCGTCGCCGACATGTCCAAGGACCAACAGGAACAAGTGCAGAAGACGCTGCAAAAACTGATCGAACCCTATCGCCAGAGTGACAAGGATGAAGTTCTCGCCTGCCTCAAGTCTCAAGGGGGTCTCGATAAGTGCTCCCTCGCCTTCTACACCGACCCCGACCTGGGCGACGACAAAGTCTGGGACAGCTGGCGGCTGGAAGGCCCCTCCTTCGTCTGGTTCTTCCGCGGCACGCCACACGTGCATGTGTGGGTGAACATCGCGAGCGATGCGGGTGTGAAGACAAATGCGTAGAAAATAGTCGCCTTTCGCTCCGCGAAAGGATCTATTCATCGGGGTCGGGACGGGTTTTCGCGGCGAACAACTTTGCAACGGAAGATTCTATGCCCGTGAAAACTTCTCCCGACCCCTTCTTGGTCGCCCGCCGCGACATTCTGCTTCTGGGAGCGTCCGCCGTGGCATCCGCTCCTTTTAAGACGGCAATCGCCGCGGATGGATTGGCTTCCAACGTTGCCACCGCCGCCAACGGCATGGTCGCCTCCGTTCATCCACTGGCAACTGACGCCGGCGTCGCTGCTCTCAAGCGCGGCGGCAATGCAGTCGATGCGGCGATTGCGTCGGCGCTGACGCTGGGCGTCGTCGATGGCCACAACTCGGGCATCGGCGGCGGGTGCTTCATTTTGATCCGCCGTGCGGACGGCCAGTTTGCCGCGATCGATGGCCGCGAGACTGCCCCGGCGGCGGCCACGCGGGATATGTACCTGAAGAACGGCGAGCCCCAGGGCGATTGGAGCGTGACCGGCCCGCTTGCGGTCGGCACGCCGGGCGCGCTGGCCGCTTACGAAGTGGCGTTGAAAAGCCACGGCAAGTTGCCGCTTCAAGACCTACTGCTACCCGCGGCGGAAATTGCCGAGGGGGGATTCGCTCTCGACCGCATCTATGCCCGCAACGTCAAGTCGTCGCAGAAGTCACTCGCCAAGTTTCCGGCCAGCAAGTCGCTTTTGCTGAAGGACGACGGCTCACCGCGGCTTGAAGGGGACCTCATCACGCAGCCGGACCTCGCCCGTACCTATCGGCAAATTGCCGAGCAAGGGACCGGCTGGTTCTATCGCGGCGAATTTGCCCAGGCTGTCGGAAAATGGATGACCGAAAACGGCGGCATTCTTTCAGCCGAGGATTTTGCCAGGTACCAGCCTCTCCTCCGCCAGCCGCTGAAGACGACCTACCGCAACCGCACCATCGTCGGCTTCCCGCCTCCCAGTTCCGGCGGCGTGCATGTGGCGCAGATTCTCAACATCCTGGAGAACTTTGATCTTCAAGGTATCTCTAAGAAGAGCCCGGGCGAGTTCACGCACATGGTGGCTGAAGCGATGAAGCTCGCCTTTGCCGACCGGGCGTATTGGCTGGGCGATCCCGCCTTCGCCAAGGTTCCGCGCGGCCTGGTCGATAAAGGCTATGCCAAGGAACTGGCCGCGAAGATCAAACCTGATGAGGCCCTCAAAGTCCCGAAACAAGGTGAGCCGCCGGCGTGGCAAAGCGACGTCTTCGCCAAGCACACCACCCACATCGCCACGGCCGATGCCGCCGGCAACTGGGTCGCCCTCACGCAGACGGTTAACACCAGCTTTGGGTCCAAAGTCATCGTGCCGGGAACGGGTGTCTTCCTGAACAACGAAATGGACGACTTTTCCATTGCTCCCGGCAAGGCCAATGCCTTCGGCCTCATCGGCGCGGAAGCTAATGCCGTCGCCCCACTCAAACGGCCCCTTTCCAGCATGAGCCCCACCATCATTCTGGAGAACGACCAGCCGGTGATGACGCTCGGCGCTGCCGGCGGACCAACCATTATCAGCCAGGTGCTGCTGGCCATCGTTCGCCACTTCGATCTCGGCCTGTCGCTGGAAGACTCCCTCGCCCAGCCGCGATTTCATCACCAGTGGTCTCCAGACGAGTTGCGGATCGAAACGAAGGCCCCGGAGGAGTTGCAAAGGGATCTGGAATCTCGCGGCCACAAGCTCAAAACCGTGGCGGCCATAGGCACCGCCCAGGGAATAGTTTGGGACGAACAAGCGAAGCAGTTCCGGGGAGTCCACGATCCGCGCGTGCCGGGGAAGGTTGCAGGAATCTGACCGTGCGGATGAAATATCCGCTACCATCGGAACTGTTCGCCGGGCGTAGGTGGTGCCAGGTGGTCGTTATTTGCTTAAGGGTCATCCGCAACCTAGATAGGTGAGGATTGGAACTGTGAGTGGAATCTGGGATCGCCCTTGTGAGCACCGCCATTGCATCGTCGTCGATGAGCTGTGCCGAGCTTGCCGAGCAATTGCTCGAACAGCATCAAGAGGCCAATCCCAAAAAACCCGACGCGGAACAAAAGTTCGAGGAACGCCGCAAGAGCCAGCGAAAAAGCTACGACTGCTGGCAATTGGTGGCCGAATACACCGGCCCGTTGCTTCCCATTCAAGAGAACTTTCAGCTCCGCCATTTCCTGGACATCTCCGCGGGAGGATTTTCGTTTCTGGCGGAAGAGCGCCCCAAATGCGACGAACTGATTGTCGCCCTGGGCCCCATTCCCTTCGTTTACTTCCAGGTCCAAATCGTCCGGGCCGTCCGCCGCAAAGATCTCGACGGACCGCCTTTTCAAATCTGCTGCCGATTTATCAAACGAATTACGTAAGCGGGCCTGTTCCGTTGGCAAGGCCAAGAACATCTTTGGGTAACCGCGCAGCGGTCTGGCAATCTCTGTTTGGCTTGATGTTCTTCGCTGCCCTGTTGGCGGTCGCTACTCGACGCGGGTTCGCAGCCGACCCGCCGGGTTCCCCAGCTGGCCGCTGGAAACTGGAAACGCTCGTTCTCAAAAGTGGCAAGGAGTATCGCGGCCTGGTGCAAGCTCGCCGCGAGAAGGAAGTCGACTTTGCCGAAATCGTGCAGCGTCCCGGCAAGCCAACGTTTGCCATCGTCCGCGGCATTGAAGCCGCCCAAGTCGCCCAAGTGGAACTGCTGCCGGCGGCGGAACATGCGGAACTCGAAAGGAAGTTCCATGAGTATCGCCACAAGGCCCTGATTGAAGCGGGGCGGATGGAAGAAGTAAAACTCGCCCCGCTGGAAGCGGACGGTCATACCTACCAAAGTTATCGCGGCTCCTGGTTCACACTTCTGAGCACGGCCGACGAGGAATCGACCCGAAGGTGTGTCGTGCGGATGGAGCAGATCTTTCGGGCCTACCGCACGCTCCTGCCGCCGCAAATCATCGAGAGGGCGAAAGATCGCCCGGAACTCGCCATCTATCTCTACTCCTCGCTCGACGAATATCGCCAACGGCTGCGGGGGCTTGATTTGAACCTGAATGCCCCGGCGATCTACTCCGCCCGCCATCATCAAATCCTGGCCGGCGGGGAACTGGCCCATTACGCAACCCGCCTGGCGGAAGTCCGGAAAGAAGCGGCTGACCTGGAGAAGCAGTACGACAAGCTCGACAAGGAATTTGCCACCGGTCTCGCCCGCCTCAGCGACGAATTGCGGAAGAATGGGTTTAGCAAGGACGAAATCACCAGTGAGCTGCAGCTTCGCAAGACCGATTGGAAGAACGAGAAGTCAGCCGTCATGGCCCGCATTCATGAACAGGACCGCCGCAACCTGGCCCGGTTCAGCGAAGTCACCCACGACATGTTCGCCCGTCTCTATCACGAAGCGTTCCACGCGTATCTCGACACCTACGTTTATCCGCAGAGCACCCACCACGTCCCGGCCTGGCTGCACGAGGGGCTGGCCCAGGTTTTCGAAGGGGGCCAACTCGAAGGGGACTCTCTGCGGATCGACGCCCCCGACCGCGAACGCCTGAAGCTGCTGCTGGCGGAACTGAACTCCAGTGACCCGCTGCCGCTCGCCCGGCTGCTGGTCGCCGAAGAACGGACCTTCGCCGGCGACCACGGGGGCCGGGCCAGCGAGCGGCACTACCTCTACGCCTGGGGCCTCTCCTACTACCTCGTCACCGAGAAAAACCTCCTCGGCAGCCGCGACCTCGACGACTTCGTCTCTCCCCAGTCCGCCGCCGTCTCCCCCACCGCGCGCCTCGAAAAACTCGTTCACCAGCCGCTGGATAAGTTCGAGGCCCAGTGGCGGGAGAAGCTGCTGAAACTGGCCACGCCAGGGAAGTAGCTTGCGGCGCGCCACGGCGTCAGCCATCATTCACTAACCCGAAGCGCCAGCGAGGGAGCGCCGGTGAAGATGCACTTTCCCGTTTCTCCCTCGCTTGCGCTTCGGGTTAGTGCCCACCTCAAATCCCAAATCCTAATTCCCAAATCTGAATTGCCATGCCCCGTCTCCTCCTCTCCCTCACTCTCCTTCTCTCCTTCTCTCTCTCTTCCCTCGCCGACGACCCCAAGCCGGGCTTCCGCACCAGCCTGCTCAATGGCAAGGACCTGAGCGGCTGGCACGTCACCGGCTGCAAGGCGGCGGTGGAAGAGGGCAACCTGGTCATTCAGGAAGGAGACGGCTTCGTCCGGACCGACCATCGCTATACCGACTTCGTCCTGGAGCTTGATTGGAAGGCCCGCCGCGCCGAAAAATACGACAGCGGCATCTACTTCCGCTCGGAGTTGCCCGAAGCCGGCAAGCCGTGGCCCAAACAGTATCAGATCAACCTGCTGCAAGGGGGCGAAGGGAACTGCATCGGCATCAAGGAAGCCGTCTCCAAGGGGCTCATCAAAGCCGGCGACTGGAACCACTTCAAGTTGACCGTGATCGGCGACAAAGCCGAGATGGAAATCAACGGCCAGCCGGCCTGGAAAGTGGAGAGCGGCATCGAAGGGAAAGACGGTTACATCGGCATCCAGGTGGAAGTCGCCGGCGGAGGCCAGTTCGAGTTCAAAAACATCTTCGTCACCGAACTCGGCCACGCAGCCATCTTTAACGGCACCGACCTCACCGGCTGGGAAGGGGCGGGGGAAGACGCCGCCAAATGCTGGAAGGTGGAAGAGGGCCAAATCGTCTGCACCGGCCAGAAAGGACCCTGGCTCCGGAGCCAGAAAGAGCACGGCGACTTCAACCTCCGGCTCGACTACAAACTGAGGCCCGGCGGCAACTCCGGCGTCTACGTCCGGGTCCCTGCCGATGGCAACCACCACGGCGACGGAGCCGGCGTGGAAATCCAGGTCCTCGACGACAAAGCCGAGCGGTACAAAGACCTGAAGCCCTACCAGTACACCGGCAGCGTCTACGCCATCGCCCCCGCCAAAGAGCACGTCGGCCGCGAAGCGGGCCAGTGGAACAGCCTGGAAATCGACGTGCAAGGAACCCGCTACCGCATCATTCACAACGGCGTCCTCATCATTGACGTCACCGAAGCCGACTTCCCCGAAATTAAAGGCCGCCGCGCCAGCGGCTTTCTTGGCCTGCAGAATCACAGCGAAGAAGTGTGGTACAAAAACCTGCGACTTGGACCGCCGGCACCGTAGAGTAAGCCGCCATTCTTAGTCGTCGAGAACGTCCCACCATTTCGCCCACCGTGCATAAAGCTCCGGCGAGTTTAGTCTTTGTACGGCACCCCATTTCGCGGCTGAACCGTTGAAATGGAACAGAACTACTCGCGTAGATTGCTCGCCGAAGACACCTTGTGAATTCAGTTTTTCTAGCGCGCCAATTGCGGCACTTCGGAAGCCGGATTTATAGCTGGAGTAGCCAACTTTCGTTAAGTCATCTCTCTTTTGCGACAAAATTAGACGATAGGGAATGTCGAATGATTCATCGCATTCGGAGATCTTCCATTCGTCGGGACACCAGAGTATCTCATCGTCCGCGTCGGCGATGGACTCGAAGTGGTGGGCTGTGGGGAGAATTGTCATTGCATCGTGGTCGGTTCCGAGGGCAAATGCATTGATTGCAGGGTTTTTGGCACGAAGTGTTTGCCACATAGTCTTCGTCGCAAGCTCGAGTTCAGTTTGAAGCAACGAAAAGTCAAATTGCGAAGGTTCGAAAACCCAATTGCGAACCAAAGAAAATCCCTCGTTCTCAATAGCTGTTCTTCTGGCTGCGATTGCAGCCGCTATAGAAACAGCGTCGCCGTACGTTTCAACCGATGACTTGCCCCAAGTGTGTATTTTTCCCTGACGGTGGTAGAGACTGTTTTCCTGCCGCAGCAATTCAGCAAATTCTGAAGGCTTGGCCTCGTTTGGTTTCTGGAAGAGTAGCCAATTCTCATCTGCCATTTGTCGTTGCAATCGCTCTTGAGACTGACTGGAACCGCACTAATAAACCTCGTCGTGCGT
>CAYUJE010000325.1:0-7034 GCA_964444865.1 uncultured Pirellulaceae bacterium | reverse complement strand
CCCGCGGCAGCCGTCCGGAGACGCTGCTCTATCGCGGGGCCTGGCAGGAATACGACCTGCACGAAATCGAGATTGCCGTGCCGCTCTCCCCCGGCGACATCGCCCTCAAGCGAAAAGCCATCTTCATGCACCAAAGCCAGAAGGACGAAGCCCTCTTCCCCGGTGCCGACCCCCGCGAATTCTGGCAGCGGGCCGAAGACCGCAACACCGGCACCGCCGACCGCTACAACCAGGTCGGCCTGCCGGAGTATTTTGCGATGGAGGCTTTTACGAGGTGGAACGGGGTGCCGATTTAGCGAGTTTTGTCTTTTGCGGGTGGTATAATACTCAAATGTTGGCATGATGCATCTCTGCAGGATAAATATCCATGCCCCTCTTCGACCACTTCCACAAACCGCTCAGCATTCGTCATCCTTGGACGAGCGTGCATAGCGCCTGGGCGAATGCGATTGTGCAGCAGCTTAATCAGGACCTGCTGCCGAGTCGTTACTATGCCCTGCCAACGACGCAAATTGGCGGGCGGTTCGAGATTGATGTGGCAACGATGGACGACGAAGCCGGTTTTGCGTCTGCTCCCACGGGAGGAGCGGCGGTATGGGCACCAACGAAGCCCGCCTTGATTCTGCCGGTGGATTTTGCCGACCTGGACGTATTTGAAGTGCAAATCCTAGACGAAGAATCGGGCCAGATTGTGGCGGCGATTGAATTGGTCAGCCCGGCGAACAAGGACCGGGCGACCGCGCGGGAAGCTTTCACCTATAAATGCGCCGCGCTGTTACAGCGAGGTGTCTCCGTCATGATTGTGGATGTTGTCACCGAGCGAAAGGCGAATCTGGCCGTGGAATTGGCTCGGCTCTTACATAGAGATGTGCAGTCGACATTCAGCAAGTCGGAACTGTACGCAGTTGCCTGCCGCATCGCTGGGGCAAGTCCTGGAACTCAATTAGAAATGTGGCCCGAATTGCTGCAAGTTGGCCAGGAATTGCCGACACTGCCGCTTTGGATCGGTCCAGACCTTCCCCTTCCGCTCGATTTAGAACAGAGTTACTCGGCTGCGTGTGGATCGCTGCGGCTGTCGAGTTGAGGAACGACAACTTAGAAAAGTGAGGAAGGATTTATGACGGATACCGCCATTCGCATGAAAGATGAGCTCCTCAAACTTGGCAGCCAAGATCGCGCCGCCTTGGCGCATTTTTTGATCGACACATTGGACGATGAGGACGAAGACGGCGTGGACGAAGCATGGCATGACGAGCTTGTTCAGAGAAACTCGCACATCGAAGCGGGAACAGCGAACGGGATTACCGCACAGCAAGTCTTCCAGTCTCTGCGGGAGAAGTTCTCTTGAAGCCAGTTGCCATTCACTTCTACAGCACCTCCGAAGAATACGGCTGTTTTTCAAACTTCTCAGCGCATCCCTTGCGGATTGGTGGGAATCTTTGGCCAACGTCGGAGCATTATTTTCAGGCGCAGAAGTTCAAGGAGGTCGAGTACCAGGAGAAGATTCGGAAGACAAACTCGCCGATGATTGCCGCCCGGATGGGCCGTGATCGAAAAAAGCCGCTGCGCAGGGACTGGGAATCCGTGAAGGTGGGAGTCATGCGTGACGCGGTACGAGCCAAGTTCACGCAGCACGCAGACATTCGCGAAATCCTGCTGTCGACAGGCGACGCTAAAATCGTTGAGCACACCGAACGGGATTCCTATTGGGGCGATGGCGGCGACGGTAGTGGAAAGAATATGCTGGGACGAATCCTGATGGAAATCCGCGACGAGCTCAAAGAAAGCCCCCCTGATGAATCCGCTCATTGAGATTTGGCGCGAAATCATACTTGGAGATCAGAAATCGTGGGTGCTATTTAAGAACGGCACCTGCGTCATCCTTATGGAACCCCAAGCTGATCTTTCAGCTCAGGCGATCGCTCTGATGAAGGAATGGGGACCGGTCCATGCGGGGTCCTCGGCGGGAGATTTTGGCACCATCGCGTTGGATCAATTGCCGGGTTGGGTTGTAACGTCTCATCACAATGACATTTTGACCTATGTCGGCCCGGATGAAACGAGCGGCACTGAGGACGTGGTGATTGGCCTGCTCGGACGGTCCAAGCGAAATCAGGATGCGCAAGAGCTTGAAATCGTACACGTCGAAGACAAGCGAAACCAAGGGTAATCGTAAATTATTGGACACGCTCTTAGAGGATGCATACGATGAAATCGCCGTTCTTTCTTTTCGGACTGATCGTTGGAGTACTTGTTGCATCTCACGCAACTCTTGATGCCGCCCCCCTTCGCGCTGGTGCCGCCAAGGTGGACATCACCAGCCCCGATGAACCCACGCGGCCGGGGGATCGGCTGTGGGCTCGAGCGCTGGTTTTGAGCGACGGGGCGACGACGACGGTGCTGGTTACGCTGGATGCCGTGGCGATTGAGAATATTGGCTATATCAAGAATGATTATTTGCCCAATGTCCGGGCCGCACTCGAAAAGGATTTGAAAATCAAGCCGGAAAGTGTGGTGGTCAATGCCAGCCACTGCCACGGCATTGTTTGCAAGGACGTCGATCAGCGAACGGTACAGGCGGTGAAGGAAGCCTGGAAGAAGATGGTGCCTGTGACGGTCGGCGTCGGGACCGGGTACGAGGACCGCGTTCAGGAAAACCGCCGGCTGAAGTTGAAGAGCGGCAGGGAAGCGGACGTGCGGCATGCCTACTCGCTGCCGCCGGATGATGAGGTGGTGGGCGTCGGCCCGGTGGATCCGGAAATTGGCGTGCTCCGCATTGATCGAAAAGAGGGGGGAACACTGGCGGTGGTTTACAACTTCGCCGTTCATCCCATTCAGGGTGTCGCCGGCGGCGAGAACACCGCGGACCTCACCGGATTTTCCTCGCAGGTCATCGAAGACAACCTGGACGAAGGAACCATCGCCCTGTTCGTGCAGGGCTGTGCCGGCGACATCAATCCGGCTCTCTACAAGGACGTCGATAAACCGCGCGACGCGGAGCCGCAGGGAAACATGCTCGGCCTTTCCACGCTCAAAGCCGTCCGCGCCATCAAAACAGCCGAAGGCGCGCCGCTCAAGATGCTCAGCGAATCGATTACCCTTCCCCGCGGCGAATTGCAGCCGCGGATTTACGCTCTCGAAGCCCGGCAGAAGGAATTGCTCGGCTCGCTCACGGGAACCACGCTCAATCTCAAGACGTTTCTGGCACTGACGGCCAAATACGATTTGGCTCCTGAATTTCCTTCGCACTACGCCCACCGTTACGCCCAGGAAAAGGCCCTGGGAAAGGAAGTCCTGCGAAAGCTCGACGCCAACAACCGCAAAAACATGGAGGCGTACCTGCGGAACGTCCTGGTCATGGAAGAGATGACCCGAGTGCAGGAAAACCTGCGGCTGCTCAAGATGCACCAGGCCCAGCATGTGGCGGCCGGCAAGCGGACGCTGGACGTGGAAATGGTGGGGCTGCGTGTCGGCGACTTCGTGCTCGTTACCTCACCCGGTGAATTGACCTGCCAGATCGGGCTCAACATCAAGAAGACATCTCCGCACAAAAACACGTTCGTCGCCGGCTACACCAACGGCTATATCTACTATGCCCCGACGGCCGAGCAACTCGCCAACGTCGGCGGTGCCCAGGAGGACAGCGATTGCCTGTTGGCCCCCGAGTGGCAGAAGATTTTTGAAGACCGCGTGGCGGAACTGCTGAAAAAGCTGTAACACCTTGGCAGCAGCCGGATTTCGGCCAAACTGGGTTGCACCTGGTCCTATGGTACAATTCCGCTTTCGCACTTTCCCTTATGACTTTGGTGAGCCCATGCTTCGCAACTTCATTCATATCCTTGCGGCCCTGATTGTCGCTTCACCGGCCTTCGCCCAGTCCAAATTCTCCGACGCCCAGAAAATCATCCGCGGCGGCAGAACAAACGAGACTGCTACTGCACCCGATGCGCCAAAATCATCTGCAGCGGCTAAAACTACTTCCGCCAAAAACCCGCCCGTTCTCCTCACTAAGGAAGAACTCGCCGCCGGTTGGATTTCATTGTTCGATGGCGAAACCCTCTTCGGTTGGAAGGCCCATAGCGACGCCGATTGGAAAGTCGCCAGTGGTGCCATCGTGGTGACCAGCGGCAAGCCGGGTCTGTTATGCACGACCGTGCAATTCGACAACTACGTCCTCAAAGCCGATTTCCTCGCCGCGAAGGGGACCAACAGCGGCATCTTTCTAAGGACGGCGCAGGTGCCGGCGATGGAGGACATCAAGACGAAGTGCTACGAGCTCAATATTGCTCCGCCGGACAATCCCTTCCCCACTGGCAGCCTCGTCGGCCGCCAGGTTTACGCGAAGGCCGGCGAAACGGACAAGTGGCGGACCTTCGAGGCGATCGTGAACGGCCCCAAGGTCGTCATCAAACTCGATGGCCAGGAAGTCCTCTCCTACGAAGACCCCAAGCCGTCCCCCCGCGGCTACATCGGCCTGCAGCTCAACAGTGGCAAGTGCGAGTTCAAAAACATCAAGCTCCAGCCGCTCGGCCTGAAGAGCATTTTCAACGGCAAAGACCTGACCGGCTGGAAAGAACCCGCTGGTTCGCTGAGCAAATTCACCGTCACTAAAGATGGCGAACTGAACGTCAAAAATGGCAAGGGAACGCTAGAGAGTGACGTTCAGTTGGCGGACTTTGTTCTGCAGCTTGAATGCATCAGCCACGCCAAGAATCTCAACAGCGGCATCTTTCTCCGCTCCATCCCCGGCGAAATCAACAACGGCTACGAAAGCCAGATTCACAACGGTTTCAAGGACGGCGACCGCACCCAGCCGCTCGACTGCGGCACCGGCGGCATTTACCGCCGCATTAACGCCCGCCGAGTGATCCCGAGCGACGAAGAATGGTTCCACAAAACGGTAATCGCCGACGGCCCGCACCTCAGCGTCTGGGTCAACGGCTACCAGGTCACCGACTGGACCGATACCCGCGAGCCCCACAAAAATCCCAGAAACGGCCTGCGGCTGGAAAAGGGAACGCTGCAAATCCAGGGGCACGACCCGACGACGAATTTGTCGTTTCGGAATCTGCGAGCCGCGGAAATCGCCAGGTGAGGATGCCAGGTGAACTTCCACGCAATTACTAGCCCGACGCGCAAGCGAGGGAATTGGACGTTGCACCGGTGTAAGACGCTTTTCCCTCGCTTGCGCGTCGGGCTAGTGCCGGACTCTGTAACGCCGAGTGAAACACTGAATTGCCCTCAATTCCGTCCTAAATCGCTGGCATTTTCCTTGCCAGCCCGTTAGATTAGACGGTTGCGTTGCAGTGGATCGCGGCATTAGCGCCCGAGGTGCGTCGTGAAAGCGGAATGGATGGCGAATGTCGGTGGCGAAGAGTATGGCCCTTTTACCTGGGACCAGATGCTGCAAATGGCGGCTGAGGGACGGGTTACACCCGAACTTCCCATTCGCAAGGTGAGCGATTCCCAGTGGTCCACCGCCGCGGCCATTCCCGGCCTGCTCGGCGGGTCCAGGCCCGCGGCCCCCAAGCCGGCCGCCAAAGTTGCGGCGGCCGCCTCCAAGTCCGCCATCAAAAAGGCCAAGCCATTGGCTCGTCCGCCAGCCGCTCGGCCCGCTCCGCCAGTCGTTGTTGCCCCTCAAAACATTCCAGTAGGCGTCCCCGCGGGGATTCCTGTCGGATCACCGGTGGGGGTTGCGGTCGGCACGCCGTCCCCATCCTCTTCCGGCGCATTCAATTTTGATTTGAACGCCTCTCCCAGCGGCAAACAACGAGCCGTCAAAAAATCGGTGCTGGATGACGCGGATGATTCGGGCACCAAGAAGAAGAGCAACGCGCCGCTGATTCTCGGCGCTCTGGGGGGAGCCGTCGCTCTGGTTGCGGTCCTCGTCGGCCTCACCATCTACATGACCATGTTCCGCGGCGGCAACGACGAAACGCTGGCTGCGACGAATACTTCCACAGAAGGGGAAGCGGAACCCGAAGATTCCACCGAGAGCAATCCGGGCGTTGCAGCAGAGGAAGAGGAATCCGGGGCCAAGAAAGCAACTGCCGCTCAGGCGAAGACGGAAAAAGGAGCCAAAGGTTCCTCGCCCGATGCTAAAGGAGGAGCCACCAAGGAGCAACTCGCGATCGTTCAAGGGATTCGCGAGTGGAAAAACATCGTCACGCTCAAGAGCGTCGGCATTGGCAACGCCCGCGTCGCCATCAGCCGCGTCTGGCTGGCCACCGATGCCACGGGCAAGCGGGCCGCTTTGCCGGGGGCGGAAGGGGCTGCCAAAGACGATGCAAACAAGGCCAAGTACGTGTTTGTGGAAATCGCCCTTTCCAACAAGGCCGGAGCCGCCATCAAATACAAGGGCTGGAACAACACCAGCATGAATGGTGCCCTGCTCGCCGATGAAAAGAATCAAATCCTGCCGCTCGTTTCCAAGGCGGAAACTCCTGGCGTTGCCCGGCTGGATACGGCGGACATCCCAGGGAGCGGGTCGATCGTTGAGACTTTGGTTTTTGACGCCCCGCCCGGTCCGTTTGAAGCTCTGCATCTCGTGCTTCCCCAAGCAGTGTTCTATTCCTCGGTGAAGGGGAAATATTTCACGTTGGAAATCACGCCGGATGTGCTTGCGAACGAAGGTGGCGCGCCCGTCGTCACTCCGCCGCCAGCCCTTGCCAGTGGGGAAGGAACCGACCCCCTCGTCGTCGGCCGCAAGGTGCCGACCGATTCTGCCGTTCCGGAAGGGGTGATTCCCGCCCAGCCGACAACTCCCCCCCCTGCCGCGGTCGTCAAGACGGAAGAGCCGCCGCCTGCCAAGAAGCCCAGCTTGATTGATGAAATCAACAAGGACTTTGAGACGCGAGACAAGGGGAAGAAAACCGACGAAGGACAAGGGGCCGAGCCGGCAAAGAAGGCAAGTCAGGGCAGTGCGCCAAGCGCCGCACTTCCCACCCATTATACCCAGCTTACCCATCAAAATGCTCTGCCGCAACATGCCGATTCGTCCGGATCCCCCCGAACGGCTGGGTCAAGCTTTCTAA
>CAYUJE010000324.1:2460-7066 GCA_964444865.1 uncultured Pirellulaceae bacterium | reverse complement strand
GTCCTTGATTCCCATTTCAAAGTGCTCGCGGTTGCCGTTCACGGAGCCGAGCAGAAGCTTGTTCCCCAGAACCCATTCGATATTGATTTTGTCGGACGGCAGCTGAATCTCCCGTTTGCCGCCGGTGATGCTCACCAGCAGCAGCACACCGTTGTGCCCCAGGTGTTTCATGGAATCAAAGGCGACCTCGCTGCTGCCGCTCGATTCCAGAATGATGTCCGCCTTGCCGACTTTTTCGACGAGCTTTTCCAGCGGAGTTTCCGTCGTACTGACGTAGGTTGCTTCCAGCCCCTGCACAATCTGGCTGCTCAGGGTGCCGGGTTTGCTGCGGGCACAGGTGTAAACATCGAGCCCCTTCAGCTTGAGGACGAGCGTGGCGAGCAAACCAATTTGCCCTGCCCCCATCACAAACGCCCGCTGCGGCCGCCAGACCTTCATTCGCCGCTGGGCTTCGTAGGCTTGAAACACCGCCTTCGCCGCGCAGCTCATCGGCTCCATCAGAACGTGCAAGTGCTTGAGCCCCTGCGGCACGCGGACGATGTACTCCTCCTCATCGACAAAATACTCCGTCAGATAACCGTGCCGCAGATTGATCCCCCGCTCGTAATAGGTCTCCTCGCTGGTCATGTCGTTGGTGCCGATCAAGTCATAGATCGACCCGCCGGGCCGGCGAACGGTGGCGGTGACGTAGTCCCCCGGACGGACGCGTCGGACGTTGGGACCGACCTCGACAACTTTGCCAAACGACTCATGCCCCATCACCAAATGCTTATCCCCCGTGGGAGCATTGCCGTAAAGAGCTTCGTTGATTTCCCGGTCGGTGGCATCCACGCCGACCTTCAGCACCTTCACGAGCACCCCCTTGCCATCCGGAACCTGCTCCACCGAGGGGCGCGGAATTTCTTCCAAATGGACGCTGTTTTTCTGGCCGGGATAGACGGCTATGGCTTTCATGACTGACTCGGATAGATATGGGTGGCACGCCCACGGCTCTGCGTGGGCGTGGTGAACGACCGATTATCGTATCAAAACCCTGGCAGGAGCGCTAGGACGCCAATCTTTTCGCCGCCCAAACCGCCAGTTTTTCGCGGAAGATCTTGGCATTGTGCCGAATGTCCGTCGGCAAGGTTTCCGTCACGAAAAAGTCCCGGATTCCCGCCGTGTGCGGATGTTTTGCACCAAAAGCCGCCAGATCCGCTATCAATCGTTGCTCGTCCAGTTTGTCCCGCGGCCGCTTCTCCGGCCAGGGTTCGGCAATGATCACCGGCCGCTGACTGCCTGGAGAACCGACGCCGACGAGAGCCGAGCGATAGATCCGCTCGTGCTGGTTGAAGATGGCTTCGCAGGGAATGGTGAACAGCGTTCCGCCGGCCGTAATCACGCGGTGGCTCTTTCGGCCGCAGAACCAGAATCGCTGGCTGCGGTCATCGCCGGCAGCGGACATTGTTTCAAGAAAACCGACGTCTCCCATCCGGTGCCAAAACCTGTCCCCATCCTTAATTTTGTGCAACGCATTAGCGTCGGTTCGGGTCACGTATTCCGTCGTCACCACGCCCCCCTGCACAATCAGCTCCCCAATCTCGCCGGCGGGAAGGACTTCCGCATCGGCCAGCGTGGCAATCGGACCGTCGCTAATCCGGATCACCTTCCACTCCATGCCGGGAAACCGCCGGCCGACGCAAGTTCCCGATCCCTCCGCGCTCCTCGCCGCCGTCTGGGCCAGAACTTCGCTGGCCGCAATCGACGCCACCGGCAGCGACTCCGTCGCGCCGTAGGGAGTATGCACATCGCCATCCGGCGGAATGGCGTTCTTCATTCGTCGCAGCACATGCGGCGGCACCGGGGCACCGGCCGAGAGGACGCGCTTCAGTGTTGGCAGAACAATCTTGTGTTCCTCGCAATAGCGCCCAACCACATTCCACAATGCCGGCGAGCCAAACGCCTGGGTCACGTTCCAGTCGTTGACATGGTCGATGATGTTCCGCGGATTCACTTTCGCCGGCCGCGTCGGATCCATCTCGGGCAGGACGGTCGTCACCCCCATCGCGCAGTTGAACAGAGCAAAGAGCGGAAAGCCCGGCAGATCAATCTCCCCCGGCTGAATCTGGTAGAAGTCCCGAATCTCGTCCACTTGCTGGTTGAAATTGCCGTGGCGATAGAGGACTCCCTTGGGCGGCCCGGTACTGCCGGTGGTGAAGATTATGGCGGCCTGGTCGTTTCGCTGCGTCGTCACCGGCTGGAAATTTCCCAGTTCGCGGGCACGCAATTTGGCAATCGTCGTGCCGCCCCAAAACCATCGCCGCCCAATCGTGACGTTGTACTTCGCCTTAGGAAATCGCCACCGCAAAATGGCGCGAATCGCCTGCGCTAGCGGAATGCCGACGAACCCTTCCGGCTGACTCTCGGAGAGGCACTTCACCAAATTGCCGCGACCCATCCCTGGATCAATCAGAATCGTCACCACGCCCGCTTTGAACATGGCGAACGTGAGCGAGATGAAATCGATGCTCGGCGGCACCAGCAGCGCCAGCCGCGTGCCGGGGCGGACATCCATCGACTGCAAGCCGTCGGCGAGCAGGTTGCTGTCGTCGTCGAGCTGCTTGAACGTCATCTGCTGGTAGCGGAACTTGCCGGCGGCATCGCGACCCAAAGGCATGGCAATCGCCACGCCGTCGGGATCACGGCGGGCCGTTTCGCTCAGGCGAATGCCGACGTTGATGATGTCGCTGGGCGAAGTCATCGGGCTCGGCACCTCGCACGCACCACTTCCAAAACCTTGGCCGCCACGTCCACTTCCAGCGTCCTGGCCAGCGCCTTCCAGCCGGGAACCGCGTTCACCTCCAGCACATAAAGCCGGCCATCCTTGCCGGGGAGGACATCCACACCCGCCAGCGGAGCGCCGACGGAGTCGGCTGCGCGATGAGCTAAGTCGGTAAGCTCAGAGGTCAGCTCCAGCCGTTCCGTTTTCGCCCCCCGGCTGACGTTGGTCCGCCAGTCGAGCGGGTTGCGGCGTTTCATGGCCAGGATTTCGTCACCCAGAACCAGCAGCCGCAGATCGCACCCTTCGTGCTCGATGAACTCCTGCACGTAGAGGACCGCACCGAACTGGCTGAGCATCTTGAAGGCCCGCAGGGCCAATGCGGGATCATCGAGCCGTGTGATGCCGCGCCCTTCGCTGCCGAAGAGGGGCTTCACAACGACATGGCCGCCGAGCGTTTCAAAGGCGGCCATCGCATCATCCGCCGTCTGGCAGGTGATGGTCCGCGGCGTGAGCAGTCCGGCCGCTTGCAGCCTGGCCGAAGTCAGATACTTATCAACGGCCGCTTCCACCGCCCGCGCGGGATTGATAACGCAGACCCCCTGCGCTTCCAGCCGAGCCAGGCAGTCCATACGAAAGACGACCTGCTCCAGCGAGCCAGGGGGCATGGTTCTCACCAGCACCGCATCAAAACTTGTCAGGTCGTGCTCGCCAGAATAAACCCTCGGCGTTCCGGTGCCGCCAATTTGGGCGGCAATCTCGCTGAACGAGACTTGCGTTGCCACATCATCCCGCGCCGCTGCCGCTCGGGCCAAGTCCCGCAGGTACCAGCTATCGGGATCGGCAAGGACGGCGAATCGCATGGGTTAAGGGGTCGGGAAGGGTTTTCGCCGCGAAAACTCTTCCCGACCCCGTTCGCTACGTTGAGGAGGTAAACGACTTCTTCAGCACATCCGGCCGGAGTTGACCAAAACGATGGAACACGCCGCTGTCGAGATTGACGAGGTTCACCACGCCGGGGCTGAAGAGCAGAGGATCGATCTTATAAAAGTCTTTTCCCGCCCGCTCGAAGATGGTAATGAACGGCTCGCCGTAGTCCTGTGACGCGGAGGCGGGTATTTGCGGGCCAAGTGCGGCCAGACTTTCGTCATCGCCGCGAACCCACAGCGTCACTTCCCCGCCATAGAGCACCGCATCGTTCGTGCGACCAATCCCTGCCAGGTCGTCCTTGGCAATCGGCGGCAGTGGGGCGACGCCGTAGCCGCTATGGACGCGCGAGATATCAAATTTCAGCTCGTGCATTTTGTGCAGGGCGGTCTCCACCGTGCGGGCCACCACCTGCACGCTGCCGGCGATGCTGGCGGTCCGGGCGGCCAGAAGCATCAGATCTTTTGGTTCCACTTTGCAATCGGCGGCAATCTGGCGGCAGACGTCGTCCGGCGGCAGCTTGCCCGTTTCCAAAATGCCGACCGCATGGGAAGCCGTTTCCCGGTAGCCGATTTCGTCAAACAGCTTCTCCTTCGCCGCAGCGGCCCGCATGGGGCCGGAGCCCATCGCAAAAAACTTCTCCCCCACAATCTGCCAGCCCGCGTACTGACTGGCCATGCAAGCCGCCACCGGCTGGTCGGTATAGACCGCCACGGCCGGCCCCGGCCACAGGTCGGCATTCCCCGGCACATAGCTGACTCGCCCCAAATCGGCCAGGCAAATCTCTGCCAGTTGCCAGCCGATTTCCAGCCCCCCACTGGCGTTCACCCCGCAATCAATCACCCGCGCTCCGCAGTCCATCTTCAACACCCCGGCGTGAAGGTGCATCCGCTCGGCGAGATGCCCCGCCAAAGTTTCGCA
>CAYUJE010000324.1:0-2360 GCA_964444865.1 uncultured Pirellulaceae bacterium | reverse complement strand
CTCCCCCGTGGCTTCCCTCACCATCGAAAACTACGTGAAGGCCATCTACCAGCTCTCCGCCGGGGGGGATGGACAGGCTGCCGCCACCGGCAAGCTGGCCGAGACGCTCGCCGTCTCTCCCAGCACCGTCACCAGCATGCTCAAGACGCTGGGGGAAAGCGGCCTGGCCAAGTACACGCCGTACGAAGGTGCTCGGCTGACGGACTCCGGGCGTTCGCTGGCCCTGCGGGTTCTCCGCCGTCATCGCTTGATTGAGTTGTTCCTGGTGCAAACGCTCAAGCTCACCTGGGACGAAGTCCATGCCGAAGCGGAGAATATGGAACACGCGGTGAGCGACCTTCTGATCGACAAGATCGACGCCTTCCTCGGCCACCCGGAAAGCGACCCCCACGGCGACCCCATCCCCCGGGCCGACGGCACCATTGCCGCCACCGCGGGCGGGGCCCTCTCCGCCCTCGGCACGGGCGAACACTTCCGCCTCGTCCGGGTCAGCGACCAAACCCCCGACTTTCTCCGCTACCTGGCCGACACCGGCCTCTGCCTCGGCGCCGAAGGGACCATCGCCGAAATCCGCCCCCAAGCCGGCGTCATCGTCCTGCGGATGGGAACCCATGAAACCACTCTCTCCCACGAAATCGCCGACAAGCTGGTGGTCACCCGCAACTCGCCGGCCCGCGACTAGCATGCGCGGGAGCAAATGAGAATAGGAAGCAAAAAGCGAAGTCAGCTTTTCTGCCCTCCATTCACACGGGTATCTAGGCGGTCCCAAAATCCGCGGGGATGTTTAGGGTTGGTCGTGCCGTGCCTACAGGATCAACTGTCTTGCGATTTTTGTCACTATTGAGGCCTGACCCCGTTTGACCCCGTTTGTCCCGTTTAACGTCGAGGCATCGACTCTTGTATTCTTAGAAGTAATAAGTGGCGGTCGACGGAACTCGGAGGAAGCGTCTCTGCTTCCCGTTTTGCCATCTCCCAGTTCTTATTTCGGGTGTGCCCCAGCGCCATTGAAAGTGTCACCACTTCGCGTTCGATCCCTTCCGCCTTGTCGCGAATCGCTCGCAGATTCTTCAGAGCCGCCGCTTCGCGATCGCCGCCATCGTGGTAACCTTTACAGGTGGCCCAAGCGATTTTCCAACGCAGGAACCACTCCAGCCGGGGCTCGCCGAAGTATTTGCGCAGCTTTTCCGCGTAGGCCACTTCGGCGATGCTCATTCCCGGATCGCTCAGGGAAGACGCTTCGACAAGAAAATCGTGTCCCAAATCCAACGCGGCGAGTTCCACATTTGATCGAGACGTTACCGTTACATCAACAGGCCTAGAGTACAGAAGCGCGGTCTCGCCAACCTTGGCAACGGCCCGGAACGAATAGATCCCAGCTTTCTCCAGGGTGAGCACCGGTGATTCATGGAGCAAGTGATCCTCAATCCGTGGAATTCTCGCTCCCAGGCATTGATAATAGATCCATTCCTGTTTCGGCTCCATGGTTAGAACCGCGTCTGGATTCTCAATACCTGGCTCAATGATGACATGTGGGACACGCAGGGATTCCCATTCTGATTGTGGATGAACGCGGAACTGGATAGTGAGCCTGCCGCTCCGAAAGTCTGGTCCAGATCCTGAAATGGAGACTTTCTCTTCCATTTCGTTTCGCAAACGGACGCGCGCAAAGAGGGGATCGCCCACTTGCGCCGTAGTTGTGTCGAGGTCCAAATAGAGCGTTAGACCGGACGCTTTCTTGTTTTCTGCATGAATATCGCCAGGGACTCCGGTCAGCGCGGCCAGACCTGTTAGAACAACTCTCAAGGCAATTCGCCACAGTATTTTTGAGTTAGCTTCCGTAGTAGAAACGAGTAAATTGTTTGTCATATAAAGTCTCGCGACTGATGTCACGTGCGTAATTCGTTAGAGCGCCTCCAACGTGGGCTATTAAGTCGATCTGTAGGCGTTCGTGTCGCGCGCGACAAGACCCTTCGAATCTCGGACGACATGATAATCTAGAGAACTTCAATCTAGGGTCGTTCAAAATAGCGAATTCTAGCAGCCTGCACATCTGTCAAAATATTTTCGGCGTCTGAGCCGTAAATCACATTCAGCGGCACCATTGAATTCTTTTCCCAAGGGTTCAAGGGATTACCCGTTCCCGCATGGTCCATATCGAACAAGTGTAAAAACTCGTGAAAAACAGTCCGCATGATAATCTCACTCTCCGCCGCTTTGGGGCGCATCGTGCCGTCCCGAGACGGATTGTTTAGAGCCACGTCACGAATCGCTTCCAAATAAATAACGGTAATGTTTTTGCGCGACCCCGGCACAACGCCGATTACACCACCCGGGGTAGTTTCGCCCATGATAGTACTGTT
>CAYUJE010000323.1:0-7126 GCA_964444865.1 uncultured Pirellulaceae bacterium | reverse complement strand
TCGTACTAGCTCGCAGCAAGACCACGGGGCCGCCTTGGTCTGGAGGGTAGGAATATAGGAAGGCCGCCAAAGTCGGCGGAACACAGGTGGGATTAAGGATTAGGCAGGAAATTCAGGCGGGAATCTGACCGCGGCATGTCAGCTACCAGCTTACTTCGGCAGCCGAGGACGCCACGCATCAGAACTAGTTGATAGGTTAAACGTGGAGCGGGCGAGAGTCAATAGAGACGGGGCGCAAACCGGGGACGCTGCGTGTTTCAAACTCGACTGTCGCCACCATTGGGGTGGCACGACCACGGCTTTGCGCAAGCGGCGCACGCGGGAAAGGATTGACGACGGAAAGCCAGCGTTTCACTTGGTGCCGAAGAGGATTGCGTGGCACGCACACGACTGCGAAAGGGCATGAAATCAAGGCAATTGTGCAGGTTGACCGAACGAGAAATCATTCCCCTTGCCGGTCATTTTGACGCCCAAACTCCATCCGCGTTATACTAGCTTGCGGTTTTCGGCAGGCACGGGAATGTCATCTCGCCGTTTGGACCGACCGGGCCCAAGATCAGTAAGAGAGTCTGATTTGTTTCACCGACAGTGAAGTGATGCTGGATGCGATGCCAGAGAGCCAGCCCATCGGCGGGACCAGAATAGTCGAGGGATTCCCCCCAGACCTGGGCCAGAAAATCCCCTTGCAGCTGCGTTTCGCTGAGCGTGGCGAGCGTTCCCGACGTTTCCATGTCCGCCCACTTCCAGAGGATAACGTCGGCTGCGCGCAGCACGTCCTCTTCCAGCCGATTGTCGAGGGCCGCCGACTTGAGTAGGCGTTCGAGGATAAGGCGGTCGGTCTTTGGCTGCCGCTGCGCGACGATGGATTCGACGGGAAAGAGCGTATTCTTGGCAGGCATTTTTGCGGCGAGCGTTTCCGTACTTGGTGGTTTCGCCCAGACTCCAGGCACAACGCACGCCATTTTGGCGTTGAAATTGCCGCGAAACCAGCCCGCGATTGGTGTTTCGCCACTCCCGTCCAAGAAAAGGCCGGAGAAGTCGCCATCGGGAGAACTTCTCCGGCAAAAGGTAAGCCTCCCCGCCTACTTCGCCGCCACGAAGCAACACAGGGAGCGGTAGGAGAGTGTCAGGCGGCGGGCACGCGGGGGCGGAGGGCCGTCCAGGTCGGGGTAGACGTCGTAAGGCGCTGCGGCCGCGGTGTCGATGAACAATCGCCACTGGGTTCCCTTGGCAACCGGCGGCAGAATGAATTCCCGCGGTTCGTGGGTGGCGTTGATCAGCAGCAGCACATCGCGGGAAATACCTTTCGGATCGTGCTCGGGCTCCAGCCGTTTGAGCAGGGCGATGAGCGTGGCGTCTTCGCCGGTCCAGTCCACGGCAGTGCCGAGGGCGCTGTACCAGCTCACGTCGGGGAGGGCTCCTTCGAATTTTGGCTGGCCGGTCAGGTAATGATCGCGGCGCACCGTCGGCTGGGTGCGGCGGAATTTGATCAGGGCCTGGGCGAAGCGCAGCAGGTCGGCATTTTTCTCGATCAGCGACCAATCGAACCAGGAGATGTCGTTGTCCTGGCAATAGGCGTTGTTATTTCCTTTTTGTGTGCGGCGACATTCGTCCCCCATCACGAACATGGGAACGCCCTGGCTGAGGAGCAGCGTGGCAAACATGTTCCGAATCTGCCGCTCGCGGAGGTCGTCGATGTCGAGCCGCCGGGTAACTCCTTCGACCCCGTAGTTGTCGCTGTAGTTGTTGTTGTCGCCGTCCCGGTTTCCTTCGCCGTTGGCCTCGTTGTGCTTCTCCTTGTAACTCACCATGTCGTTGAGCGTGAAGCCGTCGTGCGACGTGATGAAGTTGATGCTGCAATACGGCGGACGGCCCGAATGTTCGTAGAGATCGCTGGAGCCCGCGAACCTTGTGACGAAAGGACCAAGCATGGCTTTATCGCCGCGCCAAAATCGGCGGACGTCGTCCCGATAGCGACCGTTCCATTCGGCCCAGCGAAGGTCGCCGAAGGAGCCGACCTGGTAAGCGCCGGCGGCGTCCCAGGCTTCGGCAATGACTTTGGTATCAGCCAGCAGCGGATCCTCGGCAATCGCTTCGACCAGCGGCGGATTGGGGACGAGATGCCCGTTCCTATCGCGGCTGAGGATGGAGGCGAGGTCGAACCGAAAGCCGTCGACGTGGTAGTTGTGCACCCAGTGCCTTAGGCAATGGAAAATCATCTCGCGGACAATCGGATGGTTGCCGTTGACGGTGTTTCCGCAGCCCGAAAAATTGGTGTACCGGCTGCCGCCGTTCCCCAGCATGTAATAGACCTTGTTCTCCAGCCCTTTGAAGCTGAGGGTCGGCCCCAATTCGTTCCCTTCGCAGGTGTGGTTGAAGACGACATCGAGAATGACTTCCATCCCCGCGGCATGCAGCGCCTTCACCATCTGCTTGAATTCGTTCACCACCGCGCCAGGCTGGCGGCTGACGCCGTACCCCTGATGCGGAGCGAAGAACGCGAGCGGGTCGTAACCCCAGTAATTCTGCCGATCCACAGGCTGGCCATAGATGCCGCCAACGGGATATTCGTGGACAGGCATTAACTCGACCGCGGTCACACCGAGCGATTTCAGATAGGGAATCTTCTCGATGATGCCGAGGTAGGTGCCGGGGTTCTGCACTTCGCTGGATTTGTGCTGCGTGAAGCCGCGGACGTGGGTCTCATAAATGATGGTCTCGGAGATGCTACGCCGAATATGGCGATCCCCTTCCCATTCGAAGTAGTCATCGACGACAACGCACTTCGGAGGGCGAATGATGCCATCGGGCGAAGGCTGAAAACCGCCGGCCAGCGCCTTGGCATAAGGATCAATCAGCCGGGCTTTGCCGTCGAACCACTGGCCGATTTCGGGGTCATGCGGGCCGTCGGCTTGCAGATGGTATAGCTGCCCCGCACCTGCACCGGGGATGAAGATGCTCCAGATATCCCCCCAGCGGTCGGTATCCCGCGAGAAAGGAATGACTTCCGTGGGCTCGGTATCTTCCACTTCATCATACAGCAGCAGCCGCATTTCCGTGGCGCTGCGGCTGAACACGACAAACTGCACGCCGTTGTCATGGAGAATAGCTCCATACGGCAGCATGTGCGTGAACTGAAGTTTGGGATGGACGTGTCGCATGAGCATGGTGAAAGCCTCGTGCAGGTTCAAAGTGGTTGCGACAGAAACAGCCGGGCATCGCGGAATCGTTCGCGATGCCAGTTCTGTGCTTGTGCCCACCGTCACCAGGCGAAAGATCGGTATTCTCGTTTCCACCGGCATAAACCGCCCGTGAAAACGACCCGTCCCTTCGCCTCGATTTGGGGCGCAAGATTATGTACCACCCGTTTCAGCTCGAGGCCTCCCGGAAAGCCAATATAGCTCAGTGTTTGCGCCAATTCGGAGCCACTGGCACCAGTTGCCTAGACTTTGTTCATCGGCTGGAGTCCGCCGGTGTGTTAAGCGGTGCGGACTGCATAAGCTGGCTGTTGAATTGGCGGTTACGGCAAATACGGCCGCGTGGAAATGACCCCTTCTTCCGGGCTGCTCGCCGTGGCGTAGAGGCGGCGGGGGATGCGGCCGGAGAGGAAGGCAAGGCGTCCGGCGGAGCAGGCTAGATTCATGGCGCGGGCCATGGTGAGGGGATCGCGGGCGTGAGCAATAGCCGTGTTAAGGAGTACGCCGTCCACACCGAGTTCCATGGCAAAGGCGACATCGCTGGCGGTGCCGACGCCCGCATCGACGATGACGGGATAATCGGCGTCGCCGTCCTTGAGGTACTCCAGGATGATACGGATGTTGTTCGGGTTCAGAACCCCTTGCCCGGAGCCAATGGGGCTGCCGGCGGGCATGACGGCGGCGGCCCCCGCCTTTTTCAGACGGCGGGCCATGATGGGATCGTCGCTGGTGTAACAGAGGACCGCGAAGCCGTCGGCGACCAGAGTTTCGGTCGCCTTGAGCAACTCGATGGGATCGGGGAGGAGCGTTTTGCTGTCGCCCAGAACTTCCAGCTTGACCCAGTCGGCACCGGGATTCTCCAGGCTGGCGAGAATCTCCCGCCCCATCCGAGCCACCCGCACCGCATCGACTGCGTTGTAACAGCCGGCCGTGTTGGGAAGGAGCGTGTAGCGATTGAGGTCGAGATAGTCGAGGATGTTCTTGCCGCGGCCGTCATAGAGCCGCTCGCGGCGGACAGCGACGGTGATGCAGTCCGCGCCCGAAAGGTCCAGCGACTTCTGCATCGCATCAAACGTGTCGTACTTTCCCGTGCCGACGATAAGGCGGCTTTGGAGGGTATGCGAGCCAATGCGGAGTGAATCTGGCATTTGCATCGGCGAGCGGCCTGGCGTCAGCCGGCCGGTTTCGTCGGTCAAGGTGTCTTCGCTGTTCATGTTCAAACTAACATCCACCTTACCCGGAGGCTAACGCCTCCGGCTCGCCACTATCCTCCACCGACAAGCGAAACAATCTCAATCCGGTCCCCGTCTTGCAGCTTCTGCACGGCGTGGCGGCTCTTGGGGACGATTTGCTGGTTGAGCTCCACGGCTATCCCGCGAGCAGGCATCTCGAGGCGCGCAAGAAGCTCTGCCACCGTCAGTTCCGTCGGCTCTTCACGCGGATTGCCGTTGAGGAGGATGTTCACAAAATGCCGTCAAATCTCGGTGCCGGGTTTTCACTAGCCCGACGCGCGAACGAGGGACGATACGCCAATCCCTCGCTAGCGCGTCGGGCTAGTGTGGATTTTACCGCTTCTCCACTTTTATCTCTAGCGGCTGACCCGGCTTAAGCGTGATGGCGGGAAGGAGCTTGATGGGGGGGAGCGTGAGCGTGGAGAGTTTGAATTGCTGAGCCATGGTGGCGATGACGAGAACCCCTTCCAGCATGGCGAAGTTGTTACCGATGCAGGCCCGCGGGCCGCCGCCGAAGGGGAAGTAAGCGTATTTGGGAATCCGCGAGAGCAGGCCATCGGCCCAGCGATCAGGCACAAATTCGTCGGGCCGGTCATACCAACGGGGGTCGCGATGTACCACCCAGCTGCTCATCAGCACGTTGGTTCCTTTGCGGATTGAGTAATTGCCGATGCTGCAGTCTTCGATCGCCCGGCGGCCGACGACATAGGCCGGCGGATACAGCCGCATCGACTCGCGAAGGATGTTTTCGCACAGCGGCAGCCGGGGGACATCGGCAGCGGTCGCTTCGCGGCCGGCGAGAGCCGTACCCACTTCTTCGCGCAGCCGCTTTTGAATTTCCAGATTTTGACCGAGCAGCCACCAGGTCCAAGAGATGGCGTTGGCCGTGGTGTCGTGCCCAGCCAGGAACATGGTCATCACTTCGTCCCGAAGCTGCTTGTCGGAAAGGCCGCTGCCGTCTCCTTCGTCGCGAGCGCGGATGAGAAGCGAAAGAAAGTCTCCGCCAGGTTTGCTGCTCGCCCGCCGCTGCTCAATTAACTTTTGCAAAATGCCGTGGAGCCGGGCAATGTGCCGCCTCAGACGCAGGTTGCCGGGAGTGGGGAGCCAGAACGGGATGGGAATGGCCCTGCGGAAGCGGGCCAGGAAGTCTTCCATCACTCCTTCCAGGCTTTCGCGCACGCCGCCAAACTGGCCGGTGGCATCAACACCGAGCAGCGTCCGCCCGGCAATGTCCATGGTGAGCTGCATCATTTCGGAGTGGATGTTCCGCACGTCGCCGCTTTGCCAGCCGGAAACAAAGCTGCGGGTGGCGGCCACCATGGCTGGGCCGTAGCTTTCAATCTGCTGTTTGGAAAATGCCGGCTGGATGAGCCGCCGTTGGCGCAGCCAGGCGTCCCCTTCGGCCAGGATCAGGCCGTTGCCCAGCAGCGGCCGCATCAAACGGAGGGCGAAGTTTTTGCCGAACCGGCGGTTTTCGGTCACCAGCACCTGCTCGATATCGTCGGGGTGGCTGAGCAGAATACCGCGGCGATTGGCCATGCGAAACGAAGCCGCGTCGCCATATTCCTCAAAACAGCGGCGAAAGAACGCCAGGCGATCCGCGCTCACATCGCGCAGCGAGCCGATCAGCCAATGTCCGCGAGGTCCGGGGGGCGATTTGAGGGAAGTCATGGAGACGCTATTCTCTACGGGACAGGCAAATCAATCAACTGCGCAAAGCCCCATGATCGAATACGACCCCCACGATTGGCGTTCGCACCTCTTCGATATCAAGGGGTCCATGCTGAAACAGATTAGCAGCCGTATTCTGGCCGCGGTAGTCTGGTCCGCGGTCGTGACCGCCGGGTACGAATACTGGCACAACGGCGTGAAACTGGCCGATCGGCTGCCGCTTCTTCCACTGACGGTGCATGCCCTGATTGGAACCGCGATTGGCCTGCTGCTTGTTTTCCGCACGAATTCCTCCTACGACCGTTTTTGGGAGGGGCGGCGGATGTGGGGGAGCATGCTCAACGAAAGCCGCAATCTGGCCCGCTCGGCAAGCGTGCTGCTGGCCAGCGTTCCGGATGTGCAGTCCCGGCTGCTGGGGTGGACAATGGCCTTTCCCCATGCCGTGATGCACCAACTTCGCGGCAGTTCCAAAAATCTGGGAAATCATGGGGACCGTCTTGCCGCGGCCGATGTTCAGAGAGTTTTGTCGCATGACCATGTCCCATTGGCCGTGGCGCGGGAAATGACTCGCAACCTGGTGGAAGCCAAAAACCGCCAGGCGATCTCGGAGTACCTCTTTGTCGCGCTCGATCAGAATGTGCAGCTTTTGATTGACTATGTGGGCGCTTGCGAACGCATTCAAAAGACCCCCATGCCGTTCGCGTACATGGTTCACCTGCGGCGGGTCATTCTCCTCTACTGCTACTCACTGCCGCTGGCGCTCGTCCGAGAGTACGACTGGTGGACAATCCCGGCAACGTTTTTCGTCGCCTTCGTGCTGCTGGGGATCGAGGAAATCGGCGTGGAAATCGAGAATCCTTTTGGCAACGACGACAATGACCTGCCTCTGGAATCCTTCTGCGAATCGATCCGGCGGAGTGTGGAAGAGATGGGAAAGACTTCAACTGAGTCCTTGGATCAACCCCAGATACGGCAGGAAAATACCAACCACGATCAGCAGTAATAGGACTCCGGCAATAAGCAGCA
>CAYUJE010000322.1:2014-7128 GCA_964444865.1 uncultured Pirellulaceae bacterium | reverse complement strand
TACTTCCATTGCGGCGGTTTAAGCCTGTACCCATGAAAAACCCGGATGGTCCAAAAATGTAACATCTCCGTAAGCTCTATCACCCCGAGAGAGGTCAATTGCGTATGATTCTCTAGGGAAGGCAAAAAGTTTGCCGGCTGCGGGCAGATTGCCGGCTCGGGGGGTCCAAATGGCCGATGAATGATTCAATAGGCCGGTTTCCCAAAACAAAGCACAAATCTGAGGCATTTCCAATTTGAATCGGGTATGATTAAAGGGTTACTGCTAAACCCACACCTGCCCTCTCCCCAGGGAAGAGGGCGGTAAAGATAGCACACGGAGTAAAGCGATGCGAAAGACTGTCACGATGCGGCGGTTTGGCTCCCTTCTCTTGATGGCGGGTCTCGCCTGGGGCGGGTTTCGCCTCGGTCGGGCTGAGGAGACGCCTCCTGCTCCTCCCACTCCCCCGCCAGCCGCGGCCCCCGCGACGATGGCGGAGACTGTTACCGAGGGTCTCAGCAAAATTCTGATGGGGGGCGCTCCCAACTCCGTCGCCGATTTGAAGGCGATGCAAGAGCGGGTGCAGAAGCTCACCGAGAAGTTGATGAAGGCGACGGTCGGAGTGCAGGTTGGCCAGGCTCAGGGAAGCGGCGTCATCGTGAGCAAAGACGGCTACGTCCTCACGGCCGCGCATGTCTCCGGCCAGCCGGGACGGGATGTGATTTTCATCATGTCCGACGGCAAGATGCTGAAGGGCCGAACTCTAGGTCTGAATCGGACCATTGATGCGGGGCTGATGAAGATCACCGAAGGGAACGATTTCCCGTCCGTCGAAATGGGGCTCTCCGACATTCTGAAGGATGGTCAGTGGTGCCTGGCGACGGGGCATCCCGGCGGATATCAGTCCGATCGCCAACCGGTTCTGCGTTTGGGACGGGTGTTGCTCGCTGACAACCATACGATTACCACCGACTGCACCTTGGTGGGGGGCGACTCCGGCGGTCCGCTGTTTGACTTTGATGGCAAGGTGATTGGCATCAACAGTCGCATCGCCGGGCCCATCAATGCCAATATGCATGTGCCGGTCAATACCTTCAAAGAGACCTGGGACCGGATGGTGAAAGGGGACGCTTGGGGCCATCTGCCGGGGAACGACCCGGTAATCGGCATTCGGGGTGATGCGGCCGTCAAGGAAGCCAAGATTGGCGAGGTCTTCAAGGACTCGCCGGCTGCGAAGGCGGGAATCCTGGCGGGCGATCTGGTGCTTGAAGCGAACGGCATGGCCATCGCGGACTTTGCGGCTTTCAAGGAAATCATCAACGAACATCAGCCTGGCGACGAGCTGCGGCTGAAGATCAAGCGCGGCGACCAGGAGATGGAAATCAAGGTCAAGCTGGGCAAACGAGGTGGCTAAACGGCTGCCGGATTGGTTAGAATTTGTCCTAACCCGCTGAAACGGGTTACTACGAACGACAGTACAAAGGAGCGATGGCTGTGAAGAAAACACGACTGGGTTTGGTGCTTGCTCTGTGTGCCGCAATCTTCTCCTGTGCCGGCATTGCGTTCGCTCAGGCGGACCGTTCGCACAATCGCGTGCTGGCGGCGTTCCGCGATGTCGTCAGTCAGTCTTCCAAGAGCACCGTGCAAGTTTTCTGCGACGGCCAAAAGGCCGCCATGGGGACCATCGTGGATGCGAACGGATTCATTCTCACCAAAGCAAGTGAAATCAAAGGGAAGATTGAATGTCAATTACAAGATGGCCGCAAGCTGGAAGCCCAGCTCGTCGGTCGTGAGCCGGGGATGGACCTGGCCATGCTGAAGGTGGATGCCAAGGAATTGCCTGTTGTCACCTGGAGCGAAGTCGATGCACTTCCCGTCGGCAGTTGGTTGGCGACCCCTGGTTTGCACAAGGATCCCGTGGCCATTGGCGTGGTGAGCGTGATGGCCCGAAAAATCGCCGCGCCCGCTGGATATATGGGTGTGATGCCGGACGAGGACGAAACCGTGGCCCGCATCGCCTCCGTCAGCCGCGGCAGTGCCGCCGAGAAGGCGGGGCTGCTTGCCAAGGATGTCATCCAGAAAGTGAACGGCAAAGAAGTGAAGGGACGCAAGGAGCTTGTGGATACAATTCACGGCTATCAGCCTGGAGAGATGGTGGAGTTGATTGTGCAGCGGGGCAGCGAGGAACTAAACATCAAAGTGACGCTGATGAGCATGTCGCAATTGGCCCATAGCGGCCAAGGCGTTCCCGACCGGGCTGAATTTCAAAACAGCTTGGGGGGCGCGCTGAGCGACCGCCGGGCTGGCTTTCCCTTGGCCATTCAGCACGATACCGTGCTGCGTCCGTTCGAGTGCGGCGGCCCGATTGTGGACCTCGACGGCAAGGTGATCGGCATCAACATCGCCCGCGCCGGCCGCGTGGAAAGCTACGCGATTCCCGCCTCCACGGTGAAGAGTGTGCTGGCCGACCTGATTTCCGGCAAGCTCTCTCCCACTCCTGCCACGGAGAAAGTTGCCGACAAGGCAGTCGTTCCCACGGCGGAGCCGGAGAAGAAGGTGCAGTAGTTCTCACCGGCGAGCGGCCTGCGTAAGCTGGCCGGTGTGTTCGCAACCCGGAAAGAACCTTCCGCCAAGTCTAAGTGACCGGCCAGCTTACGCAGGCCGCTCGCCGCTCCATTCACGGAGAGAGAATATGGACCGCTCGCTCCTCCTGGTTCTTCCCTTTCTGGCCGCATTTTCCAGTGGCGTAGTAACGGCCGAAGAGCCCTTGGTGCATGGGCCGGTGTATGTGGCGGGAGAAGGTGGGTATCACACCTACCGCATTCCCTCGCTCATCGTGTCGGCCAAGGGGACGCTGCTGGCGTTTTGCGAGGGGCGAAAGAAAGGGACGAGCGACGCGGGGGATATCGATCTGGTCCTGCGCCGCAGCACCGACGGCGGCAAATCGTGGCTGCCGATGCAGGTGGTGTGGGATGACGGGGCGAACACCTGCGGCAATCCTTGCCCGGTGGTGGAACGCAAGAGTGGCATCATCTGGCTGCTGCTGACGCATAACCTGGGAGAGGACAAGGAGTCGGCCATTGTCGATGGCAAAGGCAAGGGCTCTCGCACCGTCTGGATTTCCAAAAGCAGCGACGACGGCCTAACGTGGGACAAGCCGGTGGAAATCACCAAGGGGCTCAAACAGCCGGACTGGACCTGGTATGCCACGGGGCCTGGGGTCGGCATTCAGACGAAATCCGGCCGGCTGGTGATTCCCTGCGATAACAAAGTGCTCGGCAGCAAAGCCCGGCAGTCGCACGTCATTTACAGCGACGACCAGGGAGCAACCTGGAAACTGGGAGGCGTCGTGGGGCCGAACTGCAACGAATCGCAAATCGCCGAATTGCCCGACGGCACGCTGGTTCTGAACATGCGGACCTACGAAGCCAACAAACTTCGGCTGATTGCCAAAAGCGCCGATGGGGGGCTCACTTTCTCCAAACCGGTGGAGGACAAAACCCTCATCGAGCCCGTCTGCCAGGCCAGTCTGCTTCGCTATCCCGGCGACGAACCGCTGCTGCTCTTCTCCAACCCCGCCAGCACGCGCCGCGAGAAAATGACCGTCCGACTCAGTCGCGATGGCGGCACATCGTGGCCCGCGGCTCGGCTGCTGCACGCCGGCCCGGCTGCGTACTCCTGCCTCACGGTGCTGCCGGATAAGAGCATCGGGTGCCTCTATGAGCGAGGCCAGAAGAGCCCCTACGAGGAAATCACGCTAGCCCGGTTTCCGTTTGCGTGGCTGGAAGCGGGAAAGCCGTAGATACGAGTCGCGATCCCCTTTGCTACAGCCGCTCTTCCTTGGGGATATGCACCACCGCCAACCCGCAGCAGTCCCAGTTCTTGGTGCCGCGGGAGACGTTCCAGGTGATGTAGAGGGCGTCCCCCTGGTCACCCAAGGCGATGCCGTAGGTTCCGCGGGGAATGCAGGCGAGGTGGTGCTCGAAGTAGGGTTTGAGGAAGGCGATGACTTTCCGCTTCTTCGTTTGCGTATCGAACTGCACGACCGCGGAGTTATCGGCATCGCTGCCGCCGTGTGCGCCGGGAACGTAATACAGATAGCGGCCGGTGGGGTCGACTTTGAGCGAAGCGACATACTCGTTCACGCCGACAGCGGCGGGGCCGAGCGGAGTGATTTTCTCGGTCTTGGTATCGAAGGCGTAAATCGTGGATTCGTTTCCCTTCCGCCCTTGCGAGACGGTATAGACGATGTTTTGCGGCGTCTCGTCCGTCGCGGCCCGGATGCCGATTTCGCCCGGCAACTTTTCGGGAGGTTTTCCGCTGGCGGGATCAAACCGCATCAGGGGGGAACTGGTGACTGCCGGTGTGTAATACACGCGGCCGGTCGATTTGGCCAGAATCATCGCCCGGCCAGGACCATCAGGGCCGGAATACAGGACCTTCTTTTGCTTGAGGTCGTAGGCGAAGAACATGATTCCCTCGTTCTCACCTCCCACTCCGGGTGCCGTGCCGCCATAGAAAATCAGCCGCTCTGGATCGAGCAGCCCGTTGGGGATGCAGTGCTTGGGAACGGGGCCGTGAGCCACGACTTCCGTTTCCCCCGTTTTGGGATTGGCCCGCAGAATCCAGTCCCCCAGATAGTGGTTGGCGTCGGTGGTGACTCTCGTCGAGCCACGATGCGTGGAAAAGTACAACCAGCCGTCACTCCCGAGTTCGGTATGACTGTGGATTTTTCCCGGCGTGTAATGCCCGGGCGGCAGGTTGATGGTTTTTCGCACGTCGGCAACTTGCCGCAGGGACTTCTTGGCCGGGTCGTATTCGAACGCAAAGGCGTTTCCCTGCGGGGCGAGATGATCGCCAATGGCCGAATAGTACTTGCCGGCTGCGAAGGAACTGTCTCCCCAGTTCGACCAGGGTTTCCCTTCATAGGTCTGCCCGGGGTAGTACATAAAATCGACCGTCGGCGGCGTCTTCGCCACTGTCACACCCGCCAGCAGTGTGGCTGGCTGCTCCAAAAACATTTCGGAGGTGGCAGTGACGAAGGTCTTTCCATCCGGCAGTTCCGGCGGATAGCTGACCTGCGTGGGAAGTTTGCGCGGAACTCGCTTGCCGGGAATCTCCTCGGGAGGAGCGGC
>CAYUJE010000322.1:0-1914 GCA_964444865.1 uncultured Pirellulaceae bacterium | reverse complement strand
CTACCGCCGCTTCTGCCGCATCCAGCGGCTGTATTCTTCCAGCGTTTTGCGTTCCTTGGCAGTCAGGCTGGATTCTCCCTGCTGGCTGACTTTGGCGAGCAGGCGGTCGGCTTCTTCTTCCAGGTCCTCGTATTCCTGCTCCGGCTCATGGACGCGAATGTTTGGCTTGGGAGAGAGGAGGCTCGTGAACCCGGTCCACAACTTGGCTATTCCCCGCAAGCCCGGCAGCCGGCCGAAGTTCCAGCGGAAATGCCAATAGGCCAGTGTGAACAGACCGCCGACGGCGTAGGTATCGAGCCCGGCAAATTTGAGAGATTCGTTCTTCGGGTGCTGCGACATCACTCCGCTGAAGTCGATGGCCAGGAAAATAATAGCCACAATCCAGGCCGGCGTGGGGATAATGAACATCATGTTGATTTTGGCACTCGGATAATACAAACAATGGAGGAGCGCGAGCGCAGTGAGGCCGGCGGCCGGGCCAAAGAGTGTCGCCCAATGTTGCGCATTGGCGGGTCCAAATTCCCCCGCCAGAAAATACTGCCGCAATCCCCAAACCAAATTGCCCAGCACGATCGCAAAGAGATACAGCCGCAGCATCTCTTTCCCCCCCAGCCGGTCTTCGAGCGGTTTGCCGAAGCAATACAGGGCAATCATATTGCCAAAGATGTGCCACAGCCCTTCATGGCTGTGCATGAAACCTGCGGTGAGAAACTGATACCAGTGCAGCGGATTGGCGACCGTGTCGCCGTGCACCGCCAGGGCATTGAAGAGCCAGTGTTTGCCGGCGCTGGCAGTAATCCAGTCCGCCAAAAACATGACCACATTGATCACAATCAGCCGCACCACCATCGACTGACCGGGGATTCCCATGGAATCACCGGTGGTGTCCTCGCGGTAGTAGTCGCGGTCGCTGTAGCCCATTGCACTCGTTCTTAGTTTTGCTCTTGCTCTTACTCTTACTCTTACTCTTACTCTTACTCTTACTCTTACTCACCTTCCGCCGATACCGCTGCGCCCATGTCGCCGCGCCGAGGATTAAGATTAAGAGTAAGGGTAAGAAGGGAGTTCACCTCGCCTAATCTTACGCTCCGCCGGCTGGAAAGTGGAAGGGTGCGATCATTCCGACACGCCCAAGCGGCGGCGGAGCGACGCCAGCACGCCGGCGGCTTCGTCGCTGGTCAGGCCGAAGCACTCCACCAGGAGGACGAGCGCGGCATGATAGCTGCCAGCATGCAACTCATTGCGAAGCTGGCTCGCCTTTCGCAAAAACTCCCCATCACTCCGCAGCCGTTCGTCGAACAGCGTGGCGCAGGCGAGCGCCCGACGGGGCTTGAGATCAAACAACACTCCCAGCGTCTTGCCGGCCCCTTTCAAATCTCCGGCCTGAATCTGCGCCGCGAAGAGTTGGAACGAAACCGGCACAGGTTTTGGGCGACCGACGGCTGTTTGCCTGGCCCTTTCCACTTTGGGAGCGGGGAGGGCCGGAGTATGGAGAAACATTGGTCCAGCCAAGGACAGCGTGGTATCGGCCACGACGGCATCGGCACTGGGGGAGGGATCCGTCGCCACGGTGAAGGTATCGTCCGCCCCATGCTGAGCCGCCGCCGATTCCACTTGCGTCGGGGGAGCCTCCACCGGCAGGTTGGAGAGCATGGAGTTCACATGGGATAGCTTGAGACCGACCTGCTCGTAGAGCGATTCGATCTCATTCATGTACGAATCGCCACGAGCATCCGCGAGGATGTCCTCCTCCTGCTCCAGCATCATTTCCGTAAGTCGATTTGCCAGCGTTTCCTTCGCTTCCTTGAGGACTTTGAGGGCTCGATTGCGGTCGTTCATAAAGCTCCCGTGATAGCTGCGGACGTCGTCTCCTGTAATTATCGTTCGCTACCGGCCATCCGCCAAGTGATTTGT
>CAYUJE010000321.1:0-7135 GCA_964444865.1 uncultured Pirellulaceae bacterium | reverse complement strand
GCGTGCGCCGGGGCACCCGATGAAGCTCCTGACCGGTCTCCGCCTCCCCGTGCAGCAGCGGGTCTTCGTACCTGACGATCACGGCACCGAGGACTACAACGCGCGTGCGCACCTGGTCTCCGAGGTCCACCTCGAGGAGGCTGGCAAGGACACGGTTGTCAGTGTGAGGGTGCGAGGCGAGTCCTATGTCTCGGTGCGGGGGCGCGTTCTTGCACCGGACGCAGAGGCCCTGACGGCTCGGCTCCTGCGGGACGTGCCGAAGGTGGACCGGGAGATGTTCCAGCAGCTGATGGACGACTTGCAGGAGGCGACCGCGGCCGTCGACACCGACCGCATCACCCTCGCCCGACGGCGCCTGGCCGCGGTGATGGAGGCCATGGCCGCAGACCTCGCGATCGCGAGCGGAGGTGCCGCGTGAAGAGGAACGCACAGCCCCGAGAGAAGGGCCCACAGCCACAGAAAAGATTCACCGTTGAGTTGCGCCGCACTATCATGCGCACCGTAGAGTGTGACTCTCGTGAGGAGCTGGATCAGATCATCCCAAAGGGCTACTACGAGGATGCCACGTGGGACAACGCTCTCGACGTTGAGGTTGTCGCGTGGTGTGAGGGGTGCCGCGTCCCGCTCCACGAAGAGGATGAGCGCCTGAGGACTTCGGACGACGTCACGCTTTGCGCCACCTGCGGGAAGGACCATCCGATCGACGGTTTTATCGAGTTGGATGACGAGGATTTCGCCGAGTGAACGCGCCTCTTCTGACTCAGCAGCAGGTCGCCAAACTCCTGGGCGTCTCGACGCGCACGGTGCGCTCTCTCAACATCCGGCGCGTGAAGATCAGCAACAAGCTGGTGCGCTATCGTCCCGAGGACGTGCAGCGGTTCGTCGACCGGAGGGCCAAGTGAGCCCGTTCCTCTCGAAGGGTGGCAAGACCTACAAGGCCCGCGTGCACGACCGCGAGGGGCGCCGCTACATCCGGTCCCTGGGCACCCGCAGCAAGGCCGAGGCGCGGCTGGTCGAGGCGTGGCTGACCGACCGTCACCACCGCGGCGACTTCCGGATCCTCGATGCGATCATCACGGGCCGGGTCTCCGCACTCGACGCCTACCGCCGCTCCAACGAGCAGCTGATGGACACCCTGCAGGAAGCCGCGTTTGAGATGGGGAAAGCGAGTGCGCGGGGCGAGGAGGGGAACGTGGCCACGCACACCGAGGGTGTACGGATGGCGCGCCGCCGGCTGGGCGCGGTGCTGGATACCATGGCCGCTGACCTCCGGATCGCGAGCGGAGGTGCCGCGTGAAGGAGCGTCCTATCCTGTTCAGCGGGCCGATGGTTCGCGCGATCCGCGACGGCTCCAAGACGCAGACGCGGCGCGTGGTGACACTCGGGCGCACGGGCACTTTCGGACACAGTGGCACGAAGGCCTACGACTATCACTTCAGGGGCACACGGCGTGGCGGGGCGCGCGGGGCTGGGTCAGGCTGCTGGCAGGATTTGCGATTGGCCGCACTACTCAAGCTGTGCCCTTTCGGCGTACCCGGCGACCGGCTGTGGGGGCGCGAGACGTGGGCTTCGGCGCAGAAGCACCTTGTCGCCTATCGCGCTGACGGCGAGTGCGGCGCTTGGATAGGCGACAGCGCTGGGGGGAAGGTCTGGAATCGACACGGCGGGATTGCCGACCGTGAGTTCCACGTGCTGCGCGACGAGCATTGGCGCGGGGCGACGTTCGGGCTCGACCGGTGGGGCGGTCGCTGGCGTCCCTCAATCCACATGCCGCGCTGGGCATCGCGGATCACGCTGGAAGTCACCAACGTCCGCGTGCAGCGACTGCAGGAGATCAGTGAGGAGGACGCGCGGGCCGAGGGGCTGGACTGGGCCTCCGTGCAGTGCTTCTCTCGGCGTGATGTTGACGACGGGGACCGTGAGGACCCGCGCGAGGTGGGCTATGGGAGTGGTTCGTTCGCCCGCGACAACTTCCGTCGGCTGTGGAACTCGATCAACGCAAAGCGCGGCCACGGCTGGGACGCTAACCCGTGGGTGTGGGCGATCACGTTCGCGAAGGTGACCGCGTGACCACTGTGACCGAACTGCGCCCCTGGGCGCCGGACGACGTGCTGACACCGTCGCAGCTGGCTGAGCGGCTGCAGCTGAGCGTTGCAACCGTCGATCGCATGAACCTCCCGACCGTCTACTGCGGGCAGGGGAAGAAGCGCGCGCGTCGCTTCATCTGGGGGCAGGTCATTCGGTACCTCGAAGAGAGCGCGGAGCACGCCGCATGACGCCAGACACCCTCGGCATCGATCGCGTGTTCGCGGGCGTGGGCCGGATCAAGCGGCGCACCGGGACGACCGTGCCCGTCGTCAAGCGGAAGATCGACCGCATGCTGACGGCCCTCTATGAGGACGGTCGCCTGGACATTCTCCGGGCGATCCGCGACGGCGAGCTCCGCCCGCTCGAGGTGCTCGACGCGTACCTGCGGCGCGGGCTCGATAAGCTGCCGATCGGTGCGACCTCGCGCCCTCTCAAGGCGGCGTTCGGCGACTGGCACGATGCGCTCCGGGTCCCGCTCGACGTGAGCGACGACCACCATCGGTCCCTCGGCGCCTCGCGGAAAGTCCTGGCGTCGGTGCCTGGGACCGTGGCCGACCTCCCGCAGATCCTCGAGACGCTCCGGGAGACCGTGGGCGTCACCCATCCCCGGACCTTCAACCTCGCGCGCGCCGCGGCGCTCGCCTTTGTGCGCGACACCCTCAAGCGGCATCACCCGCTTTGGATGGCCGTCTCAGCGGTCGAGGTCCGGAAGGTGACTCCTCAGCGGAAGGCGCGCCCGCTCAGCGTGGCCGAGGTGCGTTCGTTCTTCCCTCACCCGGAAACGGACGACCTCGATGCGATGGTCTGGAGCATGGTGACCACCGGCATGGGCCAGAAGGAGTACTGGGGCGAGTGGGAGACGCGGAGCGACCGGGTCCACATCGCCGGCACGAAGCGCAAAGGCCGGGTGCGTGACGTGCCACTCGTGCGGGTGCCGACCGTGCCCTCGATGCACCGCCGCACGTTCGAGGACAAGCTGCGCGTGCGCTGCCCGATGATCGTCGCGTATGACCTGCGGCGCACCTACTCCAACTGGATGGAGGACGCCGCCATCCCGCGCACCCGGCGCCGGCTTTACATGGGCCACGGCACTCAGGACGTGACTGACCTGTACGAGGCGCGCGAGGTCGCGGCCTTCCTGGCCGACGACGCGGCGCGGCTCCGCGCCTATACCGGCCTGACCCCCACCCCAACCGCCGCCCTGCGGATGGTCAGATGAGCGTCACGGGCGTGTGCGAGCGATGCGGCCAGGCCGGGCGGACAGTTTCTCGCGCGGTCCCCTCGTGGCGCGCGTGGCGGGCGGCAACTGGGGTGAAGGGGGCGTGCTCATTCTATGCAGGGCCGAGACGGCTGTGCGACAACTGTGCCCCGTGGCTCGCGCGAATCAGAGAGATCTGTCGTCTGGCCTATCTGGCGGACGTTCTCCGCATCGCCTGCGAACGAGTGGCGGGCGGCAAACAACCCATGAGGGACTTCTATGGCGAGACGTATCCGCAACACCGCGGAGCTCCGCGGATTTCTGGCCGATGCCATGGAGTCCTTGGTCGAAGGGAAGATGAGCCCGGAGACCGCCGGGCAGGTCGCGAAGCTGGCCGCTCAGATCAACGTCAGTCTGCGGACCGAGTTGGACATGGTGGTCGCCGCCAAGGAGCTGACCACGCTGAAGCGGGATCTCGGGACAGTGGCGATCCAACCAGGGACATCCGCCGAGGCCGAGACATGACACTGTCCCCCATTTCGTCCCCCACCGAGGGCGCCGGGAGTCGGCGCGCGGGGCACGATAACGTCGTGCCGGGTGGTGAGTTGCCCCTCCTGGGCTCGAACCAGGACTCTTCTGATCCAGAGTCAGCCGTAATCCATAGAGGGAATCCCGCTGGAGACCCGGGGAAACCCGCTGAATCGCACGCCATACCCTCAGAAAGTCCCCCACTTCGTCACCCACCGCTCACGCGCCCCATGGGTGTCGCCATGGGCTTCGATCGCCACCTCGGACGCGCTTGGGTGATCGGATGACCCTCGTCGGCGTGAAGTCCCGGAACCACCCGCAGCAGGTCGCCCGGCTCGGCGTCGATGACTCGATCGATGACCGGCGCACGCCGGACTCGGTGTGGCTGCCCCTGCACTCCGATCACAGCTTCACGGTCGACGTGGCCGCGAGCGCCGCGAACTGGAAGGTTCCACGTCACTTCACGCGCGAGACGGACGGCCTCGCACAGTCCTGGCGGGGGGAGCGCGTCTGGTGCAACCCGCCCTACTCGGACATCGGCGCGTGGGTCAAGAAGGCGACCGAGGAGATGGCGATGGGCTGCGAGCTGGTGTGCATGCTGCTCCCGGCCAACCGCACCGAACAGACGTGGTGGCAGGAGTACATCGAGCCCTGGCGGGACGCCGATCTCGACGAGATCCGACTCGCACCGCCTGGTGTGCGTGAGCTGACCACGCGGTTCCTGTCGGGCCGGATCCGCTTCGGCCGGCCGGAGGGAGCCGCGCTCCCGAAGAAAGGCGACCGCCCGCCGTTCGGTCTCGTCGTGGTGACGTGGAGGGGCGCATGAGCGACGCCAGTGTGCCAGTGACACGGGGCCAGTTCCTGTGGCGGAACTTGGACGGCTCGATTGGTGGTGGAGAGGCTTCCCCGGAGCCGGTCGTCTCGGTAGCCGAGCGCATCGAGCAATTGGAGTGGGCGATCGTGCGCACGCTGTACGCGGGCGACATCGAGCCACCGAACCCGGCCGCGCCCTTCTGGTTCCGTGAGCAGCTGCTCCGGGACTCAGGGCTCACGATGGAGCGCTGTCGCGAGCTGATGGACCTACACCGCGGTGAAGACCGCGTGGCCCGCCTATGACCAACAATAGAAAGGTGACCCGATGAGCGCGCGCGTCAGCGAACGCGACATCCGCCCGTGCCCGGGATGCGGCGGCGAGATGATCCGCACCAACCCCGGAAAGGGCCGGTTTCCTGCGCGCTGTACGGAGTGTCGGGGCGAGGCCACCACGAAGAAGAGCAGCGCCCGCCCTGAGCCCGAGACGCCGCTCGAGCCGGAGACCGAGGCGGGTCTCGATGCGATCGGTGTGATCACCGCCTTCAAGCTCGACTACCTCGTCGGCTCCGCCGCGCGGTTCCTGCTCGAATCCAAGGACGGTGACGAGCTGGAGAACCTCCAGAACGCGCGCATCTACCTCGATCGCGCGATTGCGGAGCGTGCCTCATGACGACCCCACAACACATCTCCGACGGCGGCAGAACGCGCGACCCCCTCGCGACGGTGCCGACATCCCCCAGTCCCGCGCTTCCTGGGGGTCCGTCCGGAGAGGTCGACGAGATCACGCTCCTCATCGAGACCACGGAGCACGGCCGGCAACCGGTGCGCGGCTGGCACCTGACACGCGACCTCCCGGGCCTCGTGCTGCACCGACAGTTCCAGCGCGAGACGCACTGGCGCGTGAGTCACATCGCATCGGGCCGCTGTCTCGATGAAAACCTCACGTTCCCGACCGCGGTCGAGGCCACGCAGTTCATGGCGTGGCTCGCGCATGGTGCCCCCGTCCCGCCTGGGGACCGGCGCCTCGAGGTCGACTGGACGCTGCGCATGGACGAGCTGCAGGAGCGACACCCGAACCTGCGACGCGAGATCAAGGCCCGCGTGAAGCGCTGGCTCGATCGGCGCCGCATGCGCGAGCAGCGCCGGCAGGCGCGCGTCATCGACAATCTGGCGAGGTCCGCATGAGCGAGCCCTTCGAGATGGTGTACGTAGAGAAGCAAGCCCTCGATCGACTGGTCGAGAGGGCAAATCGTGTTGAGTCGGATGCTGAGCGTCAGCGCCGTGTCGATGACTCGTTGCTCGAGTGGCAGAACAACGAAATCCTCCGCCTTCAGGCGCAGGTCAGGGAGCTGCAGCAAGCGCTGGTCCGCTCCAATGACCTGCTGCGCTCCTGTAGCTCTGTGGCCGAAAGGCAAGCGGGAGCCGACGTCAACTGGCAGGCACTGGATCGCGCACTGAGCGTCGAGCTGAAGTCGCAGCACACGCTGTCAACGGCAGCGCGGTTGTCCTGCGCTGCGGATGAAGCGATCAGTCGGCCGAGGCGCCCGACGGGTGGGGAACCTGTATGACCAAGCCCCGGATGTTTCAGGTGCAGCAGGCCGACCTCTTCGGCGGTGGTCAGGTCGTCGCCGTGGTCGAGCGCCGGGCGATCGAGGCTGTGCCGGCGCGGAAGCGGCGCGTCACCCTCACGCAGCTCGAGAGCCATGCGCGGGTGATGAAGAGCCCCGCCATGAAGGGCAAGACGCTGGTGGTCTACAACGAGATCACCGGGAACTGGAAGCGCGGGCGCACGCGGCAGGAGATCGCTGACCGGGCCGGGATCAAGCTGCAGACCGTCTGCGGCATCGTGAACCGGCTGCTCGCGCTGGGCAAGGTGTTCGAGCCGACCGTCGCCTACAACGACGCGGGCCGGCCGGTGAAGTGGCAGCGGGACGGGCGCGCCGTCGTGGTCGACGCCCTCTATCAACAGAACTGGGACCTCACGTCCGCCGTGGAGCGGGTGGCCTGAATGACGACCGAGACCGAGACGCCGCAGAGCGTCAACCTGCACATCATCCCGATCAACCTGGACGAGTGGGCGCACTTGACCGCGTTCCTGTCCTGCGCCGAGGAGGGCGCCCTGATGCGGGCCGTCCGGGTCTCCTGGGCCGCCGGGCACCGCGGCGAGGCGCCGGGCACCCTGCCGGATGATGACAAGATCCTCACCCGACTCCTCGGCGGCGAGGCCGAACAGGTCGCCCTGATCCGTCGCTACTTCGCTCCGGACGGCGAGGGACGGCTCCGCTGGGAGTGGCTGGCCTCCCTGTATGAGCGTCAGGTGGCCCGGTACGAGTCGCGGGTGGCTGCCGCCTCCGCGCGCTGGGCCGATCGTTCCGAGGGCACGTCGCGGCGCGCGGTCGCTCGCCGTAACACCAAGTCAGGACAGCAGTCGCCGAGTGGGCGCTGCAATGCATCTGCATTGCATGTGCAACCAGAACTAGAATCTTCTTCCAAGAAGAAGATCCCCGC
>CAYUJE010000320.1:0-7137 GCA_964444865.1 uncultured Pirellulaceae bacterium | reverse complement strand
GCAATCCGCTCGGCCAGTTCCAGCCGTCCGCTGCCGGCGGTCTGAAACGGCATCGTCGATTTGGCCAGCACTTCCAAATACCGCCGGGGTGCCGCTTCTCCCATTCGCTCGCAGTCGCCACGGACAAACACCGGCTGATTGTAGGGCGAGCCGCTCTCGGCAATGCCGGCGGCAATGCGAGGGACGGCGAGTTGGCCTTCGACCTGCCGATACTGCTTGGTCAGCTCTTCCATTCGCGGCGAAAGGGCCGTTTGATTACGGACAAGCTCGCGGCGAAGGAGCATGTCGAGCCAGCGAACGTCGTCGTCGGTCGCTTTGTCTTCGCTCCAGTTCTTCAGAGCTGTCTCGGCAACCTTCGCATAGATTTCCGCCCCTTCCGAGAGCGACGCCGGCTCATTCGCCGCCAGCAGTGGACGCAGGTGACTCAGTTCCGCCTTCGGCACCTCGCCGTCATGCAGCACCACGCGAGTGACGCCAAACCAACTTCGCGGATTCTCCGCCGCCTTCTCCCACGGCAGGCGATAGTTGTCCTTGTCGCCGCCGAGGGCCGCCAATTGATCCGGAAACTTGGGGTTGTCGAGCATCGTCATCAGCTCGGCATACGTCCGCAAGCTCTCCCGATCCTCCGGCGGCTGAAACGTGATCCATTCCAGTTGGGGGAACGGGTTTGCCGAAATCATCGCCCGGTAATTCTTGTAATTAAGCTGGCAACTATTCGACACCAGCCGCACCGCGCTGCTCCGCTGCCCCATCACCTGAAAGCTGATGTTCTTCTTGCCCGGCGGAATGACGGGAGAACGAAGCGTGCCGTTGAGCTTTTCGGAAATCGCACCGCTAAACGAGCCCGCAGGCAAGATCGCCTTCACCAGCACGCCACCGTCCGCATGCAGCATGAAATCGCCGCTCTTTCCTGGTCCTTGACGAAGAGCTTGTCCGCCGACCTGCCAGCCCGGTGCATCGCCGCTTCGAAAGTCGACAAACGAGATAATCTCCTGTTGGTTAAATTCCGTCCGCTGCTTGTCTTCCAACATGTACTTGTCCACGAGCTTCCGCCATTGCTCTTTGAACGCCTCGCCGTCCGCCGCGCCGCTCGCCGCCAGGCTCCGCCACGGCTCAAGTCCATCTTCCAGCGGAGCTTTTTCGACGGCGAGAGCCGCGACCCATTTTTCAAGTCGCTGAGGATCAAGTCCCTTGGCCAGCTCCGCCGCATCAGGGCGGTTAAATCGCCTGGCCTGTGCCGCCAGCAGATAGCGGCTGAGTTCCTTGGCGTCCTGCAACCAAGCGGCGGCGAGTTCCTTGCGAATCTCCGTCTTGAGCGCGGCCAGTTGCTGCGTCAGCGCTTCATTGGTCTCCGGTGCGTCAATCGTGTGGCTTACCAACCGCGAACTGCGAAGGATGCCGAGCAGGGCGTAGTAGTCCTGCGTCGAGATGGCGTCAAGCTTGTGATCGTGACAGCGGGCACAGGCCACTGTTGTCGCCTGGAAGGCTTTAGTCAGCGTGTCGATCTGGTTATCGAGCAAGTCATACCCGATGGACCGGAGGCTGATGCAGTCGTCGTGATTGACCTCGCCAAACCGATAGAACCCGGTGCCGATGACCGCCTCATTGATCTGCTCCTCCTTGTTCCATCGCGGCGGCAGCAGGTCGCCGGCGATGTGCTCTCGGATGAACTGGTCGTAGGGGAGGTCGTTGTTAAAGGCCCGAATCAGATAGTCCCGATACCGCCAGGCATGATGGACCTCATAGTTCCACTCGTTGCCGTGCGTTTCGGAGAACCGGACCACATCCTGCCAATGCCTCGCCCAGCGTTCGCCAAAGTGAGGGGACGCCATCAGCGAATCGACAAGCTTGTCAATCACCTTCTCGCCAGCCGCTTGGGGTTTCTCGCTCTTGGTCGCGACCTCATGTTCTTGGACGAACGAGGCGACTTGTTCCGGCGTGGGAGGCAACCCGGTCAGAACGAGCGACAGTCGTCGAATGAGTGTTCGTGGTTCCGCCGGCTTCGCGGGGGTGAGACCATTTTCTTCAAGCTTCGCGAGTACGAACCAGTCCACCGGATGCTGGGACCAGGCTGCGTTCTTCGGCGTCGGCACCGCTGGCTTCTTCACCGGTTGCAGGCTCCACCACTGGCTGCGGCTGCGGAAGACTTCTTCCCAGGATGCGGCTAGCTTGGTTTTCGGTTTTTCGAGTCGCGGATCGGGTGCCCCCATCTTGATCCAGGCTTCCAGGTCGGCAATCGCCGCCGCGGGGAGTTTCCCTTTGGGGGGCATTTTCAGGCCGTCGTCTTCGTATTTGACTGCGGTGAGGAGAAGGCTCTTTTCCGGCTGACCGGGCTCAATCGCGGGACTGGTATCGCCCCCCTTCACCCACCCATCTTTATGGTCGAGCAGCAGATTTCCGCCAAGTTTCTTCGACTCGGCGGAGTGGCATTCGTAACAGTGCGTCACCAGCAGGGGGCGGATCTTTTTTTCGAAGAAGTCGGTCCCTTCGTCGGCGCGGCAAACGGCCGGCGCGGCCATAAAACAAATCATCGCGAGTAGGAGGCGCGGCGTCAGGGGGGCGGAAGTCTTTGGCGGCATGGATTTTTGCATGTTGATATGTTGTTGACGCCAAAGACTCCCGACCCCGGTGCAAAGATTCGCATTGTGGGAATCCCTTACGCCAATGATAATCGATGCTTCCCAAGTCCGCACCAATCGAGAGCCTTATGAAGACAGCCGCCATTCAAGCCCTTCGCCGCAAACTCGCCGCCGACAAGCCGGTGTTCGGCCTCTGGGTCACGCTGGAGTCGCCGAGCATCACGGAGATGGCGGTTGCCCTTGGAATGGACTGGGTAGTGATCGATGCCGAGCATGGGCATCTCGACTGGAAGGAGATTGTCGAACACTTGAGGGCGACGGCTCGGAGCGAAACGGTCGCACTCGTCAGGATTGCGGAACTCAACAGCGGACTCATCAAGCGAGCGCTCGACATCGGTGCTGACGGCATTGTCGTTCCCTGGGTGGAAACCGTGGAGCAACTCAAACAAGCCGTCGCTTTTGCTCGTTATCCGGAGGAAGGGCTCCGCGGCATTGGGGGAGAGCGGGCGACCTGTTGGGGGCAGTGCATGGTGGAGCATACTTCCGAGGCCAATGAGCATGTCTTGGTGGTGCCGATCATTGAGACGGTCCGCGCGGCAAAGCAAGTTTCGCAGATGGTCGCGGTCGAAGGAGTCGAATTGTTCTACTTCGGTCCTGCGGATTTCTCCTCGACCGCGGGATACAGGGGGCAATGGGAAGGGCCAGGAGTTGCCGAGCAGATTCTGAAATGCAAGGACACGATTCGCGGTGCTGGCAAAAATTGCGGTCTGATTGCCACGAACAACGAGAACCTGCTCGAGCGGCAGAAGCAGGGCTTCAAAATGATTGGCCTGGGACTTGATGCCGGCCTTCTTTTTCGCACACTCAAATCCTCGCTCGCCGTCGTAGGCAGGGACCGGCCGGTGCAGGCGTCGTTTGCTCCGACCCTCGAAAAGGCTCCCAGTCCAGCTATTCCGCAGGCTCGGCCGCCGGAATCGATGCGACCAGACCGGCCTGAGATCATGTCGTCAGCCGGAGGTGGGGCGAAGATCGAAATTGCTCGCGGTGTGGTCTTCGAGTGCCTCGTCGGCAGCCACAACCAAGCTCGCAAGCTCACGACCGGGCTTGTCACGTTCGCTCCCGGCGCGACGCTCCCTTACCACATGCATACCTTCAGTGAATCCATCACGCTCCTTTTCGGTTCCGCGGTTCTAGAGGTGGAAGGCCGCAGCTACTCCCTCCAGAAAATGGACAACGTGGTCATTCCGCCTGGGCTCGCACATCAGGCACGCAACGCATCGACCACCGAGTCCGCCGTTTTCCACATCGCCATGCCGACAGAATCCCCCAGCCGCACGTTGGTGGATAAGTTCTTTTCGCGGCGAACGATGCCCGCCAATCAGCCGGGTGTCCCCGGCGGCGAGCGGATCAACCGTTTCGCCACCGCCGAGCGGGGGGCAGCCGGACCGAACACCGAGTTCATCGACTACTTCAATGAGGAATTGATCCCCGGCATCGAGATGAGCGGAGGCTACGGGCTGTTCCATCCCGGCGGCCGGTTGCCGGCCCATTATCACGACTTCGACGAATCGATCTGCATCATCAGCGGCCGGGCGACCTGCAACGTGGAAGGCCGCCGCTACTCGATGCAAGATTGCGCCACCGCCCTGCAGCCCCGCGGCCGGGTCCACTACTTCATCAACGACTCCAGCAGCACCATGGAAATGCTCTGGGTCTACGCCGGCCCCCGCCCGGAACGGATCGTCGTCGATGAGCGGAATGCAACGGTGGAGGGGAACCCGTGGAAGTAAGCAGCCTGCTCAATCCATAAGCAGCCCAAGTCCCACTGCTGTCGACCACAAAAGACCCGTGAGAGCTTGGGCGAATTCCGGCTCGGGAATCAAGCGAAAAGGGTTATAAGCGGCCTCGCCCCCTCTGCTGGGTGCATTTGATTCACTTTTGCCGAAGAGCTTCTCTACGGGATTTACGTCGACGAGCCGTAGCGGAACCCATTATATGGCCTGCTAAAAACCGGGGTGTTTTTGGGGGAGATTGAAGTTGGCTTAGGATGCGTTTTTTGTTCCATTAGGCGTCTTCATGTTGGGTGGGACAAGTTGTCTCACGCAGAGCATCAATTTGCCAGGAGGCGGTCATGGAAGTCGGGACCTATCTCAGTCCGGTTAGGAAGTTGGTGCGGTTCTTTGAGAGCAGCCGCAATGGGTGGAAGCGGAAGTGCCTGGACGCCAAGGTGCGGATCAAGCGGTTGGGCAATCAGAAACAGAAATTGAGAGCCAGTCGCGACCGCTGGAAGCTCCTCGCCCAAACGGCGAAGCGCGAGCTGCGTGAAACCCAGAGCGAGCTGGAGGAGTTAAAAATCGGCGGTTGAGCCGGAGATGGAGGTCCTTTCCGGCGAGATTCTTCCCGCCGTGGCCCCCCGTGAGCCTCTGACCGGTGAGCTGTGGGAGCGTCCCCCCGCCAGGGGCTGTCTTCCGACCGCGAAAGATTTCACCCGCCGTGTCCCCGGCCACCACTACTCCTTGGGGACCATCGGTTTTTTTCTGGAGTTGGTCTTGTCGGCTCCCTGCAGTCAGCGGGCAGCATCCGTGGTGGTGGGCTGGCTCAAGCACCTGGGGCTCGGCTTCGGAGAGACACCTTGTGCCAATGCGGGTCGGTCCTGGCTCTTCCGCCTGGGGCTCTACGAACTGACTTGCCCCAAGGAAGCCGGCGACGACTGGGTCTGGCTGATGGATCACACGGTGCAACTGGGTTCCCACAAGGGGCTGGTGATCGTGGGACTGCGGCTGCGCAATTGGCAATCCAACCCGCGGCCCCTGGAGCACCAGGATGTGCAGCTGTTACACCTGGAGCCGATGGAACATTCCAACGGCGAAGCCATGCGGCAAGAGCTCGAGAAAGTCGCCGCTCGGCACGGAAATCCGCGGGAAATTGTCAGCGACGGCGGTTCGGACCTGAAGAAGGGAATGGAGCTGTTTCGGCAGACTCGCCCAGCCGTGGCCCACGCCTACGACATCAAGCACAAAGTGGCCCTGCTGCTCAAGAAAGAGCTGGAGCGGGACGACGCCTGGGACAAGTATGTCAGCGCCGCGAATGTGGCCCGCCGCGGCCTGACGTTGACTCCGGCGGCCTTCCTCGTCCCGGCGGCCCTCAAGCCCAAAGCCCGCTACATGAACCTGGATCGGCTGGTGGCCTGGGGAGTGAAGGCGCTAGCCTACCTGGAGAAACCTCGCGAGGTGCCCGGCCAGCCGGTCAACGCCAAACGGGTGCAGGGCCGGCTGTGTTGGCTATTCCAGTATCGGCAACGCCTGGCCGAATGGTCCGCGCTGATGAAAGTCGCCGGGGCGTGCGAGACCTACGTGCGTCACCAGGGCCTGCACGCAGCGGCGGTGGAGGAACTGCGCGCTCGCTTGGAACCGCTGGCAGTCTGTCCGCCGAGTCGTCGCCTCAAGGATGCTTTGCTCGAGTTCGTCGCCCAGCAGGCTGCGGCCGCCCAGCCTGGTGAACGCCTCCTCGGCAGCACCGAAGTGCTGGAATCGATCATCGGGAAATACAAACGTCTCCAAGGCATGCATAGCGGCGACGGAATGACCCGCATGATCTTGAGCATCGGCACGCTCGTCGGCCGCCGCTGCCAGGAAACGCTCCGCCAAGCCTTGACCCAAGTCTCCAACAACGACACCGCCAACTGGTGCCGCGAACACCTCGGAATCACCCTCCAAGCCCGCCGCCAAATCGCCTTCACCCCCGAACAAAAACCGCCCCCCACTCTCAACACTCTACAGGCAAGTTTTTAGCAGGCCACCCATTATATGAACAACTGTTCCGAAGCAGTGATTCGCCGCAAGTTGATTCATTTGCAGCGAAAAATGGCCGATTTTGATTCACATAAAGAGACGTCGCTGACCACCGTTTTGTAAGCTGTTTTCACACGCGCCTCGTGCCTCATCAACCTTGCCCAAATTTCCAAAACTCGCGCAGGTCCGCCGTCGGCATTTTCACTGAAAGTGCACAAGACTTCAGCAAGTGACCGCCATTTTTTTATACAACCCGATTGTCAAGGATCGAGCCCATCCCTAAGCTTTGCGCGCAGGCTTAGCCCTCCAGTGGCCAGCGAGGGTATTTTATACAAATGTCCACATTGTGTCAAGAGGGATATCGGGCGGCATGCCAAAATCTCTACGTAACACCTCCCTCCCAAGGCCATTGCGGGTCGATACCAAGCAGCGAGCGGGGATGCACACCTTCGATTGCAGACGTCTGCGTCATTTGTGGGAGCACTGTCAAAGGACCATTGTATCTATGCGTCGCATAGGGATTGTGGAAGAGCCAAGCTTCCGCTGTCCCAAGTGACCACGGAAGAAGATGGCGAACTGCAAGGACTGCACTTACCCGAGTGTGCGAAGGGCTATCTGAATTCTTCCAAAGACCTTCGTGGCCAAACATTGCTTCTGAGATTTCTTCGTTGTCCGCATGCTCCCCTAGGCAATTGACGACGATGACGTACGGACGGTGGAGTAAACCGTAACGGCTTGCTTTGTCTTTAATGGTGTCTCGGATTTCG
>CAYUJE010000319.1:0-7204 GCA_964444865.1 uncultured Pirellulaceae bacterium | reverse complement strand
GACCTTGGGCATGGAGGGTCATCGAGCCTGGCGTGCCTGATGTGCCCGACACGACGATTCGGAACCGGATGCCGGCGGCACACAGCGGCAGCTGCGCGGCTCGCTGCGCACTGGCCGTGCTGAACGCACCGAAGACAACCGCGCCCGTGAAGTTGGCGGGGAACCGCTGCGCCGCGATCACCTGGGCAGAGTCGCGGCACGACTGCCAGTTGTCGGGCTCGGACATCAGGTCGATGCCGAGCTGGACGTAGGTGAAGGACTGGATGGTGACGCTGATGAACCCGCGGACGAAGTCAACGCCACGCAGCGGGATCACGTCCGAGACGTGCGTGCCCGTCACCGAGAGTGCCGACCAGACCGTCGAGCCCCACGTCTGCAGCATTCACGTCAGTCCTGTCCGCCGCCCAGGGAGAACGCCGTGGCCTCGATCAAGATCGACGAGCCGGTCGCAGTGCCGGCCGCCACGCCGACGAAGCGGAGCAGCGGCACGCAGATGGCGAGCGGCTGCATCCTGGCTGCCGTGTTCGTGCTGCCGAGCGGGAACGTGCCGGTGAAGTTCGCCGTGTGCGGGTAGCTGATCTGCGTCTGGTTGGTGTCGTAGACGTCCCACCAGGTCACGCCGTCGATCGAGAACTCCGGCTCGTAGGTGTAGCTCGTCAGCGAGCCCTTCGTGAACGCCACCCACAGCTGGATGTGGTCGATCAGCGACGCCTCGATGGCGGCCAGCGTGAAGCCAGCCGCCGGCGCGGTCGTGGCGATGACAGTGATCTTCGAGAACCGTGTGAGCGGCATCAGCGGCCCCCGTCAGCGGACCATGGCGCCGATCAGGACGTTGCTCACCGGCTCGGCGCGCCATCCGAGCGTCTGCCGGACCTTCTCGCGCACGGAACCGCTCGGCGCGTGCGAGATGATGCGCGCGGACGGGATGCGGAACTGCGCACCGCGCGTGAAGATCTTGGTGCCGGCGCCGAAGCTCTGCGACCGGCCGACCGACTCCGTGTCGTTCGCGCCATCCGTCTCGAGCTGGATCGAGTTGACGCCGCCGACACCCACCGAGGTGACGGTCTTGACGCGCAGCACCTCACCCTTCCAGTTGTCAGGGTTCGTCGACGTGGTGTCCTGCAGGAACACGATGTCGCCGACCTCGAACTGGGTCGTGAAGTCCTCGGCGATGACCACGGTCGGGTTCGAGGTCGTGGTGAACGTGCCGCTCGAGGTGTAGAGCGCCGAGTCCGGGTGGAACGCCATGAGACGGAACGCCGCCGCGGTCCCCCCGAGGAAGCGATCGAGCCAGGTCGAGTCCTCCATCGTGAGTTCGATGGTGCCCTCGAGCGACGCCTGCCCCTCCTGCAGTTCCTGGATGCCTGCCGACGACGACTCGTTGCGCAGGGCCGGGTAGCGGACCTGCAGTCCGGCGGCGAGGAGGTTGTTCGAGAACGCGGCGTTGAACGCCTGGATCTTCCGGTTGTTCGTCACGACGGTGAGGTCGGCGCCGACCTGCATCGTGATCTGTGCCACCCGCCAGTGCCGCGATGACGGGAGCGTGCCGACGGCGGTGAGGCCGGTGGTCAAGCGGCCAGCGTCGAGGCCGGCGATGTCGATCGAGAAGTCGAGCTGCGGCGAGCCCGAGGCGAATCCGACGTTGAACCCGCCGATCTTGCAGCCTAGGTACTCGATCGTCGCGAGGTTCGGGAGCGCGTCGTACATGGAGAGGCTGGGGGGGACGCCGGGCACGCGAGTGGCCGCGGCCGACAGCAGCTGCCGAAAGATCGACGCCGTGCCAGCGCTCGGGTCGAAGTCGACGCCCGAGTCGTAGGGCGACGGGATGACATGCAGCGTCCCAGCCGGCGCGACATGCGAGCGCTGCGGCAGCGGCTGGCTGGTCGACCCGGCGTGCTCCTCGACGTCGATGAACTGCACCTGGGGGTTCAGCCCGATGCCACCGCCGACGGTGCGGAACGGCTTCAGCGTCTGCGCGCCGTTCTTGACGCCTGCAACGGCTTCCTGCGTCGTGTCGAGCTGCACCCACCGTTCGCCGCCGATGATCTGAGCCATGGACCGACCTCCCTCGTCAACTCACGGGCATGTCGAGCACGAACAGCACGGTCATGCCGAACGCGGCCACCGTGTCGTTCGCCTCGAACTGTGGAAACTGGATGGCACCGATCTCGAATCGTCGGATCGGGTTGACAGCGACGCCGAGCGTCGTGGTAACGATCGCATTGAATGCCGTCGAGCGCTGCTCGACCAGGACGGCGTGCAGCAGCTCGGCGAACCGCTTGACCTTCTTCGACGTCGCGACCTCGTCGCGCGTCTTCCAGATCAGGCCGAGGATCGACTTCGGGTAGGCCATGCCGTCGAAGCCCGGCCCGAGGTCGTCAGGCGCGAGTGCCCCGGTGTCGGTGATGATGAGCGCCGGGCAGTCCTTGTCGCGGATGTCCTCGATGCGCGGCAGCTCGCCGGCACTGAAGTCTCGCCCTGACGATACGCCGCTCGGGGACTGCTCCTTGCGCCAGTTGAGCAGGTTGGTGGCGTTGGTCCCTGCGGCCGAGAACGACGCCCACAGCGCCGCGTCCGCGATCGAGAACTTCGAGTCGTCTCCGACCGGCATCAGCGCTGCTCCGCGAGTGCCCGGTCGAGCTTGACCTCGATCGACTCTACGCGCTGGCGCAGCGACGGCAGGTCGTCGGCGATGACGCGCAGCGACTCGTTCATCTGCGGGACCGCGTTGCTGACGACGTCGAGCTGATTCGACGCCGCGCGCAGGAACGCATGCACGTCAGGGCCGACGGCCGACACCGCGCACCAGCCGCCGTACAGCAGGACGCCGAGCACGACGGACGGGACTCCGAGGCGGAACACGTTGTCGATGGTGGTGCGTGGCAGCATGTCGTGCTTCAAGTGCGCCTCAGAGATGCGGTGCCGAAGTCGCTCACGTTGACGATGCTGGTCACGAACCGGTCGAGCCACTCCTGGGCGATCTCGGTGACGACGGCGATGTCGTAGACCGGACGCGCAGGACGGTGCTTGCCACCGAAGTGCATCCGCTCGAGGTTGCGCCGCGGCTCGGAGTCGCGCCCGAAGTCGATCGTGAGCGTCTTGGCGCCGGCTTCGAACGCATCGGTACCGAGCGCCCGCCCCATCGCCCGACCCGTCCACCAGAAGGCGTGCTGCCCAGCTCGGCGCAGGTAGCTCCCGGCTCCCGGCGAGCGGCGGTAGTAGCCGAAGCGCTTGGCCTTGGCGTAGATGGTCGACGTAGCGAGCGGCTGGAGGACGCTGTAGCCGGTCGTCCAGCGCTCGGCGATGTGCTCCTGCACCTTGAGCCCGATCGTGTGCCAGGCGACGCGCAGGTTCGAGAGCGCGGCGAGGACGCGCGTCGTGTAGGCGGCGACGAGCGCCTCCCCCTGCGTCAGTCCGTCGAGGTGGACGCCGACCGTCATCGGATCAGCCTCGTGCCGCCGGTGGTCCCGGTGCCGGCGCCTGGCAGCAGGAACGTGCCGCTGTCGTCGATCAGCTCGTCCCACCAGTCGTGCATCCGCCGCTCGAGGCGGCCTGCGACCTCGTCGAGCACCTCGGTCGGCAGCGACGAGCGGTGGACGAGCTCAGTGGCGACGGCGTACTCGAACCACTGGCGCAGCGCTGGCGGCGGGTTCTCGAAGATCGCGTAGACGGCTCCGTCGCTCATGGACTGCGACAGCTCGTCGGTGAGCTGCTCGGCGACGCGCGCCATCACGGTGCGGGCGTCGTGCCACGTCAGGCCGGCGTCCTGGTCGTAGTCCTCGAACTGCCGCACCACGCCAGCGAGCGCGCCGACGTGAGGGCGGACGTCTGTCTGCCACGCCGGCAGGGCCACGCGGGCGCCAGAGCGCTCGTAGACGGTGACGACGTTCGACCACGGAGAGTACTGCGTCGCGGAGCCAAGCACGTCCTCGGCGCGAGCGCGGTAGTACGCCGTGCCGGTGCTCGGCTGCGACGTGAGGGTGACGGTGGTTAGCGGCACCGAAGTGGCGGGCTGCGCCAGTGTCGGCGAGCAGGCGACGTAGTCCGTGCCCTCGACCTTGGCCCAGGCATCGGCAGTGCTCGCGCGGTAGATGCGGTAGCCGCCCACGGTGACCGATCCTGGCACGCGCGTGACGCGCAGTGTGAGGTTCGTGCCCGAGAGCAGGACCGGCTCGATGATCGGCGCCGGGATCGAAGCGGCGGTGGTCACCATGCCATCACTCCTCGTTCCGCGCGGAGCGGCGCCGGCGACGCATGAACCCGTCCCGGTACTCGGCCATCACCCGGACGGCCGCTGCGAGGCGGCCAGGCGGGATCGGGAGCATCTGGTGCGGGTCGTTGTGGTGCAGCCCGAGCGAGAAGACGAGGGACATCCCTCGGCGGTCGCGGTTGACCTCCTTCGCGATCGAGTGCCACTCGTCGGTGGTGCGGATGCGACCGACGTGCTCGGACAGCACGCCGGCGATCGAGATCGACTCCTCGGTGGCGGGCGGGATCACCATCGCGAAGTGGTCGATGCCGTTCGCTTGCGCCCAGTCCAACCACTGGCGGCGCGAGGCGGCGCGGGAGTGGTTGACGAGCGACAGGTCGAAGTCGCGATCGTTGAACCCGCGCTCCGAGATGCCCTTGATCCACTGCAGCAGCGTCTCTCGGCTCGCCGGCGTGGCCGACAGGTCGACCACGACCTCCTTCGCATGGCGCGCCTCGTTGTCGAGCCACGCCCGGATGTTCGAGACGTAGCCGGTGACCTCCTCCTCGGTCGGGAGGCCGTCGTCGTCCGGTGGGATGACGAACCCTGCCTCCTTGAGCGCCCGGCGGTGCTCCTCGAGGTTCTTGCGCACGACGCGGGTGACCTTCGCCGTGTCGAAGCGCGACACGTCGAGCTCGGCGGCGTCGACGATGCGGATCGGGTCAGCGACGGGCATAGCAGGCTCCAATCATCACGGTGCGGGTGCCGCATCTGAGGCAGTGCGACAGGTCACGCTCCGGCGCTGGTGCTGCCGCCCCATGCAGTGGAAGCACCCACAGCGTGAGCGAGCGATCACCGCAGATGGCGCAGTCGCCGGCGCGGACAACAAGCGGTGCGACCATGGCTGCATTGGTCAGCTCGCGAAGTTGTGCCGCTTCCGCGGCGTCGGTCAACGCCTCCCGGCGCGCGCGGGCGTCGTCGAGCCGAACCGACCTGGCAGCACGTGCCATCCGGCGCCGTGCACGGGCGAGGCGCAGCCGCCACCACCTCGGAAGCGTCACGTGGCACCAGCCTGCGCTGCCTTGGGGGCGCGCGCTGCAGGTGGCAAGAGCTCCGGCTGCAGGCGGCCGTAGAACTCCTGGTTGATCCTGGCGATGGCGCGGCCACGGGCGGCTCGGTTGCGCCGGAGCTGCGTGGTGTCGACCACGCCGCCGCCAGGCCCAGCACGGAATGCCACGCCGCCCCCGCCGAGGAGAATCTCCTGGAGGTCGTGCGCCAGGGCAGCCTCGCACTTGGCCTTGGCGCGGCGGCGCGCGGCGAGGGTGCCAGCGACGACCGCCTCGACCTCGTCGCACTGCTCGAGGCGCAGGCGCAGCAGGCCTTGCATGTCGGTCAGCTCTTGCTCGGTCGGCTCATCGCTGGGTGCCATGCGGCGCTCCAGCCTTCGCCGTGCCACGGCGCCGAATCGCCCGGACGCCCTTGCGCGCTCCCCACGCTGCGGTGATCGCCCCGCCGAGGTAGAGCGCGGCCTCCCACGCCCGGAAGCCTGCCTCGACAGCGCCGGCGGCGGCCGGCTGCCCGGCGACCGTCAATCCCGTCTCGACTGCGGTCACCGCCGGCCGAGCGCGCAGGAGCGCCTGCTCGGTGCATCCGATGGCGATGGCAATCCCCACCGCGACGCCAACGAGGACGATCGCCGCTCGCTGCGCGCGCTGGAAGGTGACGCTGTGGGCCACGTCAGGCCGACTCGACCGACGTGGCGACGTCGTCCTGTCCGTGGGTCACCGCAACCGGCGCCGGCAACGGCGGCGTGCCGGAGATCGGCGTCATGCCTGCCTCCGGAGTCGGTGTGGCCGTCTCGAGCAGGCTCCAGCCGCGACGCAGCCACGCCTCGAGCGGCTCGTGGTTGGCGCTGATCGGGATCTCGACGATGGTGCCGCTCGGCGCGCGGAGCTTCACTTGGAGTGCTCCCGGAGCGTCTGGTGCGCGCGCTCGGCGGCGTAGTTGCCCTGCTGGCGCGCGACCGCCTCGGACTCGCCACGCCGCCGCGCCTGCTCGGCGACGAAGTCGCGCGTCTGCCGCACGCGCTGGTCAATCACCTTCGCCGGCAGCCTGTCGCGGTCGTCGGTCATCGGCGGCCCCCCCGCTGGTTCTCGCCGCGCTGCACAGCGTCGACCACCATGCGGCGCGCCTGCTCGGCGGACATGCCGCGCTCGCGCGCCACCGACGTAGCGAGCGTCTCGATCGCAGCGCGCATCCGCTGCTCCTTCGGCACGCTGGCGCGGTACTTCTCGGCGGCTGCGATGCGCTCGCCGCGAGCCTCGAACTCAGCGTTCTTCTTGGCGACCTCAGCCGCCCGCTGCTCCGACACTTCGGCGGCCCGCTCGACCAGCCGTCGCTCGATCTCCCGACGGTGCCGATCCGGCCAGGTCAGCTTGAGCCGCGTCTTCGACGTGGGCATCGACGGTCCTCCCCTTGCGCATTTCCTCGGCGAGCATCCGGATCGCGTCCACGGTGTTCACGTTGGCGTTGCGCTCGATGTCCGCCCGCTTGGCCTGCTCCTCGACCCGCGCGTTGTGCTCGCGCCAGTCGCTCGGGATGTCGCGCATCAGCCGCCACCCAGCCTGCGTCCAGTGATCCGGGCGGTAGACGTGGTCGCCGTACTCGTTCTTGGCGTAGCCGACACCCCCGTTGTGCATTTCGCTGACCGGGAGTTCGACGACGCTGTACTGCAACACGAGCTGGCCGTTGGCGTCGCGGAGATCGCTGCCGCCAGCAGGCCGGGTACCGATCTTCCACATGCGGAAGAGCACCATCGCCGGCGCGCCCGCTTCCTTCGCGGTGATGCCAGCCATCGGAGCAGGCAGCGTGCGATGCGCGCGGTCCTTCTCCATGACGTACTGCTCGTCCTCGACGACGAGGAACCCCCGGTCGTTGCGGTAGGGCTTCGCGAGCTGCATGTGGCGTCCTCGGACGAGAGATGCCAGGCGCGAGCGGCGTGCGTCGCCACCCGCG
>CAYUJE010000318.1:0-7301 GCA_964444865.1 uncultured Pirellulaceae bacterium | reverse complement strand
ACGCAAAGCCGTGGGCGTGCCACTCAGATTTCTAGGTCGACCCAAGCAACTCGCACGCTTCGTGGTGGCCAGATGCTTCGCGGCCGAATTCGCTGGCGGTGACGCGGGCAAGGCCGATGAGGTGCCGCCATCGCAGTGCCTTAGAAGTATTAGCAAAATCGTCGCTAGTGGTTTTGTAGTACTTTTCGGCGTGCAATGCACCGTCCTGACTGATGGCGTAGCCGCGCAGGATGTGGAAGATGTTGCTGGCGCTGTGACCTGCTTCTCCATATTTGGCCACCAACGCACAGGCACCAGCCTGGTCGCTGGATTCAATCGCCCTCTTCAGGTCTCCCAGCATGTGGCACTTTTCGGTATTGGTGATTTTGGCCAGATCATCGGCGAGGGGCCTGTTTCTCCAGTTTTGGAAGTCGCCTCCCCGCTCCGTCCGGTCATTAGCAACCTGGTAGCCGGCGAGCACCAAAGCCGCACTTTTGTTGCGGGTATTCGCCGCCAGGGCGATGTTTCGCCAGGCGTGAGCCGAGTCGCTGGCGTGGACGCCGATAGAATCGCCATGCACGCTTCCTTCCGGCTTGCCTGGCTGCACTTGCTTGGCGGTGCGCCCAGCATCGCGCAGAACGAGTTGATTTGCCGCGAGGGAAATGGCTTCCGTAATTCGCAGCGGATGAATCCCTTCGACAATGGCGACAGCGACGGCTTCGGCACCTTGCTGCGGTGTGGCGGTAAAGAGAGTGTTCATCATGTCCAGCACCCATTTTTCGTCCACTTCCTTCGTCCCGCACTCGCGGCTGTCGAGCTTAAATTGGTCCATCACGCGAGGAAGCGTCTTGCGAACGTCACTGGCATACTGCACGGCATATTTCTCGTTCTTCAGACAATAGCCAAGAGACTGGCGGAGCATGGAAAGGGCATTTTCCTGGCCGACGATGGTGAGCATGTCCCAAGCCCGATGCATCAAGACCACGCGATGCACATCGGTCGATTCATCAACCGTGGGAAGCAGATCGTTAAGGCCGTCCGCTGCTGAATGGGCGACCGAATGGGCTAGCAATTGTTCGGCTGCGGCCCGGTCTCCCTTGTGGACGGCTTCGCGAAGGGCTTCTGCCGAGCTCGATCCGGAGGGAATTGACGACGCAGTGATTTGCACCGGCTTGATCGTGTCTGACGACGATTTGCCGGCCTTTTGAATCTGTTCGGTGTTGCGGTAGAGGACTTTGAGGACCGGCAGCGCGGCGTGTTTATGCTGACCCATCTCGCCCGACATGGCAAGCGCCGGGCCGAGAGCCATGAGCGTATGAAAGCCAATGTAGTCCTCTCCGCCAAAAGCTCTGGCATTGGCCAGTGCGGCTGCCGCGGTGAATTCCTTGAGGGTCGTCCCCCCCTTAAGTTTCTCCACCACCAGCGGCAGGAGCTTTTCGACGGGCGTCGATTGCAGCAAATCGACCAACCCATCCATGGCTCCAAACGAAATCCGGGTCCCCGGCTCTTCAGCCGCGATAGTCGGCGACAGCCCCATATCGATGGCTAGCGCGGACCCAATGCTGGCAACAAACATTCCGCGACCGACTTGCGATAGGAATTCGCGACGGGAGGAGTTGAGGGGGGACATGGCACGCTCCTAGAGAGGAAGATGGGACAAGAGGTCCTACGTCAAAAAGCCTAACAAACTGGCTTGGCAAAGTACAACGAATTTCGCTTCAGCCAGGGCACTTCGGCTTGTCAATTTGTCCATTTGCCGCGATTTCACGCCCACGCATAGCCGTGGGCGTGCCACTCACTTCTGTTAATGCACGTACAAAAACTCGTTGCTATTAAGCAGCACGAGGGCCGCTTGAACCCAGGCTGCACGAGTGGCGTCGGATTTCTGGGCATCGGTCGGAGAGGCTGAGGCGTTCGCCAGTTTTTCTGCGGTTAAGGCAGCCAGGAACGACGCCAGGACTTCTTTCTCTGCAGAGCGCGGCAGTCGCGAATAGAGCAATCGGCAGGCAAAGTCGATGCGCGCATCGTCGGTAGCCGCTTCGCGGAGGATGCGGTCGGCAAGGGCGGCGGCGGATTGCTCGGTGAACGGGCCGTGAAGCATGGCGAGTGCCTGCAGCGGCACAATGCTGGCGCTCCGCTGCGGGCAATTGACCTCCATCATTGGCACGTCGAACAGATCGAACATGGTGACGTGCTGACTGCGGCGGACAATCAAGTAGATGCTGCGGCGATTCCCCGCAGCATCGTCTGCAGTAATTACAGAACCGTCACCTTGCTGGGCAACTGCCGATGGGGAGCCAAACATGGTCCGGTTGAGTTTGCCAGCGGCGGCCAGAGTGCTGTCTCGGAGCATTTCGCCGCTGTGCCGCGTGGCCCGCCAATAGCCGAGCAGTTCATTGTTGGGATCGGCAGCCAGCGTAGCGGCTGCGGGTGTGGAGGATTGCCGCCAGGCGGTGGACGACAGGAGTTGGCGAACTAGTTTCTTTTGCCCCCAGCCCTGCTGAACGAATTCCGTGGCGAGATAGTCCAGCAGTTCCGGATGCGTCGGCTTCACACCGGAGCGGCCGAAGTTGGCCAGTGTGGGAACGATTCCGCGGCCAAACTGCTTGGCCCAGACGCGGTTGACCTGCACGCGGGCTGTGAGCGGATGCGATGGCTCCGTCAGCCAGTGGGCAAAAGCCTCTCGGCGTCCCGTCGTTTTGTAACCCGGTTTGGGCTCCAATTTGAAGCCGACTGGGGCGAGGACTTCTGGCACGTTCGGTGGAATGACCGCACCTGGCTTGTTGTAATCCCCACGCAACAGCAGTTTGCAGTCGGCCGGTTTATCATCCAGATCGACAAGGCCGCGCAGCGTGACGATCTGCTGCTTCAAAGCTGATTCGCTGGCAATGACCGCCTTGAGTTTGTCCGCCTGCTGCAGGTATTCGCTATTCCACTTGGCCAGATCGACTTCCGCCAGGAAGATTCCAACGCCGTGATTCGCGACGAGACCTTTTTGTTCGTCATTCCGCTTATCGGCCGGGGCGAGGAGCGCTTCCGTGAGTTTTGCAACCAGCGCGGCATCCTTACCGTCGGCCCCCAGCAATTCTGTGACCCGCTTTTTGCGAAACCGCGTGGTCAACTCGGTTAGTTCCGCATTCAATTCCGCCACACGAGCGTCCGTCTTTTGATTGTGCTGCGCGATGCGGGCTTGCTCGGCTTCGGTGGCGAGAGGGATGCCCCGAACCTCCGATGGTTGCCAGCGAGCGGGGTCGAGAGCCGGCGTGAGAATAGCTTGCAGAGCGTAGTAGTCACGGTGGGGAACCGGGTCGTACTTATGCGAGTGACAGCGGGCACAGTGAATGGTCAGTCCCAACAGAGACGAAGAAATAATCTGAGTAGTATCCGCCATCACCTGGTGGATTTCGTTGGGCTCCGTATAGCCGGGATAGGTCGGATCGCTCGCCGTCCGCAAAAAGCCAGTTGCCGCCAGTTGCCGCACTTGCTCCGGAGAAAGCTCATCCGCTCGCCGCCAATCCGAAAGTTCGTCCCCCGCCAGTTGCTCGAGCAAAAAGCGGTCGTATGGCAAATCGGAATTGAACGCTCCAATTACATAGTCTCGATATCGCCACGCTTGCGGACGCAGCCGGTCAGCTGCCAGATATCCGTCCGAATCCGCATAGCCGGCGACATCTAACCATTGACGGGCCGCATGTTCGCCGTAGCGCGGGGAAGCCTGTAACCGGTCCAGCAACCGCTCATAGGCGTCCGGCGCATTGTCGGAGAGAAACGCGTCCAGTTCCTCGATTTCCGGCGGCAAACCGTGCAGGGCAAAAGTCGCGCGGCGGAGGATCACTTCCTGGGGAGCGTCCGAAGCGAACGAAAGTTGTTTCGGTTCCAGCCGGGCCAACAGAAAGGCATCGACGGCGTTTCGAGCCCGCTGGACATTCACAACGGCAGGCAGCGGCGGTCGAACGGGAGGAACGAAGGACCAGAATTGCCGATCTTCGGTGGAAAGGCGGCTAGGGGGCTCGGACGTTTCCAGCGGCGACTCCTTATCCCCGGCAATTAAAGCACCCGACGCGACCCAGCGGCGAATGAGTTCGATTTGCTTGTCGTCGAGTTTCCCTTCCTCCTTGGGGGGCATTTCACCCTTGCTGATTTTCTCAAACAGCAGACTATCTTCCGGCTTTCCTGCAATGAGTCCCGCACCGCTATCGCCCCCCTTGGCCAGCAAGAATCGCCGACGCAGATCGAGTCCTCCCTCCAGTTTCCCTTCACCGTGGCATTTGACGCAGCGGGCCTGAAAGATGGGGGCAATGTCCTTTTCGAAGGTGAGCCGTGCGTCTTCTGCAAATGAGAATTGTTGGGAAAAAACGCCGGCGGCACCCAAGGCAACCACCAGTCCGAGAACCAAACGAACGGTACGCAGTGTCTTATCCATAGGCATCCATTATCCGCGGTTGATGGGTTCATTGCCAGTCGGAGATGCAAATTCCTGCGTGGCGGCAATAGCAACTTCGCCTGCTGGCGACTATCATAACGCCAGAACGAGGCGCAACTTGGGGAAGACGGCGCGGGGGAACAGCGCGGCGTGGACTTTTGGAAAGCATCGTGATATGTCCACATCGGCTCAGCCGTTGGCGTTTGCTGCTGCACTTTCTCTAAAACAAGACACGACCGCAGCCGCGGCGGAAGCCTGCTCGTTGGCTCGCAAGTCGCTGGGAAGCGTGCCCGATTTGGCAGTGGTCTTTTTCTCGCGCGAGCATGCCGCTCAGGCGGATTCGCTGGCTCACCAGCTTTGCGATTCGCTCGGCACCGAGAACGTCGTTGGCTGCAGCGGCGACTCCATTGTCGGTGTGGGCCAGGAAGTCGAAGAGGGCGCTGCGTTTTCGGTTTGGCTGGCGAAGTGGCCGGGCGTAACCACCCACCTCTTCCATTTGAATTTCGAGAGAACACCCGAAGGGGGTGTCATACAGGGCTGGCCCGATGACCTGTCCGGCGAATGGCCGGAAGGGAGTTTCCTGATGCTGCTGGGGGAACCTTATTCTTTCCCTGCCGATGCTCTGCTCGAGCGGCTCAACGAGGATCGCACGGGCGTGGCAGTTGTCGGTGGCATGGCGAGCGGCGGACTCACTCCTGGTGAGAATCGGCTGATCCTGGGTCGCAAGAGTTTTGCCGAAGGGGCCGCCGCCGTGCTCGTCAGTGGACCGGTGCGGCTGCGAACGATCGTCTCCCAGGGCTGCCGTCCGATTGGCCGGCATTTCATTGTGACCAAAGCAGAGCGAAACACCATCCACGAACTCGGCGGCAAACCGGCTTTGATTCAGCTCAAGGAGATTTTTGACGAACTTCCCAATCGTGAGAAGCTGCTGGTGCAGCGAGCACCGCATTTAGGCCGCGTCGTCAGCGAGTATCAGGATAAATTCGAGCAGGGTGATTTTCTGGTTCGCAATATCATCGGCAGCGACCCTTCCGGAGCGATTGCCGTAACGGATTACATACGAGTCGGTCAGACCGTGCAATTCCACATTCGCGACCAGGAATCGGCGGACGCGGAATTGAAACAACTTCTCGCCGCCGCCAAAAAGCAGAAGCCGGCCGCACTTGGCGGTCTCCTCTTCACCTGCAATGGCCGCGGCACGCGCCTCTTCGGCCAGCCCCATCACGATGCGGCCGCCATCGAAAGGGCCCTTGGCAATATCCCCCTCGCCGGCTTTTTTGCCCAAGGGGAACTTGGCCCCATCGGCAAGCAGAATTTCATGCACGGCTTTACGGCGAGCATTGCCCTGTTTGAGCCGGTGACGTAGTTTGCCCTTACTATTTACCCGCTTTAAAGCGTTCGTGTTGTACAATTCTGATAGCACACGGCAATAGGGATTGCCGCCATCACATTGTTTACCAGGTGCCCCATGACCTCCGGCCCCCACTCTTCCATCCCCGTCTCGACTCCTCGCGAAAGGTTCGCAGCCGAATTGTTTGATACGCTCTGGGAAACGTATCGCCAGCGGGTGTCGTATGTGGCCATGTACGAGCAGGTGATCAAGGGGGCGAAGGCGACGTTCGTCAACGACCATATCGCCTTTCGCACCTTCGCTTGTCAGCAGCCGCTGACGGGCATCGCCAGCATCTCGCGGGTCTTCGAGGCGCTCGGCTATCGGGGGGCGGGGAGCTACCACTTCGAGGACAAGCAGCTCTCGGCAATTCACTTTCAGCACACCAACCCGCAATTCCCCAAGCTGTTCATTTCGGAACTTAAAGTCTGGGAGTTGCCGGTGGAGGCTCGTGAGATCATCAACCGCTCCGTCCGTGGCCATCGAGGGAATATGTGTGAGAAGACGCTCGCCGCGATTTACAATTTGGATCGCGATCCGTCGCCGGCTAAGGAGTTGCTCCCCGAAATCGTCAGCATCTTTCACGAATTGCCGTGGCTTCTGCCTCGCCGCGAGGATATCGCCACGATGAATGCCGTCAGCCAGTATGCCGCCTGGGTCCTGGTCCACGGCTACAACGTCAACCACTTCACCTCCCTCATCAACTCGCACGGCGTGCCTTCCCTGGACGATATCGAAAAGACCATCGCCGCCCTGCAAACAGCAGGCATCCCGATGAAAACGGAGATCGAGGGAGAACGGGGGAGCAAATTGCGGCAGACCGCCACGGAAGCCGTCAAAATCGAAGTGGATGTGCTCGATCAAGGCATCCCCGCCAAAATGCCCTGGACTTACGCCTACTTCGAACTCGCCCAGCGCGATGCTGTTACCGATCCCGCCACCGGCAACAAGGTCCGCTTCGAAGGATTCCTCGGCCCGCAGGCCACGAACTTGTTTGAGATGACAAGGGTAAAGAGTTAGAGCGGCTGGTGGGGGGACTGTTTGTCGAGAAACAGGATATGTGTTGAGAAGCACAAGTCATCTCTGATATAATCAAACCGCCGTAATGGTCCCCTTTCGCTCCGCGAAAGAACGCGACTTTTGCGGAGCAAAAGGCGACTCTATACAAGGAAGCATCCATGCTCACCATGCTCGGCAGTCCGCGGAAATGCTGCGACGGCCTCACTCGGCGGGAGACGCTGAAGGCGGGGGCGCTGACCGCGCTTGGGGGACTGACGCTGACGGACCTGCTGCGGGCGGAAGAGGGGGCGGGGGCGGCGAAGAAGGCGGGCAAGGCCAAGAACGTCATTGTGCTGTACCTGCTCGGCGGGGCCGCGACGCAGGACATGTGGGACATGAAGCCGGATGCCCCGGCGGAGGTCCGGGGAGAGTTCAAGCCGGTGGCCACGAATGTGCCGGGCATCAACATCTGCGAGCTGATGCCGCAGATGACCAAATGGATGCATAAGG
>CAYUJE010000317.1:0-7318 GCA_964444865.1 uncultured Pirellulaceae bacterium | reverse complement strand
GGCTATCCGCAGCGGCCCGATCCGACGGGACAGCCAGCCGGTTCCACGATTTATCCGATGTTCGGCAGTGTGGTGGCCCGCGAAAAAGGCTGGAAGGAAGGAATGCCGGCGAACGTGCAGGTGGGGGAGCAGATTTCCTACTCGGGAGCCGGCTATCTGGGCTCGCGGTTCAATCCACTGGCGATTCGGACTGATCCCAACGCCGCCGATTTTCAAGTCGAGGATGTCAGCATTCCCGCCGCGATTGGCGAACCACGCACTGCCCGCCGGCAGCGGCTCCTGTCTCGGCTCGATGCCTGGCAGCAAGCCACTGAAAAGAATGCCGGAGCTGTTTTGGACCGCAGCGAATTTTACCGCCAGGCGTTTAGCCTGATGACTTCTCCCGCGGCGAAGAGAGCGTTCGACATCAAAGAGGAGCCCGAAAGTCTCCGCGACCGGTACGGTCGAAATTCCACCGGCCAAGGACTGTTACTCGCCCGTCGGCTGGTTGAATCAGGAGTCCGCTTTGTCTCCGTGATTTCCGGAGGCTGGGACACACACGACAACAACTTCAGCCGGCTGAAGAGCACACTACTGCCGACGCTCGATCAGAGCTGGTCCGCCCTGCTGGAAGACCTTTCGCAGCGGGGGCTGCTTGATTCCACGCTCGTAATCTGCGCTGGAGAATTCGGTCGTACCCCCAAGGTAAACGGTGCCTCCGGCCGGGATCACTACGCTCCCTGTAACGTGATTGGCCTCTCCGGCAGCCGTGTGGCGATGGGCAGCGTTGTCGGCCAAACGGACGCTCGCTGCGAACGGGTGAGCAGCACGGCGCACAGCACCGTTGATTATGCTGCCACCATCTATCGGCTGCTCGGTATTGATGAGACCCGGGAATACGTCGCAGAGGACGGCCGCCCCATCCGTCTCATCAATGGCGGCAAGCCGATTGCGGGAGTCATTCGGTGAGTCGATTGCTCCCTCTTCTCGCAGTTGCGCTGTCGCTTTATCCAGGCGGACTTGCATCCGCTCAGCCGGCAGCTCCGCTGTACGAATCCTGTCGCCTGGAATCCATCTTTCCCGCCGGTGGACAGCGCGGAACCACTGTGACCGTCGATTTCTTTGCCAATGGGAACTATGCCGGTCTGTCGGAGACAAAGGACATTGTGATCGACGGTCCGCCGGGCATTCGGGTCAAAGAAATCAAGAATCTTAAGCCCCATGAGGTCAGGGCTACCTTGGAAATCTCCGCAGACGCTCCTCCCGGCCGCCGCTGCGTTCGCGTCCTTAATGCGGGAAGCGGATTAACAAATATGGCTTGGTTCGTGGTTGGTTCGCTTCCAGAAAAGATGGAAATTGAACCCAATAACAAGTCCGCATTGCCGCAAGATGTGACGATTCCCGTCGTTATCAACGGCCATGTTTCCCCCGCGGCCGATGTGGACGTATTTCGCTTCCATGCCAAGGCGGGGCAGAAGCTGGTCGCTTGCATTGCGGCACACTCCCTCGATACGCATGGCCAAGGCAGCGACTATGGAATAACAGATACCGAACTGACGATCGTGGATCCCCAAGGCGAAGTTGCTGCCGATGTTCAAGACACGCTTGGCCTCGACCCGCTCGCCGAATTTACGGCCGCCAGCGACGGACAATACTTAGTCAAGGTGCAGCACAATTCATTCCGCGGTTATCCTCAAGCGGTCTACCGGCTAACCATTGGTGAAGTTCCGATTATTACGAGCGTATTTCCGCCGGGGGGGCGTCGCGGGGAAAAAGTCTCCGTAGAAATTCACGGTCCAAACATTCCCGTCGGCACTCGCCGTGAGATTGCCGTTCCTGCCGATGAAAAGTCTCCTGTTTTGTATCTTTCCGCGGACGGTCCGGCAGCCGGTAATCACGATGTTCCGTTTCTTGTCAGCGACCAACCGGAAAGGTTCGAAGGCGAGCCTAATGACGAATTCGCGGGCGCGACCAAACTATCGCTCCCCGTCACGATGAACGGCCAGTTCGAGAAATCCGGAGATGCCGATTGCTATCGTGTGGCTCTCCGCGCAGGCGATACGCTCGATGTGGAAACAACGGCCCATCGCTTTCTTCGCGGCCCCGCCGACACTCTTGTGGAAATTCTGGATACTGACGGCAAGCTGCTGGCCGAAAATGATGACGGCTTCGCCCTCGACTACATGTGGATGCACGACTACCTCTCCACCGACAGCCGCCTTTCGTTCAAAGCACCACAAAACGGCGAATTCATCGTTCGTATCCGCGAAGCGGCTGGACTGTTTGGCCCGCGAACTGCCTACCGCTTGTCCGCTCGATTAGCGACTCCTGATTTTCAGCTATGGCAGTTCCCAGATGGCGTTCCGATTTGGGGCCCTGGTTCCACGGCGGGTTTGATCGTCAAGATTGACCGGCAGGCAGGGTATGAAGGAAATGTGGAACTCTCTCTGGAAGGTCTCCCTGCTGGCTGGAAGGGAAGCGCAAACACCAGTTTCGGCGGACCCGGTCCTCGGCCGGCTTATCACTTTCGTGACCGCGTCTTTCTGACAATCACCGCGCCGGAGAATGCCAGGCCCGGCGACTGCGTATCCTTTCGTGTCGTCGGGAAAGGGATGCGGGATGGCGAGGAACTGCGGCACTACGCCCAGCCGCTCACGCTGTTTTATTCGAGCGATACCGGTTTTTTCCGCGCAACCCCCGTCTCGCGGGCCGCAGTGGCCAAGCCGCACGGCGTCAAGCTGGGTTTATCGGGGGACGCCACCGAAGCGACCGTTGGAAAGAAGATGGAGATTCCTGTGCTAGTCAACGGAGTCGCCGACGGTATGCCTATTAGTCTCAGCGTCAACTACGCTTCTTCAGGAGTCGCTTGTGGCCACGAAACGCCTCAGACGTTGACTGTCAAGGACGGCAAAGTGCTGCTGCCGTTTACGGTCACCGATCAGCTTCCCCCCGGTACGTACAACATTTGCGTCTGCCTCGCCTGGCGGAGCGACATCCGGATTGGGATGCCCGGCCCGTGTACGCCACTGTTCCCTCTCAAGGTGCTGCCGGCGGCGAAATGAGATAGAGGGCGTACGTCGGATTGAGCGGTTCATCGTCCGGCCGGAGCCGCGGAAAGCCAATCAGGCGTGTGACGCGAGTGCGGTCGATAATCAGGTAGCTCGCCCCGTGCTTGTTGGCGATTTCCGCCAGTTCGGCATCGCTGTTCACTGCTGGGTCATTGCCATAGCCATCGGGCGGAAAGACTTCGTTCAGGATCTTCCGCCACTCCACCAGGCCGGCGGCGTCTTGCGGAATGTCCTTCCAGGTCACTACCTCGGCCCGCCCTGCGTACCACTTGAAGGTCTGCTGATGACGGGGCGTGATAAACTTCGCATTCTTTGGCGTGTTCCGTTCAATCCAGCGGCAGAGATTCTTCCACTCTACAAAACGACGCTGTGACTCGGCCAGTTGTTCCTTCCCCTCGTCGCCACGAAGCTCCCACGCTCGCCAGCGGCAGTCCGGCGTCGGGTGCGGCTGAGTCCAGGCACCCGGCAGTGGTCGCAGGGAGTGTTCAACGCAGAGTTCCAAGATGTTGACTGAGCCAAGAGACAGCGCGGCAATCAGGCCCCAGGTAACGGCTGCGGGTCGCGAACGTTGCCATGCATAGAGCAGCGAGAAAATAGTCAATGAACACGCCATCGGAACGAGAGCGTCCGACAGCCGGAAGAAGTAGTAACGTAGAACGGGCGCGGCGACGGACTGATACTCGGTTTGGGACGCACCGCTCATGGTGGCCCACGCCACTAGTCCCTGGTCAATCACAATGCCTATCCCCGCAATTAGAACCGCCCCCAATGCCATCCGTTGGAGCCGCCCACAGGCAATTGCTTTCGCATCCAGCGGCAGTTTCCTCTGCCAGATGGCTAGCAGCACGGTGAAGGCAATCAGCGCCAGATGGCGGGCGATGTACCAATTGCCGAACCGGTGAAAAACCAAATGGTGCGGCAGCCGGTCGAAGACGTAAATCTGATTTGCGGCATTGACCGTGCCCTTGTCTTGCCCCCAAGTAAGCGCGAGTCCGGGAATGAGGCCCTCCAGAGCCAGCACGAAAGCAACCCCCAGTCCCGGCAACAAAGTGATAAGCGGTGGCCTGTCTCGCGGAGCTACGAGCCATGCGACTCCAATCGCAATTGCCGACCAGCCGCCGACGATGACGTGCATGGCGCTTGCCGCTCCCATCAAGGCCCAGGCCCAGTTCCAGCGACCACGAACCAGTTCTCCCATTCCCAGCAGCACCAGCACATAAGCAAATACCTTGGCCTCCACGCCACCGACCAGAATCAATTCACGGGACATGTGGCAGTTGCGCAGGAGCGCGAGCATCAGCCCGGCCGAGAGAATCGACCAGAGCCGTTGCGGTGCGATGGCAGAGCTTAATCGCTGCCAGGCGAAGGCGAAGCCGAGCCAGGCGAGAGATCGAAGTATCCAGGCGGTTGCTTCCAGCGAGCAGAACTTAGTCAGCCAGCCAAATACCCAGCAGAAAACCAGGTGGGCTTCCGGCGATTCCAGGAACAGATCCCCTTTGCAGAACTCGCGGTTCCAGTAGTGTTTTGCCTTGACCAGATAGTGCGACTCTCCGGCATCTGGAGGCGGAGTCCCGGCAAACAGGAACAGCAGCAGGAAGATCCACGCAACTTCCGCCAAGGACCATCGCCAGTTCGCGGATTGTTGTGCCTTGGGGTTTTCGTCTTGTACTTGCGTCTTCGCCACGTATGCTCACCGCCCGCGTGAAGGGTTCCAAATGGGAGTGCTCTAGCATACTGAAAATCCCCGTCCTCGCACGGCGTGTGCCGGTTTCTATCTACTTGCCACCAGCCGCTATGTGGCGCTATGATTGAATCAGCATGACTACTTCGCCTGGCCGCTTGCTGCGGGACATGATCGCGGAAGGGACCATCCAGGTTCCCGGCGCAACCAGCGCGCTTGTCGCCCGCCTCATTGAGCAAGCTGGTTATGAGGCGATGTATCTCTCCGGTGCGTCCCTTTCTTCCAATATTCTGGCGGTTCCCGATGTTGGCCTATTTACACTGACGGAATTGGTGCAGCAGGCGACCTATCTTACCCGCAGTAGCAATCTCCCACTCATCGTCGATGCCGACACCGGTTTTGGCGAGGCCCTCAACGTCGAGCGGACAGTCATTGAACTCGAAGCCGCCGGCGTCGCAGCTATTCAACTCGAAGATCAGCAACTTCCCAAGCGGTGCGGCCATCTTGGCGGAAAGTCGCTCATTGAGCCAGCCGCGTTCTGCGCCAAACTGCGGGCAGCCGCTACCGCCCGATTGAACCCTGACCTGATTCTGATTGGCCGGACCGATGCTCGCGGGGTCACCAGCCTCGACGACGCCATCGACCGGGCCAAGCAGTATCTCGATGCCGGCGCGGACTGGATTTTCCCGGAAGCTCTGGCGTCCAAAGCTGAATTTGAACGGTTCGCCAAGGAGATCAAAGCCCCGCTCCTCGCCAACATGACGGAATTTGGCAAGAGCCCCCTCCTCAGCCTGCAGGAACTCTCGGACCTCGGCTACGCGGTGGCCTTGTACCCGGTGACGTTGCAACGGGTCGCCATGAAGGCCATCGAAGCCTCCCTCGCCGTCATTGCTGCGGAAGGCTCGCAGGAGAGCATCCTGGATTTGATGCAAACCCGCGAAGAACTGTACGAATTGCTGGATTACGCCGTTTACGAGGAGCGCGATAAATCGCTGGCCGCTGGCGAGCGGGGGGCCTAAGCCCCCTGATACTACCCACCAAGTCTTATTCAGCCATCAAACATGAGCGAAACCTATTCCCCCGGCCTCGAAGGTGTCATCGCTGGCGAAACGGCCATCAGCACTGTCGCCACCGGCCTTACCTACCGCGGCTATGCCATTGAAGAACTGGCCGAAAACTCCACGTACGAAGAGGTGGCTTACCTCGTGCTTTATGGAGAATTGCCATCTGCTGATCAGGCAGCCGGGTTTCGCTCTCGCCTTGGCTCGGCGGCGAATGTCCCTCCGGAAGTCATCGAGACGCTCCGCCGAATTCCCGCCAGCGCCCCGACCATGGATGTCCTCCGTTCTGCCTGCAGCCTCCTTGCTCACTGGGATCCTGAAGTCGCCGACAACAGTCATGATGCCAATATCCGCAAGACAGAGCGACTGCTTGCCAAGTTTCCTGTTATCGTGGCGGCCCGCCAACGGCTCAAGAACAACCGGGAGCCAGTCGCCGCTAATCCGAAGCTGAGTTTTCCCGCAAACTTCCTCTGGATGCTCCGAGGAGAGAATCCATCCGAGCGGCAAGTGAAAGCTCTCGATGTTTCGCTGATACTTTATGCCGAGCACGAGTTCAACGCCTCCACATTCGCGGCCCGCTGCATCTGCTCCACCCTCAGCGACCTGCACTCCGCCATCACGGGGGCCATCGGCACGCTCAAGGGTCCGCTGCATGGGGGAGCCAATGAGCGAGCATTGGAAGTTCTCCTTTCCGTCGGCTCTCCGGAGAAGGCAAAAGACTGGATCGAAGCTGCCCTGGCCCGCAAAGAGAAAATCATGGGCTTCGGCCATCGGGTTTACAAAACAGGTGATCCCCGCGCCGTCATCCTCAAACGATTGACGGCGGCCGTGGCGGCGGAAACGGGGAGCGACGCATTGGAGGAGACGGCGGAAATCATCGAGCGGATTACCTGGGATCAGAAGAAGATCCCGCCCAACGTCGATTGGCCCTGCGCTCGACTCTACCACTACCTAGGCCTTCCTCTGGACCTCTTCACACCGCTCTTCGTCATAGCCCGCGTCGTCGGCTGGAGCGCCCATGTCATCGAGCAGCTAGACAATAACCGCCTCATGCGGCCAAGAGCCATCTATACCGGTCCTCCCCTCCGTAATTTACCCCGTTGACATTCAGTCCGGAAAACAGGGGCCGAAAGTCTCTATCGCTCGATTATTGCAGTTGCCCCGTTGGTTGCCGTTTAGGATGATGCGAGTAGCCAGACACTGGCCATCCTTAGCAAACTTCAAGAAATCGGCACAGGCATGGCGTATCTCCCTATCGAAGACTACGGCATCATCGGCAACATGTGCACCACGGCTTTGGTAAGCCAGCGGGGGTCAATTGACTGGTTCTGTATTCCGCACTTTGATTCTCCCAGCGTGTTCGCGGCGATTCTGGACGATAAGCGGGGGGGCTCATTCGCCATCGAGCCGATGCAGTCCGACGTCAGCTACAAGCAATTCTACCTGCCCGAGACCAATGTCCTGATCAGTCGCTTCCTAGAGCGGTTCCATGTAGGGTCTAGCGCGATCTGGGTGAGTTCGGTAGGTTG
>CAYUJE010000316.1:0-7464 GCA_964444865.1 uncultured Pirellulaceae bacterium | reverse complement strand
TACATCAATCCCGCAATCGGCTCGGCTTCGTAGATGTGGTGCGGGCGGTCCTGGTGGTCGAGCCAGGCGGCGGTGGCGGGGATGCCAAGGGAGGAGTAGATGGTGGCGGCCATGTGCTCGGGGGTTTGCGGCAGGTTGGCCGGATAGCCGCCGATTTTGTCGGAGGAGCCGACGACGTTGCCCCCCTTCACGCCGCCGCCGGCGAAGAAGACGGTCTGTACCGCTCCCCAGTGATCGCGGCCGGGGAGCTTGTAATGCTGCGGCAGATGGGTGATGCGCGGGGTGCGGCCGAACTCGCCGGCCATCACGATGAGCGTGCTTTCGAGGAGGCCGCTCTCCTGCAAATCGTCGAGCAGGGCGGAGAGAGCCCGGTCGGTTGGCGGCAGCAGCTTTTCCTTGAGGTGCGGGAAGGCTTCGCCGTGCGTGTCCCAGGATTCGTTGTTGCCGAGGTTCACTTGCACCAGGTTGACGCCGGTCTCCACGAGCCGCCGCGCCATGAGCAGCGACCAGCCGAAGGAGTTTTTGCCGTAGCGCTCCTGCGTTTTTTCGTCGGCCCGAGTGACGTCGAAGGCATGCTGCACCTTGGCGTCGGTGAGGAGCGAAATCACCCCTTGCCGGAAGCGGTCGAAATTCTCGGTCTGGGCAAAGCCGTCGAGTTCCTGCCGCTGGTGGGCGAGGTTCGAGAGGAGGCCGGTACGGCCGGAGAAGCGGCCGGTGTCCATTCCCTGCGGCAGGGAAATGTTGGGGGCCTGGAAGACGCGATTGTCTGCTTTGCCCCGTTCTTGATGGTCGAAGTGGTACTGCGGGAACGCGCCGTAGGAGGTGTTGTGGAACGGCGAAGCCTCGATGAACCAGGGGTTGCGGTGCGAGCCCATCAGCCCGGCGAACTGCCCCGGCAGGACGCGACCGCTGTAATGGACGAGGCGATCCGGTAGAACGACGGCAGGGGGAATGTTGTTTCGCACCCGAGTAGCGTCCCCCGCGACGGAGGCAATGCTCGGCCAATCGGTCGGCTGCGGGGCGCTGCCGTTGAAGCCGGGGGGGGCGGGGGTTCGCCCCGTGAGCATGATGTGATGGCCGAGCGAATGGTCGTTGGACGGATGGGTGAGCGAACGGCAGAGAGCCCAAAGATGGCTTCGTTCCGCCAGCATGGGCAGATGCTCGCAGATTTGAATGCCCGGCGTCTTCGTCGCAATCGGCTTGAACTCGCCACGGACGTTGTCCGGAGCCGACGGCTTCATATCGAAGCTATCCTGCTGGGCGAGGCCGCCGGAGAGGAAGATGTAGATGCAGGTCTTGGCCTTCCCCAGCGGAGCGGCAGTTCCCGGCCCAGCCGTCGTCTCCGCCCGGAGGGCCTGCAAGTGGTTCATCCCGAGGCCGAGCAGACCGACCGCTCCGGCCTGGACCATGGTCCGGCGGGAAAGGTTCGGGTGGGTGAAGGAAGTTGCGGGCATAAGTTGGAGTCCCGGCTTTAGCCGGTGTTTGGGGCGGAAGACCGGCTGAAGCCGGGACTCCAGCCTTTAGGTCAAACCTATAATGGGTGTCCCATGATAAATGTGGTGCGGGCGATTCGCCTCGTCCTGCCACGCGGCCGTATCGGGAATGCCGAGGGCGTTGTAAATAGTGGCGGCCATTTGCTCCGCTGTTTGCGGATCGCTCGCCGGATAGCCGCCGATCCGGTCGGAGGACCCGATCACCGTGCCCCCTTTGACGCCGCCGCCGGCGAAGAAGACCGTTTGCACCGCACCCCAATGGTCGCGGCCAGGGAGCTTGCCGGCTCCGGCGAAGACGCGCGGCGTCCGGCCGAATTCGCCCGCCATCACAATCAGCGTGTCGTCCAAGAGGCCGCGCTCCGAGAGGTCGCCAATCAGGGCGCTCACCGCCCGATCCGTGGGGGGCAGAAGATAGTTCTTGAGGTTGGGAAAGGCGGACTCGTGCGTATCCCAGGATTCGTTGTTGCCGAGGTTTACCTGGACAAGCGAAACTCCTTGTTCCACCAATTGTCGGGCCATCAGTAGCGACCAGCCGAAGGAATTTTTGCCGTAGCGCTCTTGAATCTTGTCATCTACGCGCGAAACGTCAAACGCGGCTTGCGTGCGCGAGTCGGAGAGGAGCGAGATGGCGTTCTGACGGTCGCGATCGAGCCGTTCTACTTGAGCCGCCGCTTCAAGCTCGCTCCGCTGCCGGTCGAGGAGGCCGCGGAGGGCAATGCGGTCAGTCAGTCGCTGGGAGGAGAGACCCTCCGGCAACGAAAGATTCGGAGCTTGAAACGGAAGCTTGCTTTCGGTCTTGCCGACTTCGTGATGAAACTCGTATTGAGGATAGGCACCGTAAGTTTTGCTGTTGAACGGCGAAGCGGCGATGAACCAGGGGTCTCGATGGTTCCCCATGATCCCTGCGAACTGACCCGGAATGACGCGGCCGGTGCGATGGACAAGCCGCTCGGGAAGCACGACCGCTGGTGGAAGGTTGTTGGCCGGCAGCAGGGCGTCCCCCGCGACGGCGGCGATGCTGGGCCAGTCGGTGGGCCGCGGCTTGCCGGGGTCAAAGCCGGGGGGCATTGGCGTGCGGCCGGAGAGCATCACCATGTGGCCGTTGGAATGCTCGTTATAAGGATGCGTCAGCGAGCGGACGAGAGCCCACTTGTCGCTGCACGCGGCCAGCAGCGGCAGGTGCTCGCAGACTTGCACGCCGGGGGTCTTGGTGGCGATCGGCTGGAATTCGCCCCGAGTGCTTTGCGGTGCGTTTGGCTTGGGGTCGAAGCTGTCCTGCTGGCCCAGGCCGCCGGAGAGAAAAATGTAGATGACGGACTTGGCCTTAGTCCGCTTTTGCCCCGCTGCTGCCGCCTGCCGAAGGGGAGCCAGATGGTTCATCCCCAAACCGAGCAAGCCGACCGCACCGGCCTGGATCATGGTCCGGCGGGAGAGTGTCGGGTGTGTGAAGGGACGGCTCATGGCAGGGAGATGCTGGCGGGGCCGAGGCAGGTGTCAAGTTAAAAGTATCGTCAATTTTGGGGCGTGGGTCAAATGGGAAAGGGTGATAATATGGGAGTCGGACTTGGAATGCAAAAATGTGAAATCTCAAATCTCAAACAAGCCAGAATTGGGAAATCGGAAGAAGGAAAGGAAATCCAATCCCTTTTCTAATTTCAGTCTGATTCTACATTCTCATTTGTTTGAGATTTGAGATTTGAGATTTCATTTCCTGTCCGCTCATGGAGTGGGCCGACTAACCACAAATGCCTCGCAAAATCTCCAATCTAAAAGCTCTTTCCAAGCTGCTCGATGCTGCGCCGCTGCCGGTGTATGTGCTGGATGGGGAGCAGCGGTTTGTCTACGGCAATGCCGCGTTTTCCGATTGGGTGGGGAGAAGCGCAGAGGAGCTGGCGGGGCTGAAGTGCCTCTACTCGGCAAGTGGCGAATTGACGGGAGCAACGGAGCTGGCCGCGGCGCTTGCTCCGCCGCCGGAGGCGTTTTCGCAAGGTGCCTTGGAAGGCCGCGTTGCTGCCCCGGTAGAAGGAGGGAAGCTGACTTCTCGCCCCGCGTGGTTTGTGCGATTGCCGGACCCGGATGGAGAAGCAACAGGCGTGCTCGTTGTTGTAGGAGCGCCTGTCGAGCATGCAGAGCAACATGATCCCGCCGAAGCATCTGCCGCCGACCTTCATCAACAGTTGCAGACGCTCCGCGGTGAGCTCGGTCGGCGCTATCACCTCGGCCAGCTGATCGGCCAATCACCACCGATGCGGCGGGTGCGGGAGCAGGTGCGGGTCGCTTCGCAAATTGGCGGGCGTGTGCTAGTGGTCGGACCAGAAGGAAGCGGACGCGAGCTCGTCGCCAGGATCATTCACTATGGTCCCCGTGGCGGCGGAGCGGCTGTTGGTCCGCTGGTGCCGATCGATGCGGCACTGATGGATGCGGAATTGATGCAGTCCACGCTGACGGCCTTTCTCAAACGGCAAAGCGAATGGCGGGGGGAGCGGCCGCCGGCGATTCTGCTGAAGGATGCGGATCGACTGCCGGCGGATGCGCAGCAAGAGCTCGCCGGCTTTCTGCGGCTGCCGGGAGTGGAGTTGCCGCTGATCTCCACGGCGAAGCGGTCACTCGCCAGGTTGGCCAAGCGCGGGAAGTTTCGCATCGATTTGGCCTACAGCCTTTCCCCACTCACGATTCAACTCCCGCCGCTCTCCGAGCGGGACGGGGATTTGCCGCTGCTGGCTCAGTTCTTTTTGGAAGAGTTCAACACCGGGGGCGGCAAGCAGCTCAGCGGATTCGCGCCGGAAGCGCTGGACATGCTTTTGGCCTATTCGTGGCCCGGGAACGTGGACGAATTGGCCGAACTGCTGCGGCTGGCGTGCAAGACGGCTGGCGGTCCGCTCGTGCAGGCCGCCGATTTACCACCGCGGCTGCATCATGCCGCGGAAAAAGAAGCTCGCCCCGCTGCGGAGCCAGCGCGGATTGAACTGGACTCATATCTGGCAATGATTGAAACGGAATTAATGAAGCGAGCCATGGCTCAGTCCCGTGGCAACAAGACCAAGGCCGCCGAACTCCTCGGCATTCATCGGGCCCGGCTCATCCGTCGGTTGGTGCAACTCGGCCTTGCTCCCGCGGCCAGTGCCGAAGAGCCGGTGGTGTTTGAGCCGGTCGAAGAGCCGGAAGAGAAATAAGGAGAGAAGTAGGGTGCATGAAGCGGAGCGGAATGCACGCGGAAGCGACATGGAAGCATCGGTTGACGACCTACTGGTAACGACCTCTGACTAGCGAATTGTGATATCGCCGCCGAAATACCTGAGCAATAGGAAGATGAGCAAAGCGATAAAGAGGACAAACGCTACTAACATGATTAGCATGCCAGCCATTCTACCCGCCATCGCATGTAATAGCCGCTACCAAAGAACGCGGGAGCGACACTGATGCGTCGGTTGCACTCCTGGTAACGACCTCTGACACGCGTGCATTTCGCAAAGCCTCATGCACCCTACGGTTCAATAATCACCTTCAAATGGGCCGTCGCCGTGAACCCGAGCTTGTTCGTGCGGGAGACGCGAACGACATAAATCCCCGGCTTCTCGAACTTGTGGGTCGTTACCGCGTAGCCGTCTTTGGCGAGCGCGACGACGTTTCCGTCGCTCTTCACAGTGACCGGGGAACTGCCGTCGCCGAAGTCCCAGGTCTCTTCGCCATCGGTCGTGCGGAAGGTGCGGACGAGGAATTTGATTTCCTGACCGGGCCTCAGCCCCATCGTCGGCGCATACGCGGCATGGATAGACGGCGGTAATGCCTCAGGATGTTCCTTGTCCACGACGTTGACGATGGCGAAGTCGTAGTCAATGCGGCCGTCCCTGTCGGTGACCCGCAAAACTTCGCTGTAGACCCCTGGCTTGTCGTAGCTCCGCTCAAGCGTCGGTCCATTGGCCTTGGTATTGTCCGAGCAGGTCCATTCGTGGGAGGCAATCGAGCCGGTGGCGGACCACGAGCGGCTGCCGTCGAGAGTTACCTTTTCACCGACGGCGACGAAGTGGTGCGGGCGGGCAACGGCGAGGAGCTGCGGCTTGTGTTCGCGGAGGTAGCTTTCCCAGAGGAACGCGTAGCCGTCGATGATGCCCCACCTGCCAGAAGGCTGGCGGCCGCTGATGTCGAAGTGGAGATGCGACCAGCCGCCGCTGCCCCCTTCTTTGCCGAGGAGGCCGAGCTTCTGGCCGAGCTTGACCTTGGTGCCGGGGCGAATTTCCGGCAAGATCGTGTGCAGATGGCTGTAGCGATAGAACCAGCCCCGGTCGTCGAGGAGATAGACCACGTCGTACCGCGGCGAGACCGGCGTGTCGGCATAACCCGGCAGGACTTCCTTGCCGACCGAGACCACCAGGGCGTCCGTAGCGGCGACCACATCGACCAGCGCCTCGGCTCCGCCGATGTCCAAGCCGTAGTGATAGTAAATGTTTGCATCCTTCCCCGGCTTCTCGCCGCCGTCGACGTAAACCGGCTCATTGGCCATCTGCGTCTGACTGGCGAACCATCGCTGCTTCGCGGGATACTGAAACGTCCCGGGATTGATCCAAGGTGAACCAGCCGGCCAGACCCGCAGACGAACTGCCTTCTCCAGCCCCCAGACATCCAGGCCCCCAGTCGTCTTCGTCGCCCGCTGCGTATAGCCGCTCGTCACGGGGCAATCGATTTGCACCTCCCCCACCGTTATTGGCAGCCGATAGTTGGCAGAGACGAGCGTCACTTCCTTGCCGTCCACCAGCACTTTCACTTCGGCCTTGCGCACCGCTCCGCGGAGGCTGTCTCGCTGCTCAGCCAGGTCCAGAACTTTTAGCGTGACTTTCTTGCCGTTGGCCAGCGTCACTTCCTGCGACTCGCCGAGATTGAGGTCGGCCGTGACGTGGAGGGGAGTCAGCGTAGGCTGGGGAAGTTCTGCCGCCGTTGAACCTACAAAAAGTGCAAGAAGACAGAGCGGCAAGAGAAGGCGAGACATAAGATGCTCCTGCGGATGGTGAGCATGATGATTAACAATTTGATGCGTCAGTATACTCCGTCCCATTACCCGAGTTCTGGTCCTGAACTGGCCCAAAGTTTGGCCACATCGTCGTTCACATTTTCGCCCCGGCACATTCGTGTCAGCTGCCGCTGAGGTGTGAGGCCGGCGGATTGAGACAGCGCAATTGCGGCGGAATGACTGGAAGGGAGATCCCAGTAGACGCGGCTGCCGGCATAACGGCTCAGCGCATCGGTGAGCAAAGCGCGTCCCGCAACGGAAGTCTCCGCAATGCAGGGTCCAATCTGAATTGCATCGCTACCGGTGCGAATGGTGAGAAAGCCGAGGATTTGACCGTCGACTTCAGCGACGCGGACTGCATCGGGCTGCTCGGCAAATAGCCGAAGCAGGAACTTGTCTCGCCTCGTGCCGGTGGCGGAGTGATCAATCATCAGGATTGCCGCAACGTCTTCCGGCTTAGCGGTGGGAACCTTGGGGGAAATGGCAACAGCCGAAGTGGAGCCAGCGATCCCCGCGTACCGCGTCAACTCATACTGCGGCACAAAGCCAAGCGACTCGTAGAGCGGCTGGCCCAGCGGAGTGGCGTCGAGGCGGACCGACGTGCAGCCGAGTTCGGCCGCAAGTTCCAGCGCGTGATTCATCAAAGCCTTGCCGATGCCTCGGCCGCGAATGGACTGCTCCACCAGCACCATCGAAATCCAGGCCACGCTTTCAAACGTCGTGACGACTGCCGTCCCGACAGCCGCGGCATCCAGTTCGGCCACCAAGCACCCTTCCGGGTGCATCGCCAGGAACCGCCGCCAGTCCGCTGCCGTTTGATTCCAGCCGGCCTGGCTCTTCAGCCGCATGCCGAGCGGCAGATCGTCCGCGGTCATGAGGCGAATGCGGAGCATCGGAGATTCCACCCCCTATTGCTTACCGCCGAATTTCTTTGAGCCCCGGCAGCTTGGCCTTCAGCTTGTTCAC
>CAYUJE010000315.1:0-7482 GCA_964444865.1 uncultured Pirellulaceae bacterium | reverse complement strand
CGGATCAAGCTGGAAATCGCCGGCAGTCCTGCATTCAACGAGGACATCAACACCGCCACCGGCAGGCCGCACGGCAATACTCCCTACGCTGACTACTCGGTCTACACCTGGCTCCGTCAAGAAATCCGCGGCCGACTCAAACAGACTGGGCCGGACCCCGTCGGGGCGGCCATCGACGCACAGCTGGGAGTCGTCCGGGAGAACGGCGTCCTGCGGCTGGACCCCCGCTGACGTGATTCACTCCCGTGCTCAAACCGGGTTAGCCGCTTCCTTGGGCGCATTGCGATCGACTTTTCGCCAGTTCCTCCTGGCAGCGAGTTTGCATCAAACGCCCCATTTCGAGGATGCACCGCTCGTCCTGCTTTTGCTTCGCACTGCGAGCCTTTCTCTTCAGGCGTTCCAGCATTTTTTGCCGTCCGTTCAAATCACTCAGCGGTAGCATTCTTATCGCCAAGGCAGCCTTGCACTTTAATTGAGCTTTGAAATCCGCCCGTAGCATCCTGTTCACACCCTGGCTACTGGCAGACTCAGGCCACCACGAAAACCACGCCGCGCCCACCAACTTTTCGCTAGAATCGCACATGGCCCAAGTGGCATTTAATCCCAATACTGCCACAAACTGAGGAACCACCGCGCAATCGGTCGCCGGGGCAATAAGGCGAATTGTTCAGCGGCATCATCGGAAGCCGGTTGTGATAATCGCAGGGCCCGACAATAGTCTTCAGTTTGGCGAAGTGAGCGTCGCGTAGAATCAAAGCCCAAATACGACCGACGTGAGTAGCGTGCGTTCGTAATACAAGACCACGGTGCGCCCCAGGACGCGATGAGCCCAATGAGTGGCAACGGTAGGCGTTGATGCGTGCAGTTAGGTCCAAGTTGGTTGTTCCTTTAACTTGTAGTGTCCAGAGGAGAGCCCCATCACCAAACGATTTCGGAAAATCGATGCGAAAGAGGATCGTCGCGGCCAATGAGCTGACCGAACGCTCAGCTGGGAAACCTGGACTATTAGTCGCCGTCATGGAACTGAGACTGCCGCTCCTCTGAGATCCGGCTACAAGTTGGATGCCGATCAAGCTATCTTGTTAGTGCAATGCCGGTTAGGCCGGTAAACCGCCATACTGCTTGGTCGAGCACCCCAATGAATATTGAAGATTGGCAACGTGCCAAGGAAGCACTCAAACGAAGCTCCCGGAAGTTCTCTACCAACGAGGTTTCCCAGGGTCCTCGGTCGGTTCCTGCCAAGCTCGACGTACTGGAGGCTGAGCTCAGGGCGATTGCTTCAAGGCCGCCGCAGGATGAAGGGAAAACCGCCGAGGAGGCGAACTCCTGACAGTCTTTAGTTTCAGGCATGTGATGACGTAGCCGGGAAATGAAGTCGGAAGCTTGGCGAAAGGCGGCAGCGACCCAATCCCGCGAATTTCCAAACTGATAAGGGTATCACGATGAGCGAGCGCCCCTTGGCCGGACGTACTGCTTTGGTGACTGGTGGCGCAAAAGGCATTGGCCGGGCCTGTTGTCTACGCCTGGCCCAGGCCGGAGCCAACGTGGCCATCAACTATCTGACGAGCGACGAGCAGGCTCGGGAAACAGCGGAGCTTGTTGAGCAGTCAGGGGTAAAGGCGCTCCTCGTTCGCGCCGACGTTGCCTCGCCGGAGCAAGTTACCGCAATGGTGGGCGAGGTAGTCGATGCTATGGGTCCTGTGGATCTCTTGGTCAACAATTCCGGGGTGTTTCACTTCATATCCCACGAGGAGACCTCGCTGGAGATCTGGCGCAAGACGCTCGATGTCAATTTGACGGGAGCCTATTTGGTTTCGTGGGCAGTCAAGCAAAGCATGATCGAGCACGGATTCGGACGAATTGTAAACATTGCCTCCATCGCCGGTCTTCGTCCCCGGCCGATGTCGATCGCCTACGCCGCCAGCAAAGCGGGCCTAATCGGCCTGACCAAGAGTCTGGCCGAGGCGCTAGCGCCGCACAATATCCGAGTCAACGCCATCGCGCCCGGCTTGATCGACACCGAGATTCTCTCCGACGTTAGTCAGGAACGGATCGATGCCATTGTCCAGTCTACGCCGCTCGGCCGGATTGGAAGCGGCGTCGACGTCGCAGATGCTGCCTTGTTCCTACTATCCGAGCAGTCGAGTTTCATCACCGGGCAGACGCTTGTCGTCTGCGGCGGGAGAGTGATGTCACCCTGAAGGGCTTGATAGAGTAGACGCTGCTTCGTAATCGGGAAGGGTGGACCGCAGATGACTAACGCTTCAAGCACGCCAACAGAGCAGATTTCTGAATGGCTTTCCAAGTGTGACGCCGCGCTGCAGCGCGCGGACTTGGCCACATTGGTGAAAATGTTTGCCGAGGAGAGTTACTGGCGCGATCTGGTCTCGTTTACGTGGAACATCAAGACGCTTGAGGGCCAAGAATCCATCCAGGCGATGTTGCAGACGACTTTGCCGGAGATTAAGCCCCACTCATTCCGGATCAAAGGCAACGCGACATCCGAGAACGGCGTAACAGCCGGCTGGTTCACATTCGAGACCACGACGTCGAGAGGCCAAGGACACATTCGACTGCGAGAGGGCAAGTGCTGGACTCTGCTCACGACCATGACCGAGCTCAAGGGATTCGAGGAGAAAAGAGGGGCAACTCGCGTTTTAGGGACACAGCACGGCGTCTTTAAGAATCGTGAGTCGTGGCTGGAGCGAAAGGCTCGGGAAGAGGCCGAACTGGGTTACAAGACACAGCCCTATTGTGTCATTATCGGCGGCGGACAAGGAGGAATTGGCCTGGCAGCAAGATTGAAACGGCTGGAAGTCCCCACCATCATTGTCGAGCGTAACAATCGCCCCGGCGACTCGTGGCGGAAACGGTACAAATCGCTCTGTTTGCACGATCCCGTCTGGTATGACCACCTGCCGTACCTGCCGTTTCCAGACCATTGGCCGGTTTTCTCGCCCAAGGACAAGATCGGCGATTGGCTGGAGATGTACGTCAAAATCATGGAGCTCAACTATTGGTGTTCCACCGAGTGCCAGAGCGCTCACTATGACGAGGTAGCCCAGGAGTGGACCGTGACTGTGGTGAGGGACGGCGAAACTATCGTTCTCAGGCCCACGCAATTGGTGCTGGCCACGGGAATGTCCGGAATGCCGAATATTCCTGAGATTCCGGGCGCTGACAGCTTTAAGGGAGTTCAGCATCACTCCAGCCAGCATACTGGCGAGGGCGGATATGCCGGCCGGAAGTGTGTCGTGCTGGGGGCCAATAACTCCGCTCACGACATCTGTGCCGCTCTGTGGGAACACGGCGCCGATGTCACCATGATTCAGAGGACATCGACGCACGTCGTCAAATCCGACTCCCTTATGGAACTGGCACTTGGGCCGCTGTACTCCGAGTCCGCCGTTCAGGCCGGCATCACCACGGAAATCGCTGACCTCCTGTTCGCCTCGTTGCCCTACAAAATCATGCACACCTTCCACATCCCCATTTACGAGCAGATAGCGAGGAGGGATGCGGACTTCTATGGGCGTCTGAAGAAGGCAGGATTCCAGCTCGACTTTGGCGACGACGGCTCGGGGCTTTTCATGAAGTATTTGCGGCGAGGCTCGGGGTATTACATTGATGTCGGGGCTTCTGAGTTGATTGCCGACGGCCGGATTAAGCTGCATAGTGGCGTCAGTATCCAGCAGATCCGCGAAGAATCCGTCGTGCTGACGGACGGCACAGTTTTGCCGGCGGACTTGATCGTGTACGCGACGGGCTATGGCTCCATGAACGGCTGGGCAGCCAGGCTCATCTCGCAAGAAGTGGCCGACAAGGTCGGCAAGTGCTGGGGCTTAGGTTCGGGCACCACCAAGGACCCCGGGCCCTGGGAGGGCGAGTTACGTAACATGTGGAAGCCAACCCGGCAGGCGGGGCTCTGGTTTCATGGCGGCAACCTGCACCAATCGCGCCATTACTCGCAGTTCTTGGCGTTGCAGCTCAAGGCGCGGATGGAAGGACTTTCGACTCTGGTCTACGGCCTGGGCGAAGTGCACCACCTCAGTTAACTCAAGTAGGTCTGCGCTGCCAGAGCGTACATCTTGGCCGCTTGCACAATTGCCTCCGTGCCGACGCACTCGTTAGGTCCGTGCGCGAGTCGCAGCCAGCCGGGCCCAAAACTGGGGATGGTCGGGATGCCGGCAAGGGCTTGGAACTTCGCCGCATCGGTGCCACCTGGAAAGGCGCTCAACTTGGGCCTCCAGCCAAGGATCTGCTCGGATGCGGCCAGGAGCGCGGCGACGAGAGGATGATCGGCAGACACTTCGGTAGGCGGAATCCAGTCCAAGGGCGGCTGTTCGAATTCCAATTCGATCTGCAGCTCAGGATCGTCGTGGCGGATGGAGTCGAGGCACTTCTCCAAGTCCCCTTGAAGCTGGTCGCGGGTCATCCCGGGTAATGTGCGGATATCCGCCTGGAATTCGGCAACACCCGGGCAAACGCCGTAGCCGACGCCTCCCTCAATCTTGACGGCCAGATTGATGGTGGGAGCCGCGCAAAGGCTGTGGGGACTGAAGGTTAATCGAAGGTCACGGTTCATCCGCGTGAGCACTTCGGCGAGTTTGACGTTGGCGTTGACGGACGGGAGGCGGTCCGTGAGGCTACTGTGCATCTGCGTCCCTAGCACGCGAATCTTAAAGCAGCAAACGCCCCGGGACACAAGATGCAGAAACTCGAATTCCGGTCCATCGATTCCCGACGGTTCACCCAGCAGGGCCACGTCCGCCTGGATTCCGTAATCCGTGGCCAGGAACTCAGAGCCGAACTTCATCGACCGCTCTTCGTCCGCGTTGATCACCAGCAGCACTTCCCCCGCCAAATCGGTCCCGCTTTGCTGCAGCGCCGCGGTGGCGTAGATCATCGCCGCAACCGCCCCCTTCATGTCCGTGGAGCCGAGGCCATATAGTTTGCCGTCCTCGAACACCGGCACAAACGGGTCAGTTTTCCACTGGCTCGCATCTCCGACGGGCTTCGTATCGCTGTGCCCGCATAACATCAACACCGGACCCGGTCGTCTGCCACGCAACCTCAAGATCACATTCGGGCGGTGCGGTTCCTTGGCGGCGACTTCGGCTCCCGTGAGACCCAGCCGTTTCATTTCGGACAAGATTACTGCCACGATGGCGCGTTCGTCACCCGGCAGATTCGGACTTGGGGTCGCCACCAATTGAGCCGCAAACTGCAGTAGGTCTGCTCGATGCTCATCAATCCAGTTCAGAATCATCGGTCCCAGGTTTCACCAGAGAATCGTCAAAACATTGCGAGGACGGGCTGGCCTTTGACGACAGATTGTGGCCTGCCGAGCTGGTCGACGACCTTCGTGCTCCCGTCATAACCCAAGGCGTGATAAATCGTTGCCACGAAATCGCTCGCATGGACCGGATTGTCCTTCGGTTGTCCGGCGATAGAGTCGCTGCTGCCGTAGACCTGTCCGCCGCGGATTCCCCCGCCGGCCAGCACGGCGCTGTAAACGAACGGCCAATGGTCCCGCCCGGGTAGCTTATTTCCGTTGATCGACGGCGTGCGGCCAAACTCGCCCGTCCAGGCGACCAGCGTCTCCTCGAGCAGGCCTCGCTCACTAAGGTCCTCCAGTAACGCCGAGAAACCTTGGTCCATCGGCGGCAACAGCTCTTCGCGCATGGTTCGAAAATGATCGGCATGGGTGTCGAAGTGATTTTCATGCCCCGGCCAGGCCACGGTCACCAGGCTTACGCCGGCCTCCACCAAGCGGCGGGCCACAAGGCAACTGCGGCCAAACTTGCTGTCGCCATACCGCTCGATGGTCTGAGGCTTCTCGTCCTCAACCGAAAAGGCTCGCCACGCTCCCGACGAGTTAAGAATCTCCGCAGCCTGGGCCTGATTCCGCGCAAATTGCTGCTCGCCGCGAGTCTCGGTCGTATGATCCCGGCTGATGGAATTCAGGAGCTGCAAACGCCGTCCGAGTCGGTCAGATAGGACACCCTCCGGCAAGCGAAAAGCTGCAGGGAGCTTGCCCGGCAATTCTTTCTTGTCCTCAAAGAGCACTCGCAGCGGATCGAACTTGGGTCCCAAATATCCTGCATGCTGCCCTGCGAAGCGTTCGACGAACCCATGTCCTACCCACCAGGGCAACTGAACCGCTGCTGGCAGTCCATTTGGCGTGCCCCGAAGCTGCTGCAGCACTGCTCCTATGCTCGGCGCGTCGCGTCGGTCGAGGTAGAACTCGGGAGTCGGATCACGGGCAGGGAGCGGGAAGCCGGTCAGGTTGTAGTGCGAGCCTCCGCCGTGAAAGGTCTGGTCGTGGTGCATCGAGCGGAGGACCGCATACCGGTGAGCGTTCTTGGCCAACAATGGCAGCAACTCGCAGACCTGGGTTCCCGGAACGCTGGTGGGAATTGGCCGAAATATTCCCCGCGGCCCTTCCGCCGCGTTCGGCTTCATGTCGAACGTTTCCTGCTGCGCCGGCCCGCCCGTCATGTACAGCAGGATGCAGGCTTTGGCTCTCGAAGATTGGACCGCACCCGCGGCTTGTCGCGAGGTCAGTAAGTGAGGCAGCGTCAAGCCTAAGGCGGAGAGCCCGCCCATTCGCAAAAATACGCGGCGGCGCAACTTCAATAGGGTTTGGTGACGCAGCATAATAACATCGACTTCATGGACGCAAGGAGAGCATCATAGCAATTCACCAGTCGTGATAGTATCTCTACCCTTGGTTGCCGACGCCAAAGTCTGCCTTGATCCGCGCCATCGCCACCCGTGCCCCTTCGCGGAAATGTTCCTGGTTCTCCTCCTCTTGCTTCTCCCGCTGCCGAACCTTTCGCTTGCCGCTTCCGATGAACCGCCGAAGCAGCAGCTTTCGCACACGTGGATTGTCCAGTGGCAGCATCCGCATTGCGATGGCTGCCTTACAGCACAATTGGGCGACGAAATCCTCCCGGAGCATCTCCATTACCTTTCCGCCGGGGTCGGCTCGCGATGCCAAACAAAATGTGTTGACGAGGGCGACGGCGACGTGAGGTCCACCAGCGAAGGCCATGTGGCGAAGCTCTCGTGCCTGCCGCGTCAGAGGGTCATAGTCGTGGTATCGAATGGCCTCGCCAACGATGAAGCTGGGTGCGGTCAGCCGGCTGCGGACGTCGAAGAACACCTCCTCGTAGACCGTCACGATGAACGATTCAATCCCAAGCGTGCCAGCGATTTCGCTGACTGTCAGACCGCCCAAAATAAGCAGTTCCAGTGCCTGGCGGGTCGGATGGTCGAGCGGTTGTTTGGCGATCTCCAGAGCTTCGTACAGGCTGCTATATTTGGTCAGCAGCGTTTCCTGGTCGCGGTCGGTAACGCATTTGGCCATCCGTTCTCGGAAGGCGACCAGCGGCCCTAGCGGCACACAGCCAAGTTTCTTCCAGGGCTTTCGTTTCCGCTGCAGAAAGTACGTCGATAGCTTCCAGAGCCAGTTGATCG
>CAYUJE010000314.1:0-7491 GCA_964444865.1 uncultured Pirellulaceae bacterium | reverse complement strand
GGCTGATGGTGGCGGCTCCCCAGCCGTAGCCTTTGGCGATGGTGACGAAGTCGGGGTAGCGCTCGCTGACGAAGTTCGCCCCGCCTTTGCCCGTCGCTTCGGCGTGGTCGATGGGGCCGAGGTAGGTGTGGGCCCGGTTCTTATCGTGAAAACGATCTTCCCACTGCACCACCATGCCGAGATGCTGATTGTCGAGCAGCAGCACCTTCACCGGCAGCTTTTCGCAGAAACAGGTGGCCATCTCCTGGATGTTCATCTGGTAGCTGCCATCGCCGTCGATATCAACCACGAGCGCATCCGGATGTGCCGCCTGCACACCCATGGCCGCGGGCAGGCCGAAACCCATCGTCCCCAGGCCGCTGGAAGAGAGCCAGGTGCGAGGATGCTTGAACTTGAGGAACTGGGCCGACCACATCTGATGCTGGCCGACGCCGACGGTGAAAAACGCTTTCCGGTCCTGCGTCAGGCGGGAAAGTTCCGCAATCGCATGCTGTTGCAAAATGCCGTCAAAGCTGTTGTCGAATTTGAACGGGTGGGCGTCCTTCCAATCGAGCACGGTCTTCACCCAGGGGGCAATCTCCGGGGCTTCCACAATCTTGTTGAGCTCCTGCAGCACCGGCTTCACATCGCTGATCACCGGAATGTGAGCCGTTTTGTTCTTATTGAGCTCCGAGGCATCGATATCGACGTGAATGATCTTGGCGTGCTTGGCGAAAGCCTCGACTTTGCCGGTCACCCGGTCATCGAACCGGACGCCCAATGCAATCAGCAGGTCACAGTCGCGAATCGCCCAGTTGGCGTAGACACTGCCGTGCATGCCGAGCATGTCGAGCGACAGTGGCCCTTCGCTCGGATAAGCCCCGAGTCCCATGACCGTCATCGTGATGGGAATGCCCGTCTTGCGGACGAGCTCGCGCAGTTCCGCCGAGGCATTGCCGGCGATAATGCCGCCACCGGCATAAATCAGCGGCCGCTTGGCCAGCTTGATGGCGGCGGCGATCTGCTTGATCTGTTCCGGCTGAGCGGTTTTGTTCTTTCCGGTGTAGCCGGGTAGGTTCATCGGGACCTTCCAGTCCACGCTCACTTTTTCCTGCTGGATGTTCTTGGGCATGTCGATGATGACCGGCCCCGGACGCCCGGTCGTGGCGATGAAGAAGGCTTCTTTCATCACGCGGGCCAGGTCGTTAATATCGGTCACCATGTAATGGTGCTTCGTGATGCCGCGGCAGACTTCGACAATGGGCGTTTCCTGAAAGGCATCCAAGCCGATGTTCCAGGTTGGTACCTGCCCCGTGATGGCAATCAGCGGAATGCTGTCCAGCTTCGCATCGGCAATAGCAGTGATCAGGTTCGTCGCCCCCGGCCCACTCGTCGCCATGCAGACGCCAACCTTGCCGGTGCTGCGAGCATACCCCTGCGCGGCAAAGGCCCCGCCTTGCTCGTGTCGCGGCAGGATGGTCCGGATTTTATCCGCATATTTCGTCAGCGACTGGTGCATCGGCATGCTGCAGCCGCCCGGATAGGCAAAGAGAATCTCCACCCCGTGATCGACGAGTGATTTGACGAGGATATCCGCCCCGGTCATCAGTTCGGTTTCGGTGGCAGGGGTCAGCGTAGGCATCACAGGCTCCTAAATGTAGTCCGCTCACTCCGTGAGCGGACATGCCGGCACACGGAGTGTGCCGGCTACTATTGAAAACGGGCGCAACTTCTTAGATTATGACACACAGCTTATTTCTTCAAGGGCTAAACAGGCCCGTTATTTGCATAAACACTTGCCATCAATCATGTTATGACGAATCCTCCGCCGTTGGAGTCCCGCCTTTAGGCGGTCCCTGCCCTCTAACCTTTGTCCTCTCCCTCCCTCCCATGCGTGACGCCCTCCTTGTCGCCTTCGGCGGCTCCCTCGGTGCCCTCGCCCGCTATGGCGTGGGCCTCGCCTTCCCGCACACCCCCGGCAAGCACTTCCCTCTCGCCACCCTCCTCGTCAACCTGGCCGGCTGTCTGTTGATTGGGATGATAGGTCAACTCCTCCAAAGGTTCGCGGCCGACGCCTCCGTTAAGCCAAACGGGTCCGAATTGCTCCTCATCACCACCCTCCGCCACGCTGTCATCGTCGGCTTCCTCGGCGGCCTCACCACCTTCTCCGCCTTCGGCTGGGACACCACCCGCCTCTTCCTCGACGACAAGCCCCTTCTTGCCCTCGCCAACATTGGGGCCAACCTCCTCGCCGGCCTGTTCGCCGTCTGGCTCGGCATCACGCTGGTCAAACTTTGCTCCTGAACCACGTTGATGACACCAGCCTGATTCACCTGATTCAGCCCTCCCATGCACGGATTCACGCAATCGAGACCCTCATCGCAACTCGTTACCATTCCTGACTTTCCGTCATCAAACTCCCGCTGTATTTGATTCCTTTCGCACAAAATCGAGCAAGTTGTTATTCACAACTTGTTCACAACGTCAATCGCGACAACAAGTTGCGACCTATATCACTGATTATGCGGGCGTCTGCGTCCGTCTGGCCAAAAAAAATCGTGATGCAAAAGTCGCTGATCCTCATTTCGTAACTCCTTGGACCACCCCCAGTTACAGATTTCGCCCTGCCGAGTTTTGCATCACCACCTCCTCGGAAGTGGGGAGAAGAAGTGGGCAGAGGTTAGAGGGTGGATGATAGGTCGATTCATCCTGTCTCAAATCTCAAATTTCAATTCGCTTTCGACGGGCACCGTACTTCTCTACGCGCGCAGCCTCTCCTCGCTTCTACATCTCTTTCTATTCAATTGCCAAAGACCTTACCGGATTCTCGCCGGCCCGATTCAATTCAATTGTACACTATTGCCAAGTGTCCGGCAAGTCCCCAAACGAGGGGGGGGAAGCATTTTTCGGCGCATCCCGCTTCCCTTGATCGATCGTGGTAATATGGCGACCAGGCGAGACTTCGGGCATTAGCCCGACAAGTCACGCACCGCGATCGTTCTTCACGCTACTGTCGAGATTGAGGCCCATCATGTGGATTTTCACCAAATACGGCTTCTTCAGTGCAGTCTGTGCCCGCCAGGGGAAGGGTGAACTTGGCCAGCCGGTGGACGTCAAGCGCCTGATGATTCGGGCTCGCCTGCGGTCGCATTTGGAGGCGCTATTGCAACGCTTTCCTGACCTCCTAGCCGAGTGCGAAATCGTGAAGACGGCAGGCGACTATGCGTACCGAATTTTCGTCACCAAACCGATATGGTGCGAAGCCCTCTCCCAACTTGCAGCCGAGACGGACTACGACAACTTCAAGTCGGCAGTCGCCGACCATCAGGGAAGCAAGGGTGCACGCTATGGGCAGGCACTGCACGACGTTTGGGACGTGATGTATCGTTTGCAGAAGTGAGCTTCGGACATCTATTTCCAACGAGGCGATTCGAAATGAAGGTCAATACCTGCAATTTTCAGTTCAATGGTGCCGTGAAACAACCCAGTAGTCGCAACATTCTCCCTGAAGGCAGCCTGATCTTTTTTCTAACTCGTCCTCTGCGTCCCCCGCGCCGCAGAGGGATGAATTCGCCTCGGATTTATCCGGCAAAAATGCTTACGGGCTTTTAGGCGTTCGCCTGCCCCGCGAATCAATCCCTGTCTTGATTCCCCCCCGTTGCTTATATTGTTGGATTCCCAATTTCTCGCTCCCTTTTTGATAACATGGCTTTACAGGACTTCGTTTCCGCCCTCGATACGCTCCAGTCGGAAGCCACCCAGGCGTTCGGCTCCGCCCAAGATGCTGACGCGCTAGAGGCGGCGCGGATTGAGTTCCTGGGGGCGAAAAGCGGCCGGGTGAAAGAGGCCCAGAAGGGGCTGGGGACGGTTGCCAAGGAAGATAAGCCGGCGGCGGGGAAGCGGTTTAATGAGGTGAAGGTGGCCGTCGATGCCGCTTTTGAAGCCGCTCAGGCTCGCGTTTCAGCGTCTCCGGTGAAGAAGGCCGGTGGTCCCCTGTTTGACCCGACGCTGCCGGGGAAGAAGTTCAAGATCGGCAAGCTGCATCCCGTTTCGCAGACGATTGACGAGCTCAAGGAGATTATGGGGCGGCTGGGGTTCACTGCGGCCGAGGGTCCGGAGATTGAGGACGAATATCACAACTTTGAGGCCCTGAACGTCCCGCTGGACCATCCGGCCCGCTCGGCGAGCGACAATTTCTATCTGGCCGTCGCCGGCAAGACGACCGGCGAGCCGTTGCTCCTGCGCAGCCAGACCAGCACGGTGCAAATCCGCGTGATGGAGAAGACGAAGCCGCCGATTCGCATCATCTCGCTCGGCCGCGTCTATCGCCCGGACGAAGCGGACATGACGCACTACCCGATGTTCCACCAGATGGAAGGGCTGATGATCGACCGGCACGTGACGATGGCCCACCTGAAAAGCGTCCTCCGGATGTTCGCCACCAGCTACCTCGGCCAGGACGTTCATATCCGCTTCCGCCCCTCGTTCTTCCCCTTCACGGAACCGAGCGTGGAAGCCGACATGCGATGGGGTGACCGCTGGATGGAGTTTGGCGGAGCCGGCATGGTCGACCCCAACGTCCTCGCGGCCGTCGGCTACGACCCCGAAGAATTCAGCGGCTTCGCCTTCGGCCTCGGTGTCGAGCGGCTCTGCATGCGTCGGCATGATCTGAAGGACATCCGGGATTTGTATACGAATGACGTGAGGTTTTTGCAGCAGTTTTGAGTAGCAGGGGCTGGAGCAGAGAGGTGTCGAGTATGCGGGAAATCAAATTTGAAGCAAAAGCGATACTGCAGGCTCTTGATGACGCTACCGACGATTCTTACATCTTTCCGATGCTGGATAATGCCAATTTCTATTATGGTTCGAGTCGGCTAACCGTATTTCGGGGGAGAGTAGAATGGCTCGTTACGTTTAGCGAAGTCCTTTTTCATATTGCAGGCCAGTCTTTTATCACGGATGTTTGCGCAATTGGAAACGAGATGCCTCCCGAGGGTTTTTCATGGGACGTGGGGATCATGAAGCCTTCACGTCGATCTCCGTGGACTCTGGAAGATGGAAATTTTGGGATTGATCCGATGAATTTTTCGCTGCTGGTTCGTGGCAGCGAGAGGTCCTTTAGGCCGACGTCCGACGCTTACAAAAAGATAGGAATAGGGCCGCGCTCTAAAATGCCAAAAGAGGCAAAGGTCTTGCGTTACCTCGTCCATAAGCTGGGCGATGAATTGCACGCCACAGTCGCTGAGTCGCTGAAGGCGGTCAACAGAAATGCCAGCAAATTGAAAGTTCTGGTACAGACCGATGAGTACCATCACCCCAGGCTAATGGAAGAAATACCCAGCAACACCGAGAGTTTCATAAGTCTTGCGAAGGCGATTGCGGCCAACGACGCCTCGCTCTTTGTGCCGGGAAAATCAAATACGCACTGGAAGTACTGGACCGAATTTGAGACGTAAGCCATATCACGTCTTCCCCAGTCCCTAGCCCCCAACCCCCAGCCCCTGCAATGCTCGTCTCCTGGTCCTGGCTTCAACAATACGTCGATCTCTCCGGCCTCAAGCCCGAGGAAGTGGCCAACCGTTTAATGCTGGCTGGCCTGAACCTGGAGTCCATCAAGGACGCCGGCAGCGATGTCTGCATCGACCTCGAAATCACCAGCAACCGGCCCGACTGCCTGGGACACATTGGCGTGGCGCGAGAAATCTCTGTCCTCTTCAACAAAGAACTAAAGCTCCCGCCTGCTCTTCCCCAGTCCCCAGCCCCCAGCCCCCAGCCCCCCTTCTCCGTCCGCATTGACTCCCCCGACCTCTGCCCTCGCTACACCGCCCGCGTCATCCGCGGCATCAAGGTCAAATCGAGCCCCGCCTGGATGGTTCAGCGGCTGGCGGCGATTGGGCAGCCGGCGATCAACAACATTGTGGACATCACGAACTACGTCCTGATGGAATGCGGCCAGCCGCTGCATGCGTTTGACCTGGCGAAGCTGATGGGGGAGCAAATCATCGTCCGCCGGGCGAAGAAAAACGAGCCGTTCATCGCGATTGACCACAAGACGTACGCCCTTGAAGAGAACATGTGCGTGATTGCCGACGCCCAGCGACCGGTGGCGCTTGGTGGCGTGATGGGGGGAGCGGAGACGGAGATTACGCCGGGAACGGCGGACGTGCTGATTGAGTCGGCCCAGTTCGCTCCTCTTTCCATCCGCACCACTTCGCGGGCGCTGCGGCTCTCCAGCGATTCTTCCTACCGCTTCGAGCGGGGAACTGATCCGGAGGGTGTCGATTGGGCCAGCCGCCGCTGCTGCCAGCTTATTTTGGAACTGGCGGGGGGAACGCTTGTTGACGGAGTGACCGACGTTGGAGCTCAGCCGAAGTCGCGGGAGCCAGTTGTATTGCGGATGACTCAGGTGGAGCGGATCCTGGGAATCAAGATACCCGCCGAGCGAGTGCGGCAGATTCTGACTGCTCTCGGCTGCCGGGAAGCTTCCGCGGATTCGGAAAAGGTCACTACAATCCCGCCAACCTGGCGGCGGGATTTGACGCGGGAGATCGACCTCATCGAAGAAGCGGCCCGCATCCACGGCTACGACGCCATTCCGGAAGATGCCGCGGTCCCGATGGCCGCGTCGCACCGCACGGATGCCGATCGTGTGCTGGCCCGCGCCCGCCAGGTGCTGACCGCGGCCGGCTTCAACGAAGCGATGACCCGCAGCGTCGTGAGCGAAGAATGGTCCGCCGCGTTCAGCCCCTGGACAGCCGCGGAGCCGCTCACCGCCAATACACCGATGGTCAAAGGAGAAGACCGCATCCGCCGCAGCCTCGTTCCCAGCCTGCTCGGCGCTCGCCGGCATAATGAATCCGTTGGCAATGCTTCCGCCGAACTGTTCGAAACGGCTCGTATTTATCTGCCGCAGGAGACAGGGCTGCCCAGTGAGCAGTGGACGCTGACCGCTGTGAGTGGCGAAGGGTTTTTGCATCTCAAGGGGGTTGTCGAGACGCTGCTCAAAACTCTCAACCCGTCACTTCACCTTGAGGTACGGGACTTTCAGCCAGCTTACGCTGGCCGCTCGCCTGGCTTCGACCTCTCCGAATTGCAACTTGCGGGAAAACGGCTCGGGTTTCTCGGCGAAGTCGCGTCCGCCGGCCTCAAACAATTTGGCCTGAAAAAAGCTACGGCTATTTTGGAAATCGACCTCGGTTCCTTGGTGCCGCTGGCGGTGCTGTTTCCCAAGTTCGCCCCCGTCAGCGCCTTCCCCACCATCAGCCGCGATCTCAACCTCATCGTCGATGAGCCGCTCCGCTGGTCGGAGTTGGAATCGGTCGTCCGGGCCAGCGCGGGGGAATTCCTCGATGCCACCGAGTATCTCGACACCTACCGCGACACCGCCAAAGACGGCCCCGGCAAGAAGCGGCTCCTCTTCTCCCTCACCCTCCGCGCCCAGAGCCGCACCCTGACCAGCGAAGAAGCCGACCAGACCCGCGACGCGGTTGTGGCCGCTTGTGCGGCGAAGTT
>CAYUJE010000313.1:0-7505 GCA_964444865.1 uncultured Pirellulaceae bacterium | reverse complement strand
ATGCCAAAGGATGCGTAAGGGTTGTTCGCCTGCGCGATTGCCGCGGCGGCTTCCGCCTGCTTTTGCTGGTGGGATGCCAACTCCTGGTCCAGCCAGTTGTCCTGGGGAGGTACAGGAGCCGCCGCCCTGGCCGGTTGGGGGCGGGGAATCACGAATTGCGACCCGCAGGCACACTTAACTGCCTGACCGGCCATCTGATCCTGCACCTGATATGGCCGACGACAGCCCGGACAAGAAAGAGAAATCGGCATGGAATATCTTTAGCGGCGGCTGGGACGCCGGAGAAACGTAGGAGTCTTGGTTTGAAAACCAAGACTTGGGGTCGAGGCCAGAATGGAGCGTAATCAAGCCGGGGAAATTTTTCCAGGAGGCCGCACGGGCGAAGTTCGTTAGGGCTTGGCGACCGTGATCCGCACCGGCTGGCTAGCGTAAGTCGCCTTCATCACGAAGTTGAGGGAGACGTTGGCCATGACGCAGGTAACCTGGGGATCGCAGGGCGGCGCGTCGGCGGCGCATTTGAGCGTGAGGTGCCCCTGGCTGTCGCTGCCGGAGAGCAAGGATTTCACGTCCTTGTCGTCGAGCGTCACTCCCTTGGGGAGCGAATTGCCATAGACCTGGCCGAGATGCTGGAACAGCATGTCGAGCGTGACGTTCTTGTCATAGCCCGGATTGCGCTCGATGGTGACGGCGATTTTCTTCGACTCCCCCGGCTTCAACGAAATGTCATAGTCGCTCAGCTTAACCCCTTTAATGTCCCCACTGCCGAGCAAGCAGACGGCGTGCGTATCGACAAAGAAGTGGTTCCGCCCGCCGCCGGGGTTGTAGATTTCCTGATAGGGAATAGCCGTTTCCGAAATCGGCAACACTTGATTGTCCGCCATCGCGTGAGTTGCCTTGCCGCGGACAACGATGTTCCCCGCGGTGGGACGGGCTTCGGCCTGAGCCTCTAGCACGATGCAGCCATCCAGGCCGCTCGCCAGAATTTTGCCGCAGGTCGCCGTGATCCCGGCAGGCAAATCCTCAATCTCCAGTTGCACCTCACCCGTGAAGCCGTTCTTGCGGATCGCCCGCACAAAAATGGCGGCGGCTCCGCCGGGCATGACCTGGGTCTTGTCCGTGTCGATGAACAGGTCAAAACGGGGCTGGCTGCGGGTCGCTTCCAGGACATAGGGGAATTGCGGCCCGCCCCGGAGGTGGATGTCCCGGATTTCCAGGATGTAATTGCCATCTGCCGGCGCGGCCCAGTGTTCGATGAACGAATCGGCTGAGCCCCGTATGCCGCGGCGGAGATCGTCATTCACAGCGAGCTGCTGCCCCTTCGCATCGAGGAGCCGAAGGTACGAATCGAGCCCCGACTGCAAACGGCGGGCGACGACTTCAAACGAGTAGGTCTCCCCCTTTTTAGCTTCAAAGACATAACAATCGGCGTCCGCTTCCGCTTCCATCCGTCCGCAAATGGCCGCGGGCAGGACAACCGGCTGAGCCTTGTCGAACGTGTTGTTCTCGGGTGTCGCTTCGGCAATCACGGGCAAATCGGTCACCAGCGCGGGGACCGGATTAGAAAGCTCCGCACCTAGCGGCAGACGAATCTGGCTATTTCCCAGTGGCATGTCCGCGGGAAGCGTCATCTGAGCCGTCGTCAAATCGCCCAGCTGATTACCGACGAGCGCGAGGGACTGCGGCTCGCCGCGGCGGACCGCCAGGGGAAAGATGCTTTCCACGAACGGACGGCTGCTCACTTCCACGCAGTATTCCCAGTACTGATTCCCCTCATAGCGGACATCCCGGATCTCCAGCAGGTAATCCCCCGCCTCGGCAAACGTCTGGCTGAGGAATGGATCGGCGAAGAAATAGTTGTCGCTCATGGCCACCACGCCGCCAGCTGCGCTCCGGATGGTCAGAATCGGATCCCCGTGGTTTTGCAAATCGTGAATCCGGTCCTCCAGCCGCCCGCAGCGGACGTGGAAGGAGAAAGACTGCCCCGCCTCCGCATGGAACTTGAAGTAGTCGATATCCTCCGCCTTCTCAATCGCGCCGCAGAGCGTGGCCGGCAACTGCACGACCTGCGCTTGCTCCGGCTTATCGTTATTCGGCGTCTCGACAATGACGGGGTCGCGGACAATCACGACCTGCCCCACGGTGCTCACCCCCGTCGGCGTCACAATGCGCACATCTCGCACCCCCGGCAGTGCATCCGCCGCCACCGTGAACTTCACTTCCATCTTCGTCAGCTCCGGCTTCTTTGCCTCTTCTTCCGGCTTGAGCATCGGCGGCTGTACCTCAGCCGCTACGCCGCTACCGGTGACCAGCACCTGATATGCGTGAAGCATCGTGTAGCGGGAATGGAATGTGACCGTCGATTCCTTCCCCACCTCCACGGCGATGGGCTTCACGCTCATCAGCATGGGATAAGAGGACTGGGCGAAGGTGGCGGTGGCCGAGAAGAATCCCAGCGTCAGGCAGAGAGATTGGATGCAGCGCTGCATAGAAGCCCATTGAAAAAGGGGTCTGGCTCGGAGGCGGGACCCTCATTCTACCGCACCCTCCGGGCCATTGCCACATTTGGGACAACACTAGCCCGACGCGCCAGCGAGGGTTGATCGCAGGGGAGCGGAAAGAGCCGTTTTTTTGGGGTGCTGCGTGGAATTCCCTCGCTGGCGCGTCGGGCTAGTGACGGAACACCGCCGCGCACTACTTCTTCGGATGAGCGTAGTGAAGGACCGTCTTGTGCTCATACTCGAGCGTGAGGATCGCATCATCCAGTTCCAGCAGCTTCAGTCTAGTATCCTTGCCGATTTCCTCGTCGAGTTCCGACTCCTTGCAGGTCAGAACCAGAGTGGGGGGAAGGGCATCCCACTGGACCTTCCAAGTTCCTGCCGTAGCATCTCCCCCAGGGCCGAAACCGGTGAGCTTATAGGTGCCGTTTCCCCGGAAAACATATGTTCCCGAGCACCCTTCATACCCTTGCCAATCCCCCAGCAGCTTCTTTTCCAGTGCCGCCACTTCTTTCCCCGGCCCTTTCATGGGAGGCTCGGCACCAACCGACTGGACCAAACCAATCACGAGCACCACAGCGGCCGGAATGACGAGCGATTTCATGGGAATCTCCTGCCAGGGGACGAGATCAGCCTCGGAAATAAGACGAAGCGGCAGAGTCCACGGATTTCGCAGATGCAAGCAGATTTTTGATCAGGCTGGCAGTTGCTGGATTTCAATCTGCGTCAATCCGTGAAATCTGTGGACGACTTCCGTTCGAGCGTCGCCCCCTATTTCATCGGCTCCGCCCGATTGGCCATCGGCTCAGCCTTCTCCACCCGCTTGATGTTGATATTCGCGATGCCGACGGCGTGACCTTCGGGGCCTTCGATGAAGATGCGGACGTGGGCAGGGCCGCGGGCTTCGGTGGGAATTTCCAGTTGTTCGGTGAACTTGGCGTTTCCTTCCCCTTTGACCTGGACCTCCAGGACTTTGCGGACCCAGACCTGGTCGTTGGCCTGCTCATAGACCGCTTGCCATTTGGCGAGGCCGGCGTTGGAAGGGTCGAAATGGTCGCGGAGAGGGACGTTGGTTTTGGGAATGTCGCGCCGGGCCAGCAGTTCAAGGATGACGTTACCGGAGATGGGGGATTCGGCGGTCAATTCCAATTTGCCACCCGGCGTTGGTTCTCCTTGCAGCTCCAGCGTCACTTCCTGGGGATAGGCGAGTTTGAGGTTGGGATCCCCAATCAGGTTGAACAGGTGGACGTGTTCTTGCCGCTCCTGGGCGAGCATCGCCCGGGCGGGGCTGAGGATGCTGGCCATGGCGTCGAGCAGGATGCGGTTGGGGCGCTGGGGAAGCGTCTTCTCGTCGAGCACCATCACCATGTTCCGCTTGGCGTGCAGGATTGCTTCGCCGATGGTGGCGGGCTTGTTTTTGAAATACTCGTCCAGCATTTCCGAACTCATCACGGCCATTCCGTAGGGCATGGTGATCCGCGAGCCGCCGTAGACGGCGACCGGGCCGCCGGGGGTGCGGAGCATCTCCTCCGCCAGGCAGTCGTTGCCGCGGTCGAACGCGGCTGTGTAGCAGGCGAGCATGATGGCGATGGGGCTGCCGTTTTCCGCCTGCAGCTTGCCGCAGTCGTCGCAGCCGAAGATGTGAAACTGAGAGCCGGGGACCTGCACTCGGTCGAGGCCGGTGGGATGGCCATGGCCGATGTAGACCCAAAAGAGACAACCCTCGTTGTGGCGGGCGACGGCCGTTTCGTGAAAGCGGCGGGGGTCGGGGCAGTAGGCACTCCGCCAACTGCCGAAGGTCATGTTGGTCTGATAGGCGGGGGGAATGCCGTCGGTGAGCAGTTTTTTGGTCGAGGCTTCAATCGCCCCGTCGAGTACACCGCCAAAGCCGCCGACGCCGGCCACGAAGTTCACCCGCTGCCGCCAGAGGCCGTGGTTCTGTGTCTTTTCATAAGCCAAGATTTTGTCGACGATGCGAGTCAGTTCCTTGGGGTTATCCGCGGGGAGCCGGCCGATGGCCAGATCGGGAACTTCGTCGTCGTCCAGGTCGGCATACCAGTTGTCGGTGCCAATTTCCGGCTCCGAGCCAAACTTGACATTCACCTTGGCCACCGCCCGATGCGTCGGCACGCAGCGTACCCGGACAGTAGGATCCCCTTCAGCTGACGGTTCGGCATCCCCCACCAGCAACACCGCCTTCAGCTTGCCACTCTTGGCGGACGTGCGAATGGACTTGCGAATTTCGTCCGCCGACCAGGTATTCGGCACATAGAGAAACCGATGTCCCTGCGCATGGCGATGAGCTAGCAGCGGATTAAGCGCGGGGACGAATTCCTTGGGGCAGACCACGATGGTGTCTGCGGGTTCCGCTTCCGCGGCGAAAAGCGTCAGTAGAAAAATCAGCGTCGGCACGGCAAGCCTCATTTTGCTCTACGGGATTATACCGGGCCGGGAGTCTACTCGCGAACAAATGGCGTAGGCAATGCGAAAATGGGCTGTTTTCGAAGAATGACGTAGCCGCACGCGGCCTCGCGTGCTTGCTTTTGGGTTGGGGGGAGATGATCGCAATAAGCCTACACGCGAGGCCGCGTGTGGCTACGACTTCGGCTGACGAAGGCGGCGTAGTCGGCGGGGGTGTCGATGCCGATGGTCGGCTCGTCAACGACGCCGACCAGAATCGTTTGGCCGGCATGCAGCACCCGCAATTGTTCCAGATTTTCGACTTGTTCGAGGGGTGCCCGGGGTATGGTGGCCAGGCTAAGCAGAAAGTCGCGGCGATAGGCATAGAGCCCGATGTGCTGATGAAAGACCGGCGGATTCGCGGTGAGGAGCGAGTCTTCCCAGTTCCGCGGATAGGGAATCGGGGCCCGGCTGAAGTAAATGGCTCGGCCGGCTTGATCGAATACGACCTTCACGCAGGAGGGGTCGAAAAGCTGCTCTTTGGTGCGGAGGGGTGTGGCGAGCGTGCTCATGACAGCGCCCGGATTCTGCTCCAAAAGCTGCACCGCCAGATCGATGGCGGCGGCGGAGATTTCCGGCTCATCGCCCTGGACGTTGACCAGTACGTCCACGTCGGTAAGCTGGCGGGCGACTTCAGCCACGCGGTCGGTGCCACTGGCACAGGCGGGGTCGGTCAGTTGCACATTCCCGCCAAAAGCCCGGACTTCCGCGGCGATTTCCTCGCAGTCCGCCGCCACGCAAATGCCAGTGGGACGCTGAGCCCGGACAGCCGATTCGTAGGTGTGCTGCAACACGCTCTTTCCCGTCTCCCGCAACAGCAGCTTCCGCGGCAGCCGCGTGGAAGCGAGGCGAGCCGGGATGACGATGGTGCTGCGAAGAAGACGGGCGGAATCCGTCGATTTTGAATCCGGCGAATACACCTTGATCATGGGGATTCCATGCTATCGCGGGGATGGCTTTTCGGGGCGAATAACCTGGCTTTGGTTCTGGCAATTCCTGAATGCCGGAAAAGTGACCTTTGAGAGCCCTTCTGGCAAGGCCAATCAGCTCGCTGGAACAAAACTTTTATCACTTTTTCGGGCCGGCCTTCAAGTATTTATGCTCGCTGCAACCACTTTCTGCTCTAGCACTTACATGCCGTTGCCCGTTATGCTTTGGGGCCGATTACACAACTATTACGCCGGCCACACATCCAGGAAACAAGGGCTCGGCCGATATTTCCTACAATCCCGTGCAGAGAGACCGATGCCGGGCATCGGACTCGCAGAACGGATTGACGAAATTGGGCCAGGATGGCAACTCAAAATTGAAAGCACGGAACCATGTCTTCTATTCCCAATAGCGCCCTGAACCTTATTCCCTTTGCCACGGCGGAAGCTCCCCCCAAGGTCCGCGAAACTTCCAAAACCTATCACGAGAAAAAACTCCTGCGACTGCTGGAGGGAGAATCTCCGGATGAGCCCAAGGGGCCCAAAGGAAAGAAAACTAAAAAGAAGCGAGACGCCAAGCCCGAGCCCAAGCAAGTGCTGAACTGGGCGGCGATTATCTGGCTGGGACTGTTGCACGTCGGCTGCGTGTTTGCCCCGTTCTTTTTCTCCTGGCAAGCGGTGGCGGTGATGTTCTTCATGCACTGGCTAACCGGTGGCATCGGCATCTGCATGGGTTTCCATCGGCAGTTGACGCACACCAGTTTTGCAACGTATCCCTGGGTCCGTTACACGCTGGCGTTCCTCGGCGGACTGGCGGGTGAAGGTTCGGTCATCGACTGGGTCGCCAATCATCGCAAGCATCATGCCCACAGTGACGAAGAAGGTGATCCCCATTCGCCGCGCCAAGGTGGTGCCTGGTGGAGCCACTTGTTCTGGATGGCTTATCAGCTACCGACTTATTCGCATGTGGCCCACGTTCGCCGCTGGGCTCCGGACCTGGTGAAAGACAAGGGGATGCGCTGGATTGCCCGCGCCTTTCTCCCTTCGCAGTTCCTGCTGGCGGCTCTGCTGTTCGGCATTGGCTATTTGATGGGCGGGACCTACATGGGTTGTTCGTATGTCGTTTACGGATGCTTCGTCCGCCTGATCTTCGTGCTCCACGCGACTTGGTTCGTCAACTCCGCCAGCCACATCTGGGGCTACAAGAATTACGACATCAGCGACGACAGCCGCAACAACTGGTGGGTGGCGATCATCGCCTACGGCGAGGGCTGGCACAACAACCACCACGCCTATCCCCGCATGGCCCCGCACGGCCACAAGTGGTGGGAATACGACATGACCTACATGGCCATCCGCACCCTCAAGGCCGTCGGCCTGGCGTGGGATGTGGTGGACTATAAGAAGAAGTCGGATCTGCACTAACCCGACGCGCTAGCGAGGGAATTCACTCGATTGACCTCGTTCCCAAGCTTAGCCCCCCCAGGGCGGTGCCTCCCCGCGTGGGCGCACTGCACCAGCCCGACGCGCAAGTTTTCATGCTAGCGCTTTTGGCACGTGTCTGCGTTTGTCCGGGAAAAAGCGCGTTAGACGGACGGAGCGCGTGTTGCGCGCAGCACGC
>CAYUJE010000312.1:0-7545 GCA_964444865.1 uncultured Pirellulaceae bacterium | reverse complement strand
AGGTAAAATACCCCCATCATGAAAAAACTCACTTCCGGCGGTGGCTGGCGCGCCATTTGGTATACGTTCAAAAAAGCACGCGCGAGCGGCGGCTATTGGGCGATGTGGAAGGCGATGCGGAGCAAGAATGCGTGCAAGACCTGCGCGCTGGGGATGGGGGGGCAAAAGGGAGGGATGGTCAACGAGGCGGGGAGCTTTCCCGAGGTCTGCAAAAAGTCGCTGCAGGCGATGGCTTCCGACATGCAGGGGGCCATTAAGCCGGAGTTTTGGAGTACCTATTCGGCGGCTCAGCTGCAGGCGTTTTCGCCGTATGATTTGGAATCGTGCGGGAGGCTGACGCAGCCGGTGGTGCTGGAGCGCGGGGATGCTAACCCGCTGAAGCGGGTTACTACGAACGGATATTACCGGCCCATTTCGTGGGAAGATGCCATTGGGCGGATTGTCGGCAAGCTGAAGGCCATCACGCCGAACGAGACCTTTTGGTACTTCAGCGGCCGGAGTTCCAACGAGGCGGGTTTCCTGCTGCAGCTTTTTGCCCGCGTGTATGGAACCAACAACGTCAACAACTGCAGCTTCTATTGCCATCAGGCCAGCGGAGTCGGGCTGCAATCCTCCGTCGGCAGTGGCACGGCCACGCTGACGCTCGAGGACGTGGAGCACGCGGACCTTGTATTCGTCATCGGCGGCAACCCGGCCAGCAACCACCCGCGGCTGATGACGACGCTGAAAAACGTCCGCCGCCGCGGGGGGCACATCATCTCCATCAACCCGGTCATCGAAACGGGCCTCGTCAACTTCCGCGTCCCCAGCGACCCCTGGTCCCTCCTGTTCGGCACCAAAATCAGCTCGCTCTACGTCCAGCCGCACATCGGCGGCGATCTGGCTTTGCTCGCGGGCATTGCCAAGCGAATTGACGAGATGGGGGCCCAGGACGAAGCGTTTTTGCAAGCGTACACCAACGGACACCAAGAGTGGCTGGAGAAAATCCGCGCGACCGCCTGGAGCGAGATTCACGAGAAGAGCGGCGTGGGGCAGGCAGAGATCGACAAGATTGCCGAGCTCTATGCCGCGTCGAAGAAGACGGTCTTTAGCTGGACGATGGGAATCACGCATCACGCCCACGGGGTGCAAAACGTGCAGGCCATCGCCAATCTGGCCCTGATGCGCGGCATGGTCGGTAAGCCGAATGCCGGGCTGCTCCCCATCCGCGGTCATTCCAACGTGCAGGGAATCGGCAGCATGGGAGTAACGCCGAAGCTGAAAGACGCGATCTTGGAGAAGTTGCAAAGCGAGTATGGCTTGAATTTGCCAAAGACGCCGGGGCTCGATACGCTGGCCTGCATGGAAGAAGCGGAAGCGGGGCGGCTGAAGACGGGCTTTTGCCTGGGGGGCAATTTGTTTGGGTCGAATCCTGACGCGACGTATGCGGCGGATTCCATCAGCAAGCTCGACCAGATTGTTTATCTCAACACCACGCTCAACACGGGGCACGCCCACGGTCTGGCCAAGGAAACCATCATCCTGCCGGTCCTCGCCCGGGACGAAGAGCCGGAGCCGAGCACGCAGGAATCGATGTTCAACTACGTCCGCCTCTCCGACGGCGGCCCGCGGCGGCACCAGGGGCCGCGGAGCGAGGTGGAAATCATCGCCCAGATCGCCCGCGAAACGCTCCCCCCCGGCAGCAAGGCCAGCGGAGCCCTCGACTGGCAATCCATGGAAAGCACCGGCAAAATCCGCGAAGCCATCGCCAAAGTCGTCCCCGGCTTTGAGCAGGTCGCCACGATCGACAAAACCAAGCAGGAATTCGCCATCCCCGGCCGCATCTTCCATCAGCCAAAGTTTCCCACGGCGGATGGACGAGCGAAGATGCACGCGCACGAACTGCCGCCGTTGCCGGGGAATGAAAACCAGCTGCGACTGATGACCGTCCGGAGCGAAGGGCAGTTCAACACCGTCGTCTATGAAAACGAAGACATTTACCGCGGCCAGGACCGGCGGGATGTGATTCTGCTCCACCCCGACGACATGGTTCGCTTGGGGCTAGAGGACGACCAGCGAGTCACCGTGCGAAGCGAGACGGGCTCGATGCCAAATATTTTGGCGAGAAGCTATGCGGACATCCGCGCGGGCAACGCCCTGATGTACTATCCCGAAGCCAATGTCCTAGTTTCCCGCCACGCCGATCCGCAGTCGAAGACGCCGGCGTTTAAGTGCATTTTGGTGACGGTGGAAGCAGCGGTCAAGCAACTGCCGCAAGTGGTGGGGTAGGCTTCCAGCCTGCCCGGAAACTAGGGGACACGCCAATCTTCCGTCGGCAATGCTGTCATCCAACTAAAATGTCGTGCATTTCCGGTGACCAGAGTGAGGCCGTGCTCCAGCGCCGTCGCGGCAATCAGCAAGTCGGCGTCACCGCAGGGATGGCCACCTCGACGAGCATCGGCCCAGAGCAAGGCAGCACGGTCAAAGACTGCGTCATCCAGCGTCAGCACCTGACATTGTCCACAAAACAAATCGAATCGCGATAGCTGCTGCGTCGCCTGCTTGCTGAGATATCCGCGGCGAATTTCGAATCGGCTGAACACCGAGAACGTGAATTGTTGGTATTGCAGGAGGTAGCTGGCCGCATGTTGCTTCACCACGGCATCACGCTGTTTGAAGACCTCTGACAGAATGTCCGTGTCCAAAAGGCTGAGCGGCATGGGTTAGGAGAATTCGCGGCTGGAATGCGTTCGAGTGATCGATTTGTCTAGCTCATCAATCTGCTCGTCCGAAAGGCCCTTGTAGATATTGCACCATTCCGGCAATTCGCCGGCTGATGCAGTTGCTTGTTGCGGGGTTTCTTGAAGCGGTGTCTCCACATTAATCACCAACCGCTGCCCTTCGCGCAACTCCTGGCCGACGACGCGCTCCATGGCGAAGCGGTCGTTCTTGTCCAGGTCACGAACATTGCGGACGATTGTGGGCATATTGAAATTCTACCATTTGGGATTGGCGGCGGCGACGGAAAATCTATTTGCAAGCAATAAGAACGCCATTTACCGGCTGGCCGCACTCCCTTTCCCGGACGTGTCAGACAGGTGGGAATCCGATTGGCGTGACGACTTCCCCAACTCAATCTGCTTGAAGATCGGCAGATGGCGGTAATAGACTTCCAGGCAGCAGATGGAAAGACTGGTTTGATAGATGCGGCCGCCGGCGTAGGCGTGCTGGTCGCGGGGGGCCCAACTGCCAGCAGCGTGGCCGCCGGTCTCTTGCGAGTTGACGAGGACGTCCCGCATGTGGACGTTCCACTTTTCCCATTCCTCGCCGCCGAAGTGGTGCATGGTTTGCGTGCCGTAATACCAGTAATAGATGTTGGGGTTCCGGTCGCTGGGCAAATGGTCGTCGAGCAGCCACTTCACGCCGCGGCCCAGGCTGGGGTTGTCCTTCTTCCAACCGAGATACATGCGGCAGAGGAGCCCTTCCGCCGTCATCGCGGGGGTGACGCCGTGGCCGCGCTGGTAGCCGTAGATGGAACCATCTTTCTGACTGACGCTTTCGAGAAAGACCTCCGCCATGCCGAGCGTTTCGGCGGGTACCGTGAGATTCGCCGCCCGGCCGCTTTGCAGCCCCATGAGCTGCCAGCCGACAACGCTGGTATCGCCGAGCTGGGTGGGCGGGCCCGGCTGATACCGCCAGCCGCCGTCTCGATATTGAGCCTTGACGATGAAATCGACCGCCTTTTGAGCGGGAATGCGAAGCTGCTCATCGCCGGTCATGGCGAAAGCTTCGCACAGCACGATGGTGGCCTGGCCGTGGGTATACATGCCGCTGTTGTCGTTGCTGCCGGCCCGCAGGTCGCCGTTCTCTCCCTGATTATCGAGCATCCACCGCAGGCCGCGAGAGACCGTGTGCTTATAGCGCCCCACAAGATGCGTTTGCCCCGCGCCCAGGAATGGCAGCATGGCGAGCGCGGTGCCGGCGCTCTTGCCGCCGACTCCCCCTTGTCCCGTGCAGTTGCACTTGGCGGCTTGCTGAAAGCTGTTGCAACTCCAACTGCCGTCAACGTTTTGATGGAGCGAGAGCCACTTGAGTCCGCGGGCGACCGCCGCCTCCGTGAGCGTCGTTCCCCCTTCCTTCGCCACCATTTCCACCCGCAGTCGCGGGTCGCGGGCGGCCATCACGCTGCGAATGCCGTTGGGATTGCCGACCAACTTGCGAACTTCCTCCAGCGGCGGCAGACTCTGCTCCGGCTCATTGAGGCGAAGCTCTTTGGCGTCCTGAGCGGCGGCGAGCAAGACCTGGCGTTTCTCGGGATCTTCCAAATCGGACTTATTGGGGATAGGTAGGTCGAATTTGGATTCATCTTCCTGCTTGATCTTGAGAGTTTGCCCACCTTCCTTCCGTTCGGACGAGACTGCGGAGGAAAGCAGAATGGTTTCGCCGTTGTCCCGTTCCTTTTCAAACGAGATCAGACCCATGAGGGTGAGTGCCACCATGTGGATCAACATGCTGACGAGCCAGGCGGGGGTATCCTTGAGCAACTTTTGCAGCCAGGAAGAGGCGCTTTCCACTTTTCGCCGCTGCGCGGGGCGGCGGCGGGGCTGCTGGGGTGCGGGGCGAGCAGCAGGTTGAGCGGCGGCTGGTACTGGCTGTGGCGCAGGGCTTGTCTCGGGAAGCGGAGGGGGAACTGGTTCTGCTGGCGAAGGCGATTCCTTGAACCGAGGCTGACGAGCTTCCGGCGCTGCGGGGCGAGGAGCAGGTGGTGGCGGAGCGACGGAAGCGGCCGCGGGGGATGCAGCCGCTTCTTCCCGTTCCTTGAGAAGGCGCATCGCTTCGCGCTCTTGCTCCTGAGAAAGCTCAATGCTGGCATTGCATTTCCAGCAGTCAGCCGCCATCAGCCACAGGCGAACCGACATGGGTGCCCGGCAATCGGGGCAGGCGCACATCAGCACGTCCCCCTCAAGCCAAAGCGTGCCGGGGGACCGGTCCCCCGCGGGTTTGCCATTGGCCTTTCGCGGTGGGCGCGACACCGAAGCAGCAGGAGCCGCCGAAGGCAGGTCCGGCAACTCGAAGGGGGAGCTGGAATTGAGGTCGATAAAGGGGAGCTTGGCGGTCGGCTGGGTCCGGACCGCCGTCCCATCGGGAGGGGTCAGCTCCAGCGGGAGATAATCGAAGCCGATCTCCTGCGGCCCGAAGCTGTGCTGCAGCTCCGAATCCTGCGTCTGCGTCGCCATGCTTAACATCTGGTTCCCCCCTCTGGCCGCATCAGCTTAATGGCCGCCAGGTGGGGAACCTGTTTCAATAATTCCGAAAATCCGGTACCAAGTTTAGTCTACCCCGAGCCTCCCCCCCGGAACAGCAACCCGCATGCCGGCAAAGCGTTAAGCCACAAATTCCCGGCCTTACGACCGCTGCGGCCGGATTGACGTGCGCCCTTTTTACAATAATTTCCGGCCTGCTGAAAACTCGCTCGCGAGTCGGGCTTCTGTCGGACTCTACTACGGGGTTCTGATTTGCGATGAAACTTGTGGGTGGCACGCCCACGGCTTTGCGTGGGCGTGAGGTCTTTGAAACTGCGCATTTGAAACACAGGCGTCCCCTCTTGGTTGTGCATTCTCGCTGGTATTGCCTTCTGCGGGATGATATAAACGAGTGTTGATTGACCAGCCTTCCTGCCGAAGCCAAAACAGGGGGAGATGCGATGCTTACGATGCTCGGGAACGGACAGCGGATGTGCGATGGCGTGAACCGTCGCCAGTTCTTGACCATTGGCGGGTTGGCGATGGGGGGAATCAGCCTCTCGCAGCTTTTGCAGGCGGAGGCGGCTGCGGGGACGAAGCGGCACAAATCGGTCATCATGATTTTTCTGTCCGGCGGCCCTCCGCATCAGGACATGTTCGATTTGAAGATGGACGCACCGGTCGAAATCCGGGGGGAGTTCCAGCCGATCTCCACCAAGGTTCCCGGCATTCAAATTTGTGAGCACCTGCCGCGAATGGCGGCCATGATGGACAAGCTGGCAATCATCCGCTCGCTCGTCGGTTCGGAAGGTCGGCACGCCGCCTTTCAATGCATGACCGGCTGGCCCATCCAGCAGCAGCCGGTGGGTGGCTGGCCGAGTTTCGGCTCTTCGGTCGCCAAGTTGCAAGGGACGACCGACGGCGGCACACCTCCGTATGTCAACCTCAGCCCCAAGATGAAGGGTTCGTTCTGGGCCGATCCGGGGCAAGCGGGTTACGCGGGAGCAGCATGCGCCCCCTTCACCCCCAATGCCGACGGGCCGGGAAATCTGGTGCTGAGCGGCATCAGCCTGGCCAAGCTTTCCGAACGGCAAGCATTAATGGAACAACTCGACCGCATGAAGCGCGAAGCCGACGCCACCGGCGCGATTCAGGGGCTCGACTCCTGGCAACAACAGGCCTTTGGAATTCTCACCTCCAGCAAATTGGCCGATGCCCTCGATCTGGAAAAGGAAGATCCCAAACTGCGCGACCGCTATGGCCGCGGCTCCGCCGAGCCGGCGGGCTATGGCGATGCCGGTCCGCTGCTCAACGATTACTTCCTCGCCGCTCGCCGCCTGGTCGAAGCCGGCGTGCGCGTAGTGAGTCTGGCTTACGGCCGGTGGGATTGGCACGGCCGTCCGCACGGGACGAATTTTGACAACGCCCGCGACCACCTCCCCGCTCTCGACCAAGGAGTCTGCACGCTCCTCGAAGATCTCGACAGCCGCGGCATGCTGCGGGACACCACGGTTCTGGTCTGGGGCGAATTTGGCCGCACCCCGCGGATCAACAAGAACGGCGGCCGGGACCACTGGCCGAATGTCGCGTGCGCACTACTGGCCGGCGGGGGCATCCGTGCGGGTCAAGTCATTGGCGCCACGAACCGCCTGGGCGAACACGCCACCGAGCGTCCCGTCCATTTCCAGGAAGTTTTCGCCACGCTCTACCGCAATCTGGGCATCGACATCAACCGCGCCACCATCAACGACTGGAGCGGCCGCCCGCGCTACCTGGTGGACCACACCCGGTATCAATCGCTAAAAGAATTGGCCTAGCGCTTTGCGTCCGCTGCCCGGGAAGTAGAAAAGTTGGGCATCAAAGAACGGTCCCCGACACTTTTTCCGGTTCCTCAATGTAGCGACATGCGACGCAAGATGACTGTGCTGGCCGAGAACTAAGGCAAAAGGAACCGTTCATTCGAGCCCTCCTCCGTCCCGTGGGTGTGCGAAAAAGGATGTTAATGGTTCCGACACCTTATCCTTTGCGCATGACCGCCTTTGTTCGTAGCCACACGCGGCCTCGCGTGCAGGCTTGCTGCGACCGCCCAGCCACCAGAAGCCAGCACACGAGGCCCCCTGCGGCTACGTGACTAGGCAGTCTATTTCCAGTGTGAACCCTTACACCGATGCACCTTGACCCCGTTCCGCATTCTCCTTCGCAAACAGTTTTAGCAAGTCGTTGCGATTCTTCGCGTTCCAACGAAAAAAGCCGAGGTAATTAGCCTCGGCTTTAGCCGTTAACCCGTGGGCGATTTGAGTTCGCACCAGCGGGCTTCAAGTTG
>CAYUJE010000311.1:0-7546 GCA_964444865.1 uncultured Pirellulaceae bacterium | reverse complement strand
GACCCCTGACCCCTGACCCCTGACCCCTGACCCCTGACCCCTGACCCCTGACCCCATGCCTTCCGCCCTTACTGCCGAGTCTCTCCTCGACCAGCTCCGCTGGCGCTATGCCACGAAGAGGTTCGATGCCGCACGTACTATTTCCGATAACGATTGGCAAGCGCTGGAAGAAGCCTTGATTCTCACCCCTTCTTCCTATGGCCTTCAGCCGTGGAAATTTGTGGTAATCACGGACCCAGCGATGAAAGCTCAGTTGCCAGCGATTTCGTGGAATCAGAAGCAGGTGCTGGAGGCTTCTCACACCGTTGTCTTTGCCCGTCGGCTCGACCTGACCGAAGAATATGTTGATCGCTACCTTGCCCGCATTGCCCAGGTGCGAGGGGGGACCGTCGAAAGCCTCGGCGGATTTCGGAAGCTGCTGCTGGGGAGCCTGGTCCCTCCCCCGGCCGATTTTGACCTTGAGCATTGGGCCGCTTTACAGTGCTACATCGCCCTGGGGAACTTCATGACCTCAGCAGCCATGCTCGGCATCGACACCTGCCCCATGGAGGGAATCGTCCCCGCTAAATACGACGAATTGCTCGGTCTCCGGGCCAAGGGATACGCCACCGTCGTCGTCGGCTGTGCCGGGTATCGGGCGGCGGATGACAAATATGCCGCCGCGCCGAAGGTCAGATTCGCGAAAGAAGAGCTTATTGAGCGAGTCTAGCGGCATAAATCATGTTTACGCCGCTCCACTCTCCACTTAAAATCATCGTAAGCACCTTTCCACCCTCTCCACCGCTTCCCAGCCATCCATGACAACCCAGGCAGAACCGACGAGCAAGCGTCCCAAGCGCGGGGTTCCCGAGGGACTGTGGCAGCGCTGTCCCGGTTGCGGGGCATCCATTTATTGGAAGGAAGCGGAAAAGCTCCTCAACGTCTGCCCGCAGTGCGAATACCATTTTTACGTCTCCGCCCGGGAACGGGTCAGCCACGTATTGGACGAAGGGACGTTTGAAGAGTGGGATGCGGAGCTGAAGACCGCTGACCCCTTGGAATTTGTGGACGCCACCAAGAGCTACAAAGAGCGGATGGCCATCGAGCAGAAAAAATGCGGACTGACCGATGCCGCACTCACCGGTGGCGGCATGATTCGGGCTCGCCGCGTGGCCTTCGGAGTGACCGACAGCCAGTTCATCATGGGGAGCATGGGAAGCGTCGTCGGCGAACGGCTTACCCGCCTCATTGAGCGGGCCACCGACGAATCCCTGGCTCTCATTATTATCAGCGGCTCCGGCGGCGGAGCGCGCATGCATGAAGGAATTCTTTCCTTGATGCAAATGGCCAAGGTTTCCGCCGCACTTGCCCGCTACGACCGGGCTGGCGGCTTGTTCATTTCAGTATTGACCAATCCCACGATGGGAGGCGTCGCCGCCAGCTTTGCGTCCCTCGGCGATCTGGTCTTTGCCGAGCCCAAAGCCCTCATCGGCTTTGCCGGGCCGCGGACCATCAAAGCCACTATTCGGCTGGAACTTCCCAAAGGATTTCAAACCAGCGAATTTCTCCTCGACCGCGGCTTTGTGGACCGCATCGTTTCCCGCTCGCGGCTCAAAAGTGAAATCGCACGGGCGATTGACTACTGCGGCAAGTAGGTCTTCTCAATCCAAGTGCTCATCGCGGCTGCCAGATTCTCGCCGCAACCGCTGTAGTTGTGATCGGCACCGTCGATGACTTCGATATCGAGGGTGCTTCGCTTTTCTGGTAATTTGGCCAGAGCGTCGGGCAAACCGGCAAAGGCAATGCCGCCGTTTTCAAGCTCCTTGCTGCCGTAGGTGAAGAGAGCAGGGACCGCGACTTGTCCGGCGAAACTCAAAATGTTGTACCGCTCGCCCGGGCCGTATTTGTCGATATACGCGGCCGCGCCCATGAGCAAAGGAAACGGAAACTTGGCCAGAAACAACTCGTCCCCTCGGCCCGCTTTGGCGAGTTGCTCAGCCGTGGAGAGCGAATCGAAAAATGGCGCGGATTCCAGCGAATTCTTAAATGCCTGGCAGGAAAGGCGAGGGGGGGAGGCGGCAATCAAGCCAACGATGTTGCTGTGGGGTTCATGCGCCTGCGAATAGACTGCTTTGATTGCCCCCAGGCTGTGGCCGACGAGCAGGATGCGTGAGAGGCCACGCTCCACGAGGAACTTGCACCAGCCGGCCACGTCGAGGCGGCATTCATCGACAATTTCCACGGCGGCCCCCTGACGACGCCGACCCATGGCGACCGAAGCCGTATACACCGAATCGTGCCCGCGAGTATTCGCCAAGAGCACCGAGATGCCGAGTTTCCGCAGCGCCGGTGCGACCGCTTCCAGCGTGCTGGAGGTATAGAAGTTGGCTCCTACTCCGTGCAGGCAAATCGCCGCATCGACGGGCCGCTCAGCAAATTCATCTCCGACCAATAGCGCGCCATCGAGCCGCATGCCATCGGGAGTTAGCGTACGAACCAGATCAGCTTGCATGGCGGTTTACTCCGCCGCGTTCGCCGGCGGATTGGCCACGCTACTGAGTTGCGAGAGAACTTGCAGCAGGCCGTTGAGGTGGTGCAGGCGAGGGCCAAAGCGGTCGATGAATTCGTTGAGCATGAAGTCACTATCGACCAGGGTCTCGTCGCTATCCGCGATTTCCGTCGTCAGGTTGCAGAGGAATTGCTCCTGCACCTTCTCCAGCAGTTCGGTCGCTCCCCGACAGCTGTCGGCGAGTTCCGGGTGAGCTTCCTTCCACTTCATCAGTTCCTGATGGCGAGCCTTGTGCGGACCGGAGATATGCTGGGCCATTTCCTGCAGCAGGGCGATTTCCTTTTTTTGCCCTTCGACCAATTGCTTGAGCAGCATCACCAAAAGCTCGTTAGCGTCGATCTGGCTCGACTGCTGCTCGGTAGCCTGATCGGCGGAGACATCGATGCTGAAGATTGGGGAGAAATGACGCTTGTCGAACGACATGGAACCCTCACGATAACTTTAGTCAGAATGATTCAGTCAGTATACTCACCCAATCGCGCTTGTCGAGCATTTGGCAACCTATGCGGTTTAGGCAGCCCCTGCGGTGGATAGCAGATGTGCCGCGCCACTTGCGGCAAGCGTGCTCAAGTGCCCCCGAGAAATCGCCCGATGCAAGGAGAGGTTACGACAACCGCTGCCTGCCCCTCTCCGACCCACCGCATGACTACCGGCAAGTCCGTTCCCGCCATCGGTTTTCTCACCGTCACTGAACACGCCGAGCACGGCCTGTTTGGCGGCTATTTGATTTTGAATAGCTCCGGCCGACCGCTGGAGTTTCACTGTACCGCTCCGCTCAAACCGAGCCGGGCGCAGGAAATCCTGTATGGCCCCACGCTGCGGCCCTTTCTTTTTGGCGAGCAAATTGGCCAGACGCTCCTCGCCAAAGCCAAAGTGAAACCATTCCTGGTCTGCACCGATGCGGAAGCTATGCTCGCGGCCCGGGAATTCAGCGAAGTACCGCTGCTCTTGGTTCCCGTGGGAGCGTCCGAAAGGCAGCCACACGGTGTTGGAGCCGCATTCAAACTCGGCAGCCGGCAGGTTCACGCGGCGAAGACGCACTCCGAGGATCAGGCCCTTGCCTTAGAGAAATGGACTGCCGCTCACGCGGATGCGCTCGACCTTTTGGAACCGTTCACTCGCATTCGGGAGGCGCTGGAAGAGGCTCAGAAGACGGTACGACCGGCGACCGTTCCTGTGGCGGCGTAATTCAGAGAAAAAGGATTGGGACACGGAAAACAGGGAGGACACGGAAGGTCAAACTACAATTCGCCTTCCTCTTATCTTTTTGCCAACCATTTTCTTGCCACCTCTCCTTCAGTAATGGCAAGAAAATGGTTGGCAAGAAAATGAGAACATGAACTATGTTCGACTGGCAACCCAATTCCGACACCCTTTCAACTTCCACTTGGAATGCGAACGAGCATGGCTCGGAGGTCGCGGTAAGGAATCTTTCGGCACTTTTGTCGATACCCTCGCTCCCGGATGTCGAGTCATCTGACCTCACCTCCTTTGCTCTGAAGGCGGTCGCACTCAAGATTCCCCGGAACCCGCCGAAGGTGACAAGTTTCACATTTCCGGAAGCACCGGCGTGGGCGCATGCTCAACCCCAGGTGCCAGGCGCGAAACCACAAGCGGCAAAGGCGATTTCTCCTGAAACGAACGGTGCGACCGAGGAAGAGTCGGAAGCTAAGAAACCCACCATCACTCGCATCAAACCTCCCGGCGACGTCATCAAGCTGGAGGACCGTTTGTACTACGTCCTCCAGCCCCCGCTGGAAACCCTGATCCAGTCCGACGCGCTCCACTTTCCCTTCGAGCCCTTCCCTTACCAGTACCAAGGGGTCGCGTTTCTCTATCCCCGCTACGCGGCGGTGTTGGCGGATGAGATGGGGTTGGGGAAAACGATGCAGGCCATCACCGCCATCCGAATGTTGCTCCGCTCGGGAGAAATCCGCAGCGTCCTCCTGATCTGCCCAAAGCCGCTCGTCACCAACTGGAAGCGGGAATTCACGCAGTGGGCTCCGGAAATCCCGCTGAGCATCATCGAAGGAGATGCGAGCCGCCGGCATTGGCTGTGGCAGCAGGACGAAGTGCCGGTGAAGATTGCCAACTATGAACTGTTGATGCGGGATAAGGAGGAAGTGCTTGGGGCGGGCATGCATTTTGACCTGGTGATGCTCGACGAGGCCCAGCGGATCAAAAACATCAACAACACGACGAGCGAAATTGTGCGGGCTATTCCTCGTACTCGCAATTGGGCCCTCACCGGCACGCCGATTGAAAATTCCCCCGACGACATCGTCGGTATTTTTGAATTCCTCTCCCCCGGCTACATGCGGACGGGAATGCCGGCCAAACGCCTCGGGGAACTCGCGCGGGATTACATCCTGCGGCGGACCAAGGACATGGTTCTGACGGACATGCCCCCCAAAATGTTTCGCGATGCGGAACTGGACCTTTCACCGGAGCAGCGAGCAACCTACGAAATCGCCGAAAACGAAGGGGTCATCAACCTCAACGAACTGGGGGACTCCATTACCATTCAGCACGTCTTCGAACTCGTTTTGCGGCTCAAGCAGATCTGCAATTTTGATCCGGTGACGGGAACGAGTTCCAAACTGGAACGCCTGGAGGCGGACTTGGAAGAGGTGGCGGCCAGCGGCAAGAAGGCGATTGTCTTCAGCCAGTGGGTGAAATCCATCGAGATCATCGAGAAGAAGTTGGCGCGGTTCGGTCCGCTGCAATACCACGGCAAAATCCCGAGCAAGCAGCGGGACCCGATTCTTAAGCAGTTCAAGGAAGACAAGAGCAAGCACGTCATCCTGATGAGCTACGGGGCCGGCAGCGTGGGGCTCAACCTGCAGTTTTGCGAGTACGTCTTTCTCTTCGACCGCTGGTGGAATCCGGCCATCGAAGATCAGGCGATCAACCGGGCCCACCGCATCGGCGCAGCGGGGCCGGTCACGGTCACCCGAATGTTGGCCCTCAGCACCATCGAAGAGCGGATCAATCAGGTGCTGGAGCACAAGCGCGAGCTATTCAACAGCATCATGAACCAGACCGGCGCGCACGACCTCCGCCTGACCCAGCAGCAGATCTTCGGGCTCTTCAATCTGCGGACGCCGAAAGGGCCGATTAAAGCCGCCGCTTAGTAGCCAGCACACTCCGTGTGCTGGCATGTCCGCTCACGGAGTGAGCGGACTACTTACATCTTCTTCCCAATCGCAGCCGCCACCGCTCGGCAGCGGGCCATCACGTCATTGAACTGGACGAAATTCAGCGACTGGTAGCCATCCGAGAGGGCCTGCTCAGGGTCGGGGTGAACTTCGAGAATCAAACCATCCGCACCGGCGGCAACGGAGGCCACCGCCATGTCGGGAACCAGGTAAGTGTGTCCCGTTCCGTGACTCGGATCGACTACGACCGGCAGATGCGTCTTGTGGTGCAAATAGGGAACCGTGGCCAGCGGCAATGTGAACCGCGTATGGGCTTCGTAGGTGCGGATCCCCCGCTCGCAAAGAATCACGTTCGGATTTCCCTCGTTAAGGATGTACTCGGCCGCCAGCAGCAACTCTTCAATCGTCGCGCTGGGACCACGCTTGAGGAGCACCGGCTTCTTGACCCGCCCGACCGCTTCCAAAAGACGGTAGTTCTGCATGTTGCGAGCGCCCACTTGCAGCACGTCCGAATACTTCGCCACCAAATCCACATCCTCACTGGTCATCACTTCGGTCACAATCGCCAGCCCCGTCTCCTGTCGAGCGGCAGCCAAGAGCTTGAGCCCCTCTTCCTTCATTCCCTGAAAGCTATAGGGGCTGGTCCGCGGCTTGAACGCTCCGCCGCGAAGAGCCGTCGCTCCCGCGGCCTTCACGGCGCGGGCGGTGACGAGAATTTGCTCTTCGCTTTCCACCGAGCAAGGTCCGGCGATTACACCCACGACTCCGGCGCCGACCTTGAGTGAGCCAACGCAGACCTGCGTCGGTTCCGCTTTCACTTCGCGACTGGCGACTTTGTACGGGGCCAGAATGGGGACCACGGCTTCCACCCCCGGCCCACTGGACAACGACTCTTTCGTCTCCGCGCGCTTCTCGCCAATCGCGGCGATGACGGTCCGTTCGGTTCCCTGGATGACATGTGCCTTCAGCCCCAGCATTTCCACCCGCTCGACCATGTGCTTGATCTGCTCGGGCGAGGCCCCTTTTTCCATGACAACGATCATTGGTTCGCTCCTGTCCTATTTCTCGATTGGTTTGTTTCGCATTTTCACAAAAAAACCCCGGCAAAACCTGGTGGTTCGCCGGGGCGGGGAATTCAATATTGATTGGTTGCCTCAGCGGCAGACCTCCCGCGGCCCAGACGATCCCTCCAGGGACCAGCCGGTAAAGTAAAACCGCCAGAAGTAGCCGTATGTCTTCCGCATGGGGGTATTATGCTTTGCCGGGGTGAAAATACAAGGGTAGTCGGTGGAGCACAAAACAGCTCAGGGGTAGATATGGTCTCAGGTGGTGGCACATTGCCGGCTTGGAATTTCAAACGGGACCTGTTTTTATGTCGAGCCGAGTCATTTCCAAGGAAGTTTTGAGTTTGGTGACGGCCGAGCTGGTGCGTGGTGAGTATGCAACTGCAAATGACGTTCTGTTGAATGCAATGGCTGCGTTGGTCGAACAGCGCCAAGCGACATAAGGAATTCGCCGCGGATTCGCCGATTACCACGCAGGCCGGGTCCAGAGCCGCAAAGAGGCGGAACGCAAGTTTCGCCGCAAGAATCGGCTTCCCTTGCAATGAGATTCACCATCGAAGTCTCGGACCAAGCCCACGAGGATGTCCAAGTCATTCTGGTCCTTCCGGCTATTTCATGGGTGCTTTTGGGGCTAAAACGGCTGGCTCAAGGAGAACCAGGCGGATGCGCGACATTGAATAGTACCAGCAGATTTTGGGACTTGCAGAACCATGGAGTGTGCAGGCGGTGGAGTTGAACATCGACGAGGGTCGGGTGGACATCCACGTCGAACACCC
>CAYUJE010000310.1:1611-7547 GCA_964444865.1 uncultured Pirellulaceae bacterium | reverse complement strand
GAATGAGGTCGTCATGTGATCGACTATCTGGTGGCAATTCTCGATGGCCCAGCAATTCTTAATTCTCCGCAGGAGGAATTGCTTTCGCGGACCGAAAGCCGACTCTCCGCTCCCGATTTCCTGGCGCTCGCTGCGGAACATGTAGGGCTCAAACAATTTGACGAGGCCGAAGCCGCTGCTGCCAAGGCCCTGTCCCTCTCCGGTGGGGACCTCGCCATTCGGGAGCAGGTCGAAGACATCTCGTTGGCTCGCCTCAAGAATAACGTCGCCATCGCCCGCCGCTTGGTGGATCACGATCCGTCCCCCGCCCACCAGCAAACGCTCCGCCAATGGGAAGAGGAACTGGGCCGGCTGGAACTTGCCACGCTCAACGCCCGTAGTGAGCGGTTTCCGCAGGATGCCGGGCTGAAACTGGAAGTCGCCGTCCGTCTCAAGCGAGCCGGCAATTACAGCGGGGCCATTCAGCGGTTGGAGGAAATCGCTGCCGACCATTCGCAACGCCCGAATGTCCTGATCCAATTGGGCGAATGTTGGCAACACCTGCGGCAGTTCGAGAAGGCCCTGGGCCTCTATATCCAGGCAATCGCCTCCGCCGAGGAGCTCGATCAGCATGAGCCCCAAAAGCTCGCCCTCTACCGCGCCGGCTCCCTCGCCAGTGCCATGCAACAGACCGGGGAAGCCAAGGCGTGGTTCCAGCAACTCGTCTCCCTCGACTCCGAATTCAAAGACGCCCGACAGCGGCTGCAGGAACTAGACACTTAGGTTCGGCTAGGTTCGGCGACCGACACTAGCGTCAGAAGGGGTCTGGCTCCCGCCTCGCCTGTGCCATGTAAATGCACAAACAGGTGCTCAATAATTGCGCATGCCTGACAGTTATGCGAAGATATTCGTCCCGAAATACTTTCGACATGTTCATCCGTGTGACAAGACCTCAATCCATCTGGGAGTGATTTTATTCACTTATTCATGCTCCTGTCTTCAAAGCACTTACGTTGAATAAGCAGTTCGCAACCCCAAGCCGTTCAGGATGTTGCGCTTATTCATGTCGCCGTAACTTCATGAATAATGCCTCGTTTTCTCAAAATCGTATTCACGCTTTTGCAGCCGAGTGCGAAGGACTTTTGCAGCTGCCAGGTCCCTCCCCGCCGTAACGGGATTCGCACGGGCGAAGTTGCCTGAAAATTCGACCAAATTGTCAAAGAACAAAATACCCAAGTTGATACTGTCTAATTGTATACAAGTGAGGTTGGCACCGTCAAGCGGCAAAAGTGAGATTGGGAAGAATTCTTTCCACGGTACAATGCGCCGATGCGATTCAGCCTACGTACCTTGCTGCTTACGGCCGCGCTCGGGCCGCCCATCCTGGCGGGGGGCTATGTGCTGTGGAACGCGCTCAGCTACTTGGAACTGTATGCGGTCTTCATGTTAGGTATGGCGACGGTGGTCTTCCTCGTCTGTGCCGCGGCTACATTTCGCCCCTGAGCCCTTCAGACTCGCTAGAATATTGGGATGGCGCCCCCTTTCAAACCCCGCTGGTATCAGTTCAGCCTGTTCAGGCTGTTTTCGGTGATTACGATGGTGGCACTGGCAATGGCATGGACGAATCACCAGGATTACTGCCACCGGCAGTGGAGTTACCACGGGCAGGCAATGGACATTTTCGTTCCAGGATATAAGCCACTCGCCCAGCGGTCTCCTCAGGATTCGCAAGTATGGCTCCAAGAAATGCGACGGATTGACGAGCGGAGTGAATATCACAATCGGATGACGGACGCCTATCGCCGGGCAATATGGCAACCTTGGTTGCGATTTTGGATTGACGAGACGCCACCGGAGCCTTCCCCGTGAAATTCTCCATCCGCGATCTGATGCTGGTGACAATCATCGTCGCCGTCTTAACCGCCTGGTGGGTTGATCGGGCTCATCTCCATCAAGAGAATTCCAAACTGCGAGAGTTGCTGGAAGGGCGGGTCCATTACACGGCCTATCCGCCGGGTCGCCCAACCGTGGGTGTGTGGATCGGCGATTACTAAGACGATCGGACGCACACCATGCATAAACGCCGCTGGAATCAGTTCAACTTGCGAGGGCTATTTGCGATAATCACCGTGGTGGCATTGGGATCGGCATGGATGAACCACTGGTCCTACTGCCGTCAGCGTTGGAGCCACTTCGTGCAGGCAAACGACAGCGTCGCTCTAGGATATAAGCCTGTCGCTCAGCGGACTTCTAAGGATTTGAAAGCCTGGCTCCTTGAGATGGATCGGATTGACCAGTGGAGGGAGCATAACGAACGATTGGCCGAAGCTTACCGCCGGGCAATTTGGCGGCCGTGGGAAAGGCTTTGGATCGACGAAACACCACCGGATCTTTCCCCATGAAGTTCCCTATCCCCGATTTGGATCTGGTCACCTTCATCGTCCCCCTGACAGCGGGCAGAGGTCGAAAAAGCCGAAGAGGAGCGGTTTTTCTATTTCAACGAACTCACCAAATATCGCTCTTTGCCGACGCCGCTGCCTGAGTAGCCTGCACACGGGGTCTGCGGGCTACTTTGGCCCCTCGACAAAGTCCCCCCAATCTGCGATAAAGCTTGGTTCGTAAATTGCCCCTATCGTTTTTCCCAGCAATCAGTTACCAGAAGCATGCCCACCACCTCAAGCGCCAAGAAACGCCACCGCCAGAGCCTGGAGCGCCGGGCCAAGAATCGGGCCACCAAGTCGGCCCTCAAGACGCAGATCAAGAAGCTCCGCGAAGCGGCCAAGTCGGGCGATGCCGCCAAGGCTGAGGCTGAGTTCCGCCTGGTTTCCAAAAAGTTGGACCGGGCCGGCACCAAGCGGGTCATCCACCCCAACGTCGCCAGCCGCACCAAGAGCCGCTTGTCGCACTTCCTCAAGGCGTCTAAGCAGCAGCCGGCGGCGGCTAAAGCGTAAAGAGGGTCAAGATGGCGATCACGACACTAGCCCGACGCGCAAGCGAGGGTAATAGTCGTGGCACACCCTCGCGCCGTTCTCCCTCGCTCGTGCGTCGGGCTAGTATCTTTGCAGCCGGCGCTTTGGCAATCTTTAACCTTGCCGTTCTATCTCCCGCCGCCGAATCCGCTCTCGACCTCTTTCGTCAGCGGATCACACCGATCTTGCAAGCCAAGAATCCGTCCTCCTGCAGCGAGTGCCATCTCAGCGGCGTTGATTTGAAGGACTACATCGGCAAGACGCAGGAAGAGACCTTCGCCTCTCTCCGCGACGCGGGCCTTGTGGACCTCAAAAGGCCGGAGGAATCGAAACTCCTCGCCTTCATCGCCCGCAAGCCGGAGAAGACCGGCCCGGTCAGCGACAAAGTTCGCCAGCAGGAGTATGAAGCGTTTAAAGCCTGGATTGTGGCGGCAGCCAAAGATCCCAAGCTGGCGGCTGCGAAAACGGGGGATGCGAAGCTCGGCCCCCGTGTGTCCGAGGAAGTGATTCGCCACGCCCGCAAGGATACGGTGCTTGCCTCGTTCCTCGACAACGTCTGGTCCGAGGTCGGCCGCTGTGCCGCTTGCCATTCGCCGGACCGCAATCAGGAGCAAGTGAAGAAGCACGGGACGAAAGTGAACTGGATTAAACTCGGGGACCCCCAGGGGACTCTCGAGAATCTGCTCACCACGGGCATCATCGACGCCGATTCCCCGGAAGGGAGCCTGCTATTAACCAAGCCGACCAACCAGGTGAAGCACGGCGGGGGAGTGAAGATGGTGGTGGGGGACCGGACCTACAAGCAATTCCGGGCGTTCATCGAGGACTACGCAGCCTCGACAGCCGGTAGATACAAGACGGCCAAAGACCTGCCCAAGGAGCGTGAAGAAGTTTCCGCCGTCACCGATGTCTGGTTCAAGCTGGAAGGGGTTCCCGCAAAATACGACCAAAAGCTATTGCAAGTCGATCTGCACCGCTGGGATGAGAAGACCAAAAGCTGGTCCCAGGACCGCTGGGCCACCGGCGACCGGCAGGTTTTCGGCAAAGGCCAGCTCTGGCAGCAGCACCTGAGCGTCACTGCCCCGCGAGATGCTTCAAGGGCTGGTGAAATCGCCGAAAAGCCGTCGCTCCCCGCGGGAAAATACCTCGCCAAGATTTACATCGACCAGGCGGGCAAACTGCAAAGGGACTACCAGGCCGAACTTGGCGAAAGTGACTTCGTCGGCCAGATCGAAATCAACAGCCGCTGGCCGGCTGGTTATGGGGCGATGACGATGGGGCGATTTCCGGCAAAGTAGCAAGGGAAAATGGAAATCTCAAATCCCAAATCTCAAACAAATGGGAAAAATGGAAACAGGAAAAATCGAAAGCTGAAAGAGTAGGCCGAATCACTTTCTTTATTCAGATTTCTGACTTCCGATTTGTTTGAGATTTGAAATTTCCCAATTCAATTCTCCCTACCATCTCTTCGCCCGCTTCTCATACTCCAGCATCTTTTGCACTTCCTGGCTGGCACCGGTAGTCGCCCGGTTAAGTTCCAAAACAATTTCGCAGCGATTCGTCGGCTTATCTTTGGCGACGACGGGGGGCCAGGTGAGATGGAGCGTGCTCAGGGGCTTGCCGTGAACCTTCGTCATATAAAGCCCCGCACCGAGCGTGGGGACTGGCTTCATCTGATAGTACTGCGTCAAAAACGCCACCAGCCGCCGCTCGTCCCCAGTATTTCCCTGAAAGGCGATGCGCTGGACGGTATGTTTCTTATCGAAATAATAGGTGAGCGAGCCGGCCAGATCGTCCGCACGATTGCCGGTGACGAGCGGGACGCGGAGCCCTTGCAAATCGGTCTCTGCCAGAACCGTGGTAACTCGCGGCCAGCGGGCGGTGATCCACTCCGGCGAGACGTCAAAGCGAAAGGCATCGGGAATGTCGCAAGGCTTTGCTCCGGAACTGGAGCCCGCCGTCGGACCAAACGCGGGATCGGGATTGAATGTACCCTCGATGCCTCCGCCGGCAGACTTCCGCAACTCCGCGCCGCTGCCGAACGAAGTTTCCGTCGGTGCCTTTTCGCTGAAACTCGTGAACGAGGGGAGATTATTCCAAAGATTCCCGAGCATGTTTTTGTCGAGGAGCGCATAGGGGCCGATGAGAGCCGCCACAAGCATGCCGTAGAACCAACTGGGGCGATTATTAAACATGCGCTGCTCCGCCAAAGGAATGACCGCTTCCTTGCGGAACGAAAGGGCATCAACTGCGTGCGCCTGATGCTCCGTTTCCATCATCGGCAAACGGGGCGCGGATTCTTGCGGGGCAGGGGAGAGGGGAGGGTGATGCGGATCGGGCAAAGAGGATGGGACGGCGGGAGGGGTTTTCGCGATGAGGCGTTGCGAAGATAGTAGTGTCCATGGCCGCGACTACTCTTCCCGACTCTTACCGGTGGCTGACGAGCGCTGCGGCAGCGCCGTATCTCGATCTGGCGAGCCGCGAATGGACGCCGGAGTCGCTCGTCCGTCTTACCGGGAAGCTACGCAAAACGCTCACTGCCGAGCAGGTTCACCTGGTGCTGGAGCAAGTGGATCTGCGCCGTCGAGGCCGCGATAAATTCGCTGCTGCGGCCAAGATGTTCTTCATGCCGCGGGCGCTGATGCAGGCGAGTGACGAAGTGGTTGCTGCTTACAAGGCGGCAAGATTCCCGGCTGGTCAAACAGCGGCCGATCTCTGCTGTGGGATCGGCGGAGACCTGCTGGCGCTCGCGGAGCGGGGGAGTTGCACGGGCGTCGATCGCGATGAAGTGCTCGTCCATCTTGCTCAGCGGAACTGCGAAGTGATCGGCAGGGGAGGGGGGAGGGGATTGGTTGCCGATGCGGCGACGTTTCCCGTGCAGGACTATGCCGCCTGGCACATCGATCCCGATCGTCGGCCGAGCGGCAAACGGACCACCCAGGTGGAACACTATGAGCCGCCGCTGGAGGTGCTCGCAAGCCTGCTGGC
>CAYUJE010000310.1:0-1511 GCA_964444865.1 uncultured Pirellulaceae bacterium | reverse complement strand
GATGCCGCGGGCGGTCCGCGAACCGTGCGGGGCAGGGGGGAGGAGCCGGTCCCCGTGGCCGAAAAAATCAGCCGCTACCTCTTCGAACCCGCGGCAGCCGTGTTGGCCGCGAAGCTAACGCAGGTACTTTGCAACGAACATCATTTGGCAGCCGTCTCCCGCCAGGCCATGTATCTGACTGGTGGCGAACTCATTCAAGACGCCGCCCTCACCGGCTTTGAAGTCCAGGAAGTCCTACCCCTCGACCAGCGGCAACTCAAAGCCTGGCTCCGCCAGCGGGGCATCGGCCGGCTAGAAATCAAAAAGCGGGGATGCGACGTGGAGCCGGAGAAACTTCGCAAGATACTGGGGGGGCAAGGTGACGAATCCGCCACGCTCCTGATCTGCCCCATCGCCGGCAAGGTGCAGGCGATTGTGGCACGGCGAGTGGGGTAAGCATCCTGCCTGCCCAAACGGTTCTTACACAGGGCAGGCAAGATGCCTAACCCACGTTCTATCGCAGTCGTTCGAACCGCATAGCGCCCAGATTGGCGACTTCAGTTTTGAGGGGCATCAGGAAGGAGTCGTCGCTTTCGAACATCAGGACGGCATCGGTGGCTTTGCCGCTGGTTTCCACGGATTGGATCGTGATCTGATCGTCCTTGGCTTCGAGGACTTTCCAGGCGGCCTGGCTTTCGTAAGGTTTGCCGTCGTCCTTGATGCCAGCCAGGATCAGCTTACCGTCTGGCTGGAACTCCATCCCCATGGTCATCGACTTGAGTTTTTCCACCTGAGCCGGCGGCAACTGCTTCTCGATTTCCTCATCCAAAACCATTTGCCCGTGCCATTGTCCCTGCAGCAACTGCTCGGGAGTGACCGTTTTTTCGGTCCGGGCAGCCGGTTTTTCGGCCGTGCCGCCACCGCAGCCAGTGAGCATCAGGGGAATTGCGAAAAGGCCAAGAAAAACCATCCGTGGCAAGCGATGCATGGCGATCCTCCGTGATCGAATTGTCGGCAGCGTGTTGAAAGCTATTTGACTCGCGAAAAATCAAGTTTCATGTCTTTAGCAACTTCAGAAACTTCCAGGGGGACCATACTGAAATGGTCGTTGTCCGTAAACTCCAATCGCGTTTCTCTTTCCGCGATATCGGCCGTTTTCACCGCTAGCACCAGTGCTTGCCCGTCGGCCTTCACGAACTTCCAGGTTCCCGTGGTCGATTTGTCTCCGAGCGGGGTCTTGACGGACATCGTAAAGTTGCCGTCTCCCTTAAAATCCAATTCCCCTTTCATGGTCGATGCTAGCATTGCCAGCATGGCGTTTCCTGAGCCAGCGTTGGCACTCATCTGCCATTTCCCCAGTAGCTTCGCGGTGGGACTGCCGCAACCCGCAAGACAAAGCGCGGCCAATAATGCTAACGGCAAGAAGATGTGGCGAGGAGACATGCTGCGGACCTCTGTGGGAGTAACGAAAAGAAGCTGCCGCAAATGTATCGCGGCAGCTAGTCGGCAGCAAGCACAATTTCAGCGAGCGG
>CAYUJE010000309.1:5208-7584 GCA_964444865.1 uncultured Pirellulaceae bacterium | reverse complement strand
AAAAATTTTATCCCAAAAAAGCTGGACACTGCTAACAATCCTGATATGATAAACGCGGATTCAGCGAGATGCCGTTGCGAGACGGATTTATACCTTCATACGGTTGGTTAGTTTTTGGCCTCTTCTCTGTTCCGGCCCCGCCATTTACGCAAGTGAATGGCGGGGTTTTTTTTGTGCTCGTTCACAAGGATGAGTGAAGTGGCGCAAGGTCGGACGGCGAGTCCCGGAAGAGAGACGATCTCGCTTCTGATGGAGCAAGAAACAGCGTTGGCCACCAAAAACACGAAGCGGCACGAAGCAAGTAATCAAGGACTCTTACTTCATGACCTTTCGCGTTTTTCGTGGCCGTCCTGTGTGAATTTTGCCTAGTTCAAGTTCCGCACTACACCTACAAGCACACCGAGAACGGCAGCGCTTTTTACATAAATCGGCGACATGGAGGAATTAGCCGGCTGCAGACGAATGCGGTTGTTCTCGGGATACCAGTACTTGAGAGTTGATTCGTCCTCGTCCGTCTGAGCGATGACGATTTGTCCGGGCTGAGCCGTCTTTTGCTTCTTGATGACGACGTAGTCGCCGTCGGCAATCTGGGCGTCAACCATCGAGTCGCCCTTCACCTTGAGCACGAACAGGTTCTTTCTCAGCGTGGGAGTGAAGAAGTCCGCGAAGTCAATCCGCTCGGGTGTCTCGAAGGCCAGCGTGGTGGCACCGGCGGCGACCGTGCCGACATAGGGGAGACCCTTGTCTTCGGCAACGATTTCCGGAGCGAGCTCGATGGCGCGGGCGATGGCCCGGTCCTTCTGCCGCACCCGCATCAGCAAGCCCTTTTTCTCCAGGGCCCGCAAGTGGCACATCACGCCGTTGGGAGAGCTGATTTCAAACTGCTCTCCAATCTCGCGCACCGTCGGCCCATAGCCGCGGGTGTTGATGCACTTGCGAATGAATTCAAAAACTTCTCCCTGACGATCCGTCAATTGATCGGTCAACGACATACCGGGTTTCCTTGTTCCGGGTGAATGAAACACGGCCAACAATAGCCGCTTAGACATATCTTAATATACGGCTGTTCATAGTCAATAGCTTTTGTACATAGATGGACAGGTTTTTGAGGGGTTTCCTCGGGTGAGCGGCGGCAAAAAACCAAGAATGGCCGTGTTTTTCCGGACATTTTATGTTTTTCAGCCCCGCCCGCAAAGTGGACAAAAATCTTGAAAAAAGAGTCGAAATCACGTTTCTTAGCTCGGATCCGGATCCAAGAAGCCGGCGATTTTTAGAGCAGCCGCATAGTCTTCCGGGTAATTGCAATTCTTTAGTGAATGCAATTCGGGATCGACCTCTCGCAATTCGTGCACCGGAATGCGACAGGTGGAAACGCGTTCAAATAGAAATGCCGGCCGGAGTTGATCGGCGGCAAGCAGGGACTCAATTTCCGGTAGAACCCCCAGACGGTAAGCAGCAGCAAGAGGATGGAAAAAGCGATCTTCCACGGGAACAGCCGCTTGATGTGTCTTGAGTCGCCCGGCGACCATTTGCACGAATGCCGGCGAAAGGAGCGGCGCATCGCAACTGGTGGCGAATACGGCGAGTTCAGAGGAAAGATCGTGACGAGCAAGTTCCTTCATTCCCGCCAGCAATCCTTCCAAAGGTCCGCGTCCATCCCGCTCGTCGCGAGTGATCAGTACTTGACTCCCGAGTGGTGGCAAATCCTGATCTCGAGCGGCGACGACGACAATCGGCGAAACCACCGCGGAAAGTAGCCGCACCATACGTTGGGCCATCACTTCCGGACCAAACGGCAACCAGGCTTTCGGCCGACCCATGCGACTGCTCTTGCCGCCACACAAGACGATTCCAGCAGGCAGTTGGACATTCGCGAAATTGGAACTAGCAGGCACAGGGTCATTATCTCCGGAAGAAACTGGATATCGAGAGAAAGAACCCTTAGCACTCTCCAAGCCCTGACTGCTCGAAACGCCAGACCACATCGCCTTTCTGTATATGTCAAAGTCAGATCATCGATTCATGGTCAATATGCGGTTTCCATTTCATGCCAAAGATTCTCGAAGTTCGAGATTCTTGTTCAGGGCCCTAGCGGCGTGTGAAAGCGTGCCGTGAGGCATGAATTCTAACTCCTGTTTGTTGCGTGGTTTGCTAAGTCGGTCCCACCAATCGCGTCGGTGCCCTGCTGTGGACGATGGCGCACATGCCCCCGCGCTGGGCGACGTTGACAACGTGCTTTTGGGAGGCGCGGCCGAGGATGGCGAGGCCGTATTTGCTGGGGGCGAAGCCCATCACGGTGTAGAACGGCTCAACGTGCAGCTTCCCTTCGGGGTCAACGACTGGAAACTCGCTCACCGGCAGGCTGGCGAGTTGCTG
>CAYUJE010000309.1:0-5108 GCA_964444865.1 uncultured Pirellulaceae bacterium | reverse complement strand
GGGCTGGTGAAGTCGATCACCGCGTCGTGGCGTCCAAAAACCGGATTGTTCTCACAGTGGGCGGGAGTCCAACATTCCCACAGCCACTGCTCTTCCTCCGGCGGAAGGCGGAGGATGTCCCGCACCGCAAAATCCTGCATGTACAACTCCACCAGCCGCTTGAGAGCGTTGTGGATGGTGAGCGTGACATAGTGGATATACGCCACCTGGTCCGGCAGCACCGTCAGCGGGCAGGCCATCACATTGATCGCATCCTGCTTCCCATCCCGCAGATAAATCACATGGCGGGCTAGCGACTCCAAACGAATCTTCTCGATCATGCCCGCTAGGTCGGCATTGGAAATTCTATGAAACGCCCCCCGCACGCGGCTGGCGACGTTCATACCGGCGAGACCGAGTTCTTCCGCGGGAGTGAGCATGAGAAAGCGTGGGCGGTATGTTGGCAGTGGGGATGGCCGAGCAGGCTTATAGCACTCCTTTTAGCTCATAGAGATGGACCCGGAAAGTCGCGGGGATATCCGCAGTCAACTTAGACTTGGGGCTCGCCCTGGCCCCTCAACATAGTTTGGCTCCCTGCTTTTTCCTCTCTGAGCCACTGGAAATAGCCTCCTATTCGACAAGAGTTATCGGCGCGCTTCAACACACAGCATTCCCTAGCTGGTGAATGGCATTTTTTAGAAAAAATTTGAAAATAATTGACTCGCCCCATTCATCTGATAACTTGGATGCGTCTTTCCACGACGGAGACGTTATGTAGCCAGAAGCAAATTCGGAGGTTGAATGGCGGGGTCTAGAACGAAACTCGTCAATCGCCATTCGGATTTGGTCATTCCCTATTAGGAGTTCCTGCCATGCTCAAGTTTCATCTCGGACCTAACGAGCAGTATTGTGACGGCGTTTCTCGTCGGAGCTTTTTGAAGTTGGGCTCGCTATCGGTGGGGGGAATGGCACTTGGGAGCCTTACGCTGCCGCAACTGTTGGCGGCAGAGGCGAAGGCGGGAATCAAGTCGAGTACGAAGGCGGTCATCAACGTCCATCTCTCGGGCGGACCGAGTCATCAGGACATTTTCGATCTTAAGCCAGAGGCACCCGCGGAGTTTCGCGGCCAATTCCAGCCGATTGCCACGAATGTTGGCGGCATGGAGATCTGCGAACACCTGCCGCAACTGGCCAAAATGGCGGACAAATTTGCCATCGTTCGCTCGCTGATCGGCTCAACGGGCCAGCACTCGAATTACCAAACACACACCGGATACGACCAGCGTGATTTGCGGAATGCTGGGGGGCGTCCCGCTTTAGGGAGTGTGGTCGCTAAGGTCTCCGGGCCTTCGGAAAGCGGTGCACCGGCTTTTATTTCCTACAGCGGCGGCAGCCCTGGCTATCTCGGCCCGGTCTATAAGCCCTATGAGCCGATGGGAGGCAGCCTCAAGCTCCATGCCAGCCTGAACGAAACTCGGCTGGACAATCGCACGAATCTGCTCACGTCGCTCGACAAACTTCGCCGCGACGTCGATGGCACTGGCCAGATGGAAGCCCTCGACTCCTTTACCCAGCGGGCGGTTGGCGTGGTCACTTCGGGCACCGTTGCCAAAGCTCTCGACGCTGGGTCAATGGACCCCAAGGACAAAGAACGCTACGGCAAAGATGCCCTGCAGTTCCTCACTGCGCGCCGACTGGTTGAAGCCGGCGTCCGTGTCGTCACGCTCAGTTGGGGCGGCTGGGACACGCACGGCGGCAATTTCACCACGCTCAAGCGGCAACTGCCAAACATGGACCGGGGTCTCGCCTCGCTGCTTACCGATTTGGCCGACCGAGGCATGGACCAAGACGTATCCGTCGTCGTCTGGGGCGAATTCGGTCGCACTCCGCGAGTCAACAACGGTGCCGGTCGCGACCATTGGCCGTCGCTGATGATGTGCTTCCTCGCAGGCGGCGGCATGAAGCTCGGCCAGGTCATCGGCTCTTCAACCCGCTACGCAGAGTATGCCAAGGACCGTCCCGTCCACTTCCAGGAAGTCTTTGCGACTCTGTACCGCAACCTGGGCATCGACGTGAACAGTGTGCAGCTCCACGACACCGCGGGGCGCCCGCAGTACCTGGTCGATAAGCGAACGCCAATGAAGGAATTGGTCTCGTAGCCACACGCGGCCCGCGTGTAGGCTTCTTGGAACGACACAGCAAAAAGTACGCGGACAATTCGCAGGCAGCCTACACGCGAAGCCGCGTGTGGCTACGGCTTTTTCTCCGCTTCCGCGAAGAACTTTCCCGTTTTGTCCAGCGCGTCGACCAGATGCCAGGCGACGCTGTAGTGTCCGCCGCTATACCAGTGGATGGGGGGATGGCCGAAGGCTCTCCAAAGAGACTCGGTGCATGCTTTAGGGATGATCTCATCCTCCTTGGCGTTCATCATTAAGATCCGTCGCCCTTTGACGTTGCCGGCGTAAGTGACGGGATCAATGTCTTGCAGGGTCTTCAAAAAAACTTCCTTGTCGGGAACGGTGCCGAATTCCTTCCGATACTTTTCAATCTCTTTCGATTCAATCACGACCTTTCCTAAATCACCTCCCGCGAGCAGCAAGCAGACATTCTTCAGCCGCGGTTCCGCGGTGGCGGCCAGAGCACCAGTGATACCGCCGAGGCTGATTCCAAAGATTCCGAGTTCATCAGGATTCACTTCCTCACGAGATCCTAACCAGGCCGCTCCGCGGCGAATATCCAATATTGCCTGCGTCATTCCTTCCACGGTTTCCTCGGCTTTAGGGCTGATCATTCGCCGAGGGCTGGCCGGGTCACGTCTTGGGCCGTAGTACGGCATCTTCAGGAATAACGCCGCGACTCCGCGTTGCGCCAAGTTATTGCAAAACAGCCGCGATAGCTGGAAATCGCCGCCGAGGATGTGCAGCACGACCACGCCGGGAGCCTTCTTTCCGTCCGCTAGTCCCTTGGGCCGGTAATACTCGCAGTGAACGGTATTATTGATCTCGCTTGTGGATTTCACTGGGGAAGGAAATGTCACTTCCCAGATTTCCAGCGTCTGGGATTCCAACGGGAACCGTGTTCCTTCATAAGCAAAAGTATGTTCCGCCAATTTGAAGCGGTCAGGAATCCCCTTCTCATTTTCTGCCGGCGAATACTTCACCTCTCCGGATATCTTCTTGGGAGCTGGTACTTCCGCGAATAGGAAGGGGGGCACGCAAAATGGCACAAAGGCAAAGAGAAAAACTCGGTATTTCATTGTTGATTCTCCCTAAAGAACATTGTCGCTAGATATTGTGGCACACGGCGGGCAAGCACGACTGCTGTGCCAGGCATCGTATTGTTCCGATGTAGTCCATGTTTTGAAATCAAGCTGGATGTCGAAGCGGGGGTGAGCAACCAGGAAATCTAGATTGAATTCCCAAAATTGCATGTTGGTGCGAACCGCCAGCGACATTGATTCAAACAACTGTTGAGCGACCGGCTTAGTCGAATATAGTTGAAACATGGGGTTTTCTAGGAAAGACTTCCACCCCGTCTCCAGGTGCATCGACACTTCCCAATAGGCTTTGTATCAGTTTTTGAGCATTCATGGCTACGCCAAGGCGAACTCGCATCGGCTCTTCTGCTTGGTGTATCGAGCCGCCAGGAAACTCTTCAATCAAGCGGAGCTTGGACGGCTGGAGTCCGAGAGCGTCATCCAGTTCATCTCCGCCACCCCAGCTGACGGAGAACATTAAGGCTGGTCGCGCGACTGCGAGGCAATTTACCGGAGAGCAATGAGAAAGACCCCTTGTGGCTGGGAAATTAGTATCGCAAGGCGGCTCAGATGATCCAAACCGATCTGGCTGCCGCTAGGAATGAGTGGCTTGCTAAAACTGCCGGAAGGCAATCCGCGGGCCGATCGTGAGAAGCGCAACTACTGGAAGTACAAAATCGGCGATGGCCGCGTCGCGGATTTCCATTCCCTGCGGCACGGGTTCATCAGCTTCTTGGTCAACGCAAACGTGCCACCCAAGGACGCCCATACGCTCGCCCGTCACTCGACGATCACGCTGACGTTGGATCGGTATGCACATTTGGGGATCATTGGTCTTGTCAATTCTTTGAAGCGACTGCCGGCGATTTCGAACGAAGGGCCGATCTCATAAGTGGCTTCCCGCCGCGGGCAACTTGAACAAGGGCTTGGATGGAGGCTCGTCCTCTCGTTGGACACCTTCCTCACCTGCCCGATGTTGAACTGCGCGGTGCTGCGAGTCTGGGTGCGTTCCTGGCACAGCCCAATTGGGAAAAGTCGGGGCAAGCAAGTAGGCCGTTCGAGGTTCCCACTGGCAGCCAACGTGAAAGGGGGAACCATGACCGCGTAACCGGTCATGATTGGCCGTGAGATTCCCCATGATTTGAGGTATGATAAAGACCCCGACTTAGCCCTCCTGCTCACGTGTTGGTCACACGACTTCCACGCACCTTGTGATTATAAGTATGAACGCGCTTCGACTGTATTGCCTCGGTGTAATGACGCTTCTCGGCACGAGCACTGCCGACCTCAACGCGGCCGATCGATATCGGGAAGTTGTCCAACCCTTCCTGGAAAAGCACTGTGTGCGCTGCCACGGCGAGATGAAACCTAAGGGCGAATTGGATCTCAGTCACTATGCCAATACCCAGCAGGTGACGGCTGATTTTCGCCGCTGGGAGAGCGTGATTGAGTTCATTCGCAACGGTGAGATGCCGCCGGAGGATGAAGTGCAGCCCACGTTGCCCGAGCGTAAGGTGGTCGTCGACGCTTTGAACGCGATCCTGCTCGAAGAGGCGAAGCGGCACGCCGGCGATCCAGGCGTCATCCTGCCGCGGCGGCTTTCCAATACGGAGTATGACCTGTCGATTCGCGACCTTACCGGCGTCGACATCCGGCCGACGCACGATTTCCCCGCCGACCCGGCAGCCGGTGAGGGATTCGATAACACCGGCGAAGCCTTGGGTATGTCGCCGAGCTTGCTGAAGAAGTATCTCGCGGCGGCGCAGTTGGTGTCGGATCACATGGTCCTGAAGACCAATGGCGTCACCTTCGCGCCGTTTCCGGTGAACTCCTACAACGAGCGGAAAAAGCTGACCGAGGGAGCGATCATTGA
>CAYUJE010000308.1:0-7594 GCA_964444865.1 uncultured Pirellulaceae bacterium | reverse complement strand
CTAGGAAAGCGGTCCACCACCTTGGCGAGAGCCCTTCCCGACCTCCTTGGGGTGTTCCGCAAGGAGTGGCACAAACGAGAACTGGCCCAGATTCTCGGTAAGAAACTCACAGCCCAGAAGGGTATAACGCATCATCTGCTGGCCGCGGTAAGTTGCGCCGACGGGAATCACCAGGCGGCCCCCTTCGGTAAGTTGCCCTTGGAGCGGCAGGGGAACACTGGCGGCTGTCGCGGTGACACAGATGGCGTAGTACGGTGCCTGCTCCGGCCAGCCGAGCGAGCCGTCGCCGATGCGGATGAACTCCTTGAAATCCTTGGCCACGAACTGCGGCCCATTGTCGCTGATGATCCGTGGAGTGGCCCCCGGGAACTTCTCCCGCGCCCGCTGCACGATCGTTTCCACATCCTGCTCGGTCATGCTCTCGCGAATCTCCCAGTGCACCAGGAACCGGCTGTAACCGTCCAGCAGGCTGCACAGGTAGTAGAAAGTGCCGCAGGTATGAGGTATGAGATGTCCACATGCGAGTGCTCGTGGGCCGTCAGCGGCTGTACGAAACCGGTCCCCTTCTTGGAGGGGCTGCAGTTCCGCCGCCCTAGCACGCCGGCCTGTATCAGCACGCGGTAGGTGCTGGACGGGCTGACCGCGACCACGTCGTCATCGAGCATCATGAACGTCAGCCGCCGATAGCCTTCCAGCGGATGGCGGCTGTGGTCGTCGAGGATGGCTTTCTTCTCCCAATCCTCCAACCACCCGTCGCGCGGAACCAGGCCGTTGTGCTCGTTGACCTTGCCGTACCGCAGTTTCCAGTCATAGAACTTGCTGGAGTTGATCCCCAGCCAGGCGATGAACTTCCCGGCCGGCAACTCCGCGCGGTCCGTCCAGCGAGCGACGTAGTCCACGATCTGGTCGCGAGTGTCGTGGGGAACCCAGCTTCCGTCCAGAGTTCCCCAAATTCTTTTTTTAGCTGCACGTGCTCCTCCAGCAGCTCGGCCACGACCTCGTTCTTCTTTGCCAGCTCCTGCTGCCGGGCGGCAATCCGCTCCGTCTGGACGTCCTTGGCCTTGCGTCCCGCCTTCTGAAATACCGCCGCGCCGTTCTCAATGAACAGCTTCTGCCACAGATAGAACTGGGCTGGTTGAATCTGGTACTCATCGCACAGATCCGGCACCGGCACCTGGTCCACCAAGTGCTTCCTGAGTGCCGCCACCTTGTCCTCTGCGGTAAAATGCCTGCGTTCTTTCTTCATCGAATCTCCTCCACATGGGCTCTATACTAACCCACGCGAGAAGACTCTCCAGATTCAAGGGAGGCAGAACACAAAGGGTAATTGCACCAGCTAAGGCTTAGAAGCGTCTCACAAGACCGGTCCCGACGAAGTAGTTATCAGATGCCTCGCTGAGACCGATGCCGGCCCGGATATCGAGCTGCAGGTCATAATTCACGGAAAAAGTAAACCCACCGTCCAGATAGTGTTCTGTCTGGGCCTGGATTGCCGCTGTATGCGTAAGGAAAAACCATTCGGCATAGAACCCGATTCGGTCCGTCAAGCCCACGCCAACCGTCATCGACTGTGCGATTTCAAGGTACAGTGCGCCGGAATCATCCACAGCCTTGTTCATCTGCGTGCTGCCACCGCACGAAAGCCGGTCCGTAATATCCCATCCGTACAGCCAATTGAGGCCAGGCAGAACTTGTCCTGCCGACAGGGCTGAAGATCCAGTGGGAACGGTCATCTGCGGAACAAGAGCCATCTCGGGAAGGAAGCCTTGCTGCGGGGTAAGTCCGATCTTGGCCCCAAGATAGAGATCTTCCGATCCGCTCGCTGTAAATGTACCTAGAGGTTGGGCAATCGCGAGACCGGTTCCGGCGTTGTAGGCGACTCGCAATTCAAACCAGTCGGCAAACATGCCAATCCGCCACAGCATCTCCGGGAAGGAATGAGAGTGGGTACGCACTCCACCATCCACGTCCGAGATGAACGTGTATCCTAGCTCCACCTGGGCCACGCCACGCCCCACCGTTGTGCTGGACTCCGTGAAGTCGGGACGATCAGAAGCCAGCGGCTCGTCGCGACTTGGGGGACCACCCGAAATACTGCGGTTGGAATTCCAGTAAAACAGAGTCGCTGGAGATTCCACAAATGCTGGAACCTCGAGACCTGCGATGATCGGCTCGTCAGCGAAAACTTCCTCCGCCCGTAGATCACGCGCAGCGGCAGCAACGAATAGGAACATCGCCGCAGCGAACAGCGAACTTGCCCACGAACTTTTACACACAATTGCCATAGGATGACCTCTTAGAAAACTCATCGGCAGTTTGTAATGGTTTCGGATAATCAAAAACAAAGTTTCTGTAAACAAAAACATGTTCTGAAATACCAAAGATCTTTGGCTCGCGAAGAACAAGAAACACGGTGTTTTAGGCAGAATGCTGATACACCACTGGATGAGCTAACGGACAATCTCAAGAATCTTGGCTTCATACCCATTAGCTATTCCGAGCTAGCGGCCTCCTGTCTTAGCCAGCCTATACATTCATCGCATTGGTAATTACTCCATGTGACTGCCACATCTTTCTGGCTTTACCCCCTTTACCCATTGTTCTATTACAAACGCGCGAAGCCCGTTCTTAGGGTTAACTGCCCAATCAGGCATTACCGACAACTCAGGTAAGGACCGGATTACCCTTCCTACCGCTGTCACGCCGACTATCCGCCTTACCCTTCCCGCCTGAGAAGCCTTCCATGCGCAAGTCCCTTGCTGCCTTCTTCATTTCCCTGGTGGTTGCCACCAGCCCCACCTTTGCCTTGGCACAAGAAGCCACTGACCAGCCCCGTGGCGATTCTGAATCCCTGGAAGCTCGCGTTGCCCGGCTGGAGCGAGAGAATCAGGAACTCAAAGCCACAGTGATGCGCCGTCTTCCAGAAGGCGAACCGGCTGAAAATGAAAGCAAATACTTTCAAGTGGATGCAGCCAATACGTCCACCAATTCCGCCATGAGCAGCGAGTTTCGCAGTGCTGTCGAGTCCATCCTGGCCGAGCAGAAAGCCGCCGAGGAAGGAAAGAAAGCGGATGAAGCGGCCGCAGGGATTGAAGTCGGCAAAGACTCCAGCATGACGGCGAGTTGGAAGAACGGAGTGGAGATCAGTTCGAAAGACAAAGCTTTTCGGTTGCACGTGGGTGGTCGCTACCAGTTCGATGGCTCGGCATTTAGCGTGGATCCGGCCATTCAGACGATCAATACCCCAGGCGTTGGCGTGCCCAATCATATCAATACACCGTATACCGCTGGCGTCGACTTCCGCCGGGCCCGTTTTCGGATGGACGGCACGATGTATGAAAACATCGAGTTTGCCGCGGAATTTGACTTCATCAACTCCAATAACTACTTCACCTCCGCGGCTCCCACGGCTCCGGGAATCTTTCCGCAAAACCCGTTGCCAACGGCGGTCACCGCGCCAACCGATCTGTGGTGGACGTTTACGCACCTGCCCGTGATCGGCAATATTCGCGTTGGCAACCAAAAGGAAGCGATTGGCTTTGAGCACCTCGTTTCCAGCCGCTTTCTCCCCTTTATGGAGCGGTCCTATAACCAGGACACTTTCTACGGCGGTTCGTTCAACGGCTTCAGTCCAGGCATCTCCATGTTCAACACCATGTGGGAAGACCGTGGAAGTTGGAACATCGGCGTTTACAAGCCGGCAATCAACGTCTTCTCCTACAACAACATCGACAGCGATTATGCCGTCACCGGTCGCGTTACGGCCTTGCCCTACTATGTGGACGAAGGCCGCGGCCTGACCCATCTCGGATTCTCCGCCAGCTACCGGACTGGGTACAACGGCGTCTACCGCTACCGAACGCGGGACGCTATCCGCAGCGGCATCTCTTCCACCTGGCCCGTTCCTGCCGACACCGGCAACATCTTGATGAGCCGCCAGACTTGGCTCAACACCGAATTGGCGGCAGTCCGCGGACCTTGGACCTTGCAATCGGAGTACCTGGTGGATTTTTCCGAGAATGTTCAAACGGTCAACAGCACCACGGGAGTGGCCGGACCCAATCTGGGTACGGCCGTGTACCACGGTGGTTACGTCCAACTTCTCTGCTTCCTGACCGGAGAGAACGACCGCTATAGCTTCGAACGGGCCACTTTTGATCGTGTGATTCCCTACGAAAATTTCTTTCTGATGCCCGGCGAATGCGGCAACGTGTTCGGCTTGGGAGCCTGGCAGGTCGGTGCCCGCTACAACTACCTCAATCTCAACAGCGCCGGCATTGACGGCGGCATTCTGCACAACTTTAGCGCTGGTCTCAATTGGTTCCTCAATCCCAACATGAAGGTTCAGTTCGACTACATGGCCACCTATCGCCTTTCCGATGCCGACGCCAATGTCGCCGTCAATCGCGGCGGCACTGGCTGGATTCACGGCTGGGGCGTTCGCGTTGCCCATGACTTTTAGCGAAAGCAAGGCAGGGCTTTTAGCCACCCCGCGAGTTTGCCGATACCTTTCATTACCCGCCCAATCTCCCGCCCGGACAATCCCATGCGTACCAAACTCCTTGTTGCCTTTGCCGTCTTCGCTTCCCTTGCCGGTTTCTCCTACAGCGGTGCGGCTGATCTGTTTCTGGGCCACCACTGCGACGGGGGCAAACATTGCCGCTGCCCCATGGTGGAGGAAATGGAATGGCAGGATATTGTCTGCCACCGTTGCAAATTGGTGGAAGAAAAAAAGCCGATCAAAAAGACCGTCTACGAAGTGAAGGAAGTCCCCTTCTGCCTCACCAAGCTTCCGAAATGTGGCCGCTGTGGACACTGCGACGAATGCCGCGAGTGTGAATGCCCCCGCTACAAAAAGGTGCTCATCAAAAAGGAAATCACCTGCGGCGAAACGTGCGTCATCAAGTGCGTGCCGGAAGAATTCATCGAGCGGAAACTGGTGAAGGTCTGTCGTCCCGCCTGCCGGTGTCAGGCTCCTTGCCAAACCTCGGTCCAGGCTCCCGGCGCAGCGGCTGGCTTCACCGATGTTCCGGCTCCCGTGGTGGTCGACGAACTGATTGCTCCCGCCCGGATTCCCACCGCGAACTAGTCACTCTCGCGCCCAGCCCCGCCTGCTCAATTGAGGACGGCAACTGCCACAGAATCCACTCCATTCCAGGCATAACCCGCCGGGTTCCACGCAATCGAGCCATCCATCGGCTGCGTGTGCCCCTCGGAATCGGTGGCACGAGAGAGAATGGTCGTCTCGCCTGCCGCAAGTTCAATCATTAAGGCCCAGGGATGCCACGCATAGGGACTCGGCGGCCGCTTGAGTTCCGCCTTTCGCCAGGTCTTGCCGCCATCGGTGGAAATTTCCACCCTGTCGATCTTCGTGGTTCCATCATTCCAAGCCACGCCGCGAACCTCGAACTTCCCTGCCGCTAACTCTTCACCCGCGAGCGGAGCGAAGATGGTGCTCTTGATCCGCATGTTCCAGTTCGGCTCACTGTTCTCGATTGTCGAAGTGAACTTGCTCCCCGGAGCAATCGGCTTCAGCGGAGTGCGATACCGGGCCACGTGATGGCGGTTCGAAGATTCTTGCGCCTCGAAACGCAATCGGCTGAGCCACTTGACGTTCATGGTGGCATAGAACCCCGGCGTGATCAGCCGCAGCGGCCCGCCATGCACCTTAGGGATTCCCTCGCCGTTCATCGCCAGCGCCAGCAGCGAACGTTCCAACCCTACCGCCAGCGGAATGCTGTGCTCAAAATCCGCGTCGCCTGGCTTCGTGGGAACATCCATTCCCTCGGCCGTGATGTACTTAACCTCCGGCTTGAGCGTGAGCCCCAGATGGTCAAGGGCCGTCTTGAGCCGCACTCCCGTGAAGACAACATTCCCCATCGCTCCTCCATCCCACTGCACTCCATCTGCCTTCACGGTTTTGGCAAAGCGAGCCCGTCCATTCCCGGAACATTGCAACACCATCTCGTGTTTCTCTTGGGGAAGTTTGGCCAAATCAGCCACCCGCACCTTTCGAGACTTATCCAGCAAGCCAGTTAGTTCCAACTGCCAGTCGCCCGCATCCGCCGCTTCGGTGGTGAGCGTCTCCGGCAATACCTGATTGTTGCGAACGAACAGCAACTCCTTCGGCGTCAAGGACTTCTCTCGCAGCAATGCCAGGGGAGTTTCGATCTCCCCCACCTTGGCATTATGCACCATCAATCGCTTGTCTTTTCCACGAATGAACGCATCAGCGGTCGGCAAAACTTCCTGCTCCTCGGACCCAAGTGTCAGTCGAGGCGCAAAGGCCGAGGTGACAGCCAATGCCGAAGCCTGCTGAAGAAATCGACGCCGCTGGTTTCGATCCGCGCTTGTCATGAGATTCCCGCCCAAAAAAAGAGTTCCGAAGCTAAAGTACCCCGATTATTGCTCCCGAAATGCGGCCCACAACCCGGATTCGGATTTACACCAGACCTCGCCGCCATCGTCCCCTCGGAGAGCTATCGCCAGGTTTAAGCCGTTCCCCATTCAGGCGGGGCCGACCATTTCTAAATTTACAGCTTTCCAAATGCATCGAGAGCTTGTTCTAGATGCTCCTGCTGCAGCCCGGCGGAGACTTGCACTCGCAGCCGGGCTTGCCCTTTGGGGACAACGGGGAAGCCGAAGCCGATGACCATGACGCCAAGTTCCATCAGGCGTTTGCTTTTGGCGATGGCTTCGGCTTCGTCGCCGATCATGACGGGAATGATGGCGGTGGGAGAGGTGTGGATGTCGAAGCCGAGCTTGGTCAGTCCGGCCCGCATGAAGGCGATGTTTTCTCGCAGCTTCTGTACCCGCTCGGGCTCTCGGTCGATGATCTCGATGGCCTTGCGGGCGCTGCAGGCGACGGTGGCGGGAACGGCATTGGAAAAGAGGCTGGGTCGGGCTCGCTGCTGAAGGACTTCAATTACATGCGGGGCAGCCGCGATATAACCGCCGGCTGCTCCACCAAGCGCCTTGCCGAGGGTGCCAGTGAGGATGTCCACCTGGCCAAAGCAGCCGGCATATTCCGGCGTGCCGCGACCCGTTTTGCCAAGAGCGCCGATGCCGTGGGAATCATCGACGACCAGCAGGGCTTCGTACTTTTTGCAAAGAGCGACAAGTTCCGGCAGCAGGGCTACATCCCCTTCCATGCTGAAGACGCCGTCCGTCACCACCCAGCGGCAGGCCTTTCCCGCATGCTGCTTCAGTTTCGCTTCCAGGTCGGCCAAGTCGCTGTGTTTGTAGACAGCCCGCTCAATCGCCCGCGGCACCAGCCGAATGCCGTCAATGATGCTGGCGTGGTTCAGTTCGTCGGAGAGGATGACGTCGTCTGGGCCGACGAGCGTTTGAAAGACCGCCTCGTTCGCGTTCCAGCAACTGACGTAGCTGAGCGCAGCTTGTGTGCCGACGAAACGGGCAATCGTTTCTTCCAGCTCTCGATGGCAAACTAACGTGCCGCAGATGAACCGGACACTGGCCGTTCCTGCTCCGTACTTCTTCAGCCCCTCGTGCCCCGCTTCAATTACCTCGGGATGGCTCGCCAGCCCCAGGTAATTGTTGGAGCAGAGGACGATGACTTCGCCGACCCCTTCGA
>CAYUJE010000307.1:0-7600 GCA_964444865.1 uncultured Pirellulaceae bacterium | reverse complement strand
GCGCCAGCTTGGAATTCGCATTTTCCTGGGGTAAGATCGAACCTTGCCCGGCGAATACCAACTAAGTAGTTGCGCCACTTTGTTATGGTACAACGGATTTGACGGGGAAAGGCGAAAGATCTTTCGCTTCCCGTCTCGGTGAGGAGTTACCTATGTCTGCTGAAGAACGCAAGGGAACCCGGGTTACGTTTCTCGACCAGACCGGCTTCAAAAGCGTGGAAGCCGTGATTGCGGATACCGTGAATGTGAAGCGGATTCTGCCGAACATCATTACCAAAATGAGCCTGCCGGTGATGGGCCCCGACGGCCAGCCGATGAGCTATAGCCTGGACCACAAAGAGGGTGGCAAACGGTTGCGGGAGGATCAAACCCTCCCCGAAGCTGCTGTGCTGGATGGACACCACTTGATCGTGTATCCGGAAATCGTGGCGGGGCGAGCTTAGCCGCCGCGCCCACGCGGCGTTGCGTGGCAATTCCCCCGCGTGGTCGCGGGGGCTAAGCTTGAGGAAAATAACAATGCGTGAATCACCCCGTCTCCGCCGACTCCGCAGCGACCGCGTTGCGCTCGACAAACTGCAGTCGGAAAGCACGATTTTTCAGTTCTCCGCCAGCGGCAACCCGGCTGACTTCTACCAGGTTCGCTTCACCGGCCGCGGCTTATGGCGTCCGCAGCCGAATTCGAATGTGCAGATTCACGACCGGCACGAGGTTCACGTCAAGCTGGGTGCTTCTTACCCCCGGATGATGCCAGAGATTTCCTGGAAGACTCCCATTTTCCATCCCAACATCTCCGCCAGCGGCGTCGTTTGCCTCGGCGGGTATGGAACCTATTGGGTGCCGAGCCTGACGCTTGATGAGCTGTGCACCATGCTGTGGGACATGATCCGCTTCGAGAATTACGACGAAAAAAGTCCGTACAATCGCGAAGCGGCTGGCTGGATTAAGAACCAGGAAGAATTCCGCATGCCGCTCGATACGCGTCCCCTGCGGGACCGCCTGGCGGGCTATGCACCGCGGCCGACGGCCAGCCCCGTGTTTGGCAAATCGGTTCAGGCCCGTTCTGTCGAAGTGATGCCAGTCCCTCTGCCGGTACCCGAATCTTCCATTCCTTATGCCCTGCAGCCAATGGTTGCCGCCTCGCGCGTGGACCGGCCCGCTCCCAGGCCACCGCAACCAACGATTACCCTGGCAACGCCGGAAGATAACGGGGTGATGTTCCTGGACACTCCGCGGACCAGCGTGATTGCCGAAGTGGTTGACGCGACCGCGGTCGACGACGGCGGAATTATGTTTATTAACTAAGTAGTCCGCTCACTCCGTGAGCGGACATTCCAGCACGCGGAGCGTGCTGGCTACTATGAATTTCATGCCCCATGACTCTCACTGCCGCTAAGGACGGGTTCTCGCTGGCCGACTTCAAAGTCGCCCGCGCCATCGGCAGCATCTACAAGCAGGCTCCCATCGTTGTCATTCACGAGCAGGTGCTCGAAGAGATTATCGAATACTCGGAGACGGGCCGCACTCGCGAAGTCGGGGGCTTTTTGCTCGGCGGAACCTATGGAGACGATCCGACTTTCGTGGTGATCCGCCATTTTCATCCGGCCTTACTGGCAGTTTCCGGCGGAGCCTCCCTGACATTCACGCACGAGACCTGGGCCGACCTCAACCGCGAGGTCGAGCAGCGGCATCCCGGCGAATTGGTCCTGGGCTGGCAGCACACGCATCCCGGCTTTGGCATCTTCCTCTCCGGATACGACATGTTCATCCACCGCAACTTCTTCCCCCAGCCGCACCAGGTGGCGCTCGTGGTGGATCCCCAGCGGCAGGAACTCGGCTTCTTCCAATGGCGCGAAGGTGAAGTGAAAGACTGCGGCTTTGTCTGTGCGGAGGAGCCGATCTCCCATGCCTGATGAAGTACGTCCTGAAGAGCCCATGCTCATCGACGACAACGACCGCTACTCGCGGCTACGGCTCATTTCGTGGTGGGATCAGGAGAAGCTGAAGAAGGCCAAGGTCTTCGTCGTCGGAGCCGGGGCGCTCGGGAATGAAGTGCTTAAGAATCTGGCCCTGCTCGGCGTCGGCCAGGTCTATGTCATTGACCTCGATGAAATCGAGGACTCGAACCTCACTCGCTCGGTTCTCTTTCGCGCCCGGGATCGTGGGAAAAGCAAAGCCTTCGCCGCAGCCGAGGCCCTGCGGGACATCAACCCCGATACCAACGTCACTCCAATCCACGGCAACGTCATCACGGATATCGGTTTAGGTCTGTTCCGTGATGTCGACGTGGTCATCGGCTGTCTCGACAATCGCGAGGCCCGGCTGTGGGTCAACCGCTGCTGTTGGAAGGTGGGCCGTCCGTGGGTGGACGGCGGCATCCAGGAAATCAGCGGCGTCCTCAAAGTTTTCCAGCCGCCAGACGGGGCCTGCTATGAATGCGCGATGACCGAGAACGACTATCGGCTCATCAATCTCCGCTACAGTTGCCCGCTACTCAAGCGGGAAGATATCCTATCGGGCAAAGTGCCGACCGCCCCCACGATTGCCTCCATGATCGGCGGCCTGCAAACGCAGGAAGCCCTCAAGCTCATTCACGGCATGCCGGTGAAGGCCGGCGAAGCCCTGATTTTCAACGGCATCGCCAACACCTTCTACAGCACCAAATTCCAGCATAAAGAAAACTGCCTCAGCCACGACACGTATCCCCAGCCAGTCGAATTAGAACTCACCAACAACTGCACGGCGAAAGAACTGTTTGCCCAGGCCCGCCAGCAATTCAGCGACTCGGCTGCTCAAGCCGAGTTAGTACTGCACCTTGATCGTGACCTCGTCGTCTCCGTCCACTGCGCCCCTTGCGACCTCTCTCGCCCCATCATGCGCCCCCAGCAAGCCGTCGGCATGAAAGACGCCCTCTGCGAGAAATGCGGCGGCCTCACCAAACCGCTGCTGGAGCACGAAGTGGCCCAATCCAGCCCGCTGGCTGCACAAACCCTTAACTCCCTCGGCATTCCGGCGTATGACATCGTGCGCGTGACCGACGGCGAGCAGGAGGAATGTTTTCTGCTGGGTGGGGATAGAAAATAAGCTGCTCGCCGCTGAGCTTGGCAGTTTAGAACTTGTGCCGCAGCTCGATGCGTCCGCCGAGGATGTCGGGGGAGTTTTGCAGCGCACCGTAAATGATGTCGGTCCGGAAGAGGACCGACTTGCTGAGGGCAACTTGGAAGCGACCGCTGATGGAGGCCTGATCGCCGACAGCGAGGCGGTCGGCTGGGTTGCCATAAACGTGGACGTAGGCGGTTTCCACAATGAATTGGTAATAAAACTCCGGGCCCAGGAGTTCGACCCCCAAAGCTCCGCCGCAGGCATTTCGACCGGTGGCGTCGAGCGTGGGATAGTTGGTGATGTTGTCGATTTCAAACGAGATGCCCGTGTTGGTAAGGACGCCTCCGGCTGCCGCTCCACGAGCGACGGATTGCGGCGAGCCGAATCCTCCGAAGAGGTTGAAATACGGCACCAAGTGTTGCTCGTCGCGGGAAATCAGCGAGTTCTCCACAAGCAGCAGCAAGCCGTCGGCGGTTTGCGGCGCTGTGGCGCTGCTCTGACCGACGTTGACAATGCCGCGGACCGAGTTGCTGACGCGGCCAAAGTATCGCCTGGTGAAGGACGCTGTCAGGTTGTGATAGCTGCGGTTATTGGCGGTGTCGTCGTTCAGAAAGGCGTAGCCGGCTTCGATATAGCCGCCGTAGGCTTCGATGAAGGTCGCCGTGCCGAAGACATCCGCCGCCTGGTTATCCCCCCTAAAGGCGTCGCTTGTCACCTGGTCAAAGCCGCAGAAGAAAGTGACTTCGTAATTGGGCCAATCGAGGAACGGGCTGTTCTTGGCCGGGATGTTCACAGCCGCACCCAGGATGGCGTCGTTCATCCAAACGCCATTCTGAAAGAAGAGCGGAATGAGGCCAACGGTGAACGGCATGTCAAATCGCGAATCGGTTCCTTGGAAGCCGCCGAGGATCGCCCCGGCATCCCCTTCGAAGAAGGCCGTGGCGGGGTTGGCGTTAAAAACATCGAAGAACTTCGTCCCCTGACCGGTTTGATTTTGCAGCCGGGTAACATCCCCCAGGCGATTGAGCGGAGTGAAGAGAGCGTGAATCCGCTCGGTGGCGGTGATCTTCCAGTCGTTTTCGAGTTGCAGCTTGGCGGCCCAGACGTTGGTGTCGATGCCATTGCTGTGGTTCGACGCCATGGCCGTCCGCAAATCGCCATAAACCAGATAGTGCGGCAGCGTGAGGTTCGTCTGGCCAAAGAGTGTGCCGCCGGCAGGATACTGCCCCGGCAAGTAAAAGCCGCGGCCCCATTCCACCCAGGGGCGCTGCACGGGGACGGGCGTTTTGGTGCGATAGGTGGCATCCGCGGAGTTGGCTTCCGGCGGCGCGAAGTTGTAGGCATCCGGACCAAAGTCGAGCGGCGAGTAAGGGGCGATGGTGGCTGCGGAATCAAGCCGCGGAGCTTCGCCCACAAACGGCTGCCGAGGAGCAGGGAGTTCTTCGAAGGGAGTCTGTCCAAATCCTTCTTCAGTGGGAGGGGGAAGGCGAAATGTCTCCGGCTCGACGGCCGGGGTCGGGAGGGGTTTTCGCGGTTTGCCATTTGGGACAGCAATCGATTCAGTCCGCGAAAACTCCTCCTGACCCCCTTCGCGTGGATCCTCGTGAGTCGCCGTGCGGTTGACGACTTCCGGCCACGGCCAGGTGACGTCGCGGGAGTTGGTCGATTCGCCGGCCGAACGAGGTCGGGAGGGGTTTTCGCGGCTGGCATTTTCAGCGGTGCGCTGGTTTGTTGCGGCGAAAACCCCTCCCGACCCCTTTTCCCGCGCAGTCGCTAACGCGGCCACCGCGGCGATGAGTATCGCCGTGAGCGCCGTCAGTCTGAAGCGGAATTTGTGGAGATCGCGGGGCATAGGTTAGCGGACGTCAAACTCCACGCTGTAGGCATGGACATCGAGGATCTTTTCGTTCATCGCCAGTTCCATGTCCGGCGTCGCTTTGCAAAACCGCATGAAGTAAATCGGCTCCATCCGGCTCCGCATCCGGACCGACAAGCGGTAGCGTCCCGGCTGGCGGAGGAGTTCGCCGGGGACGCGGTACTTGGCCGCCCGCTTGCCATTAGGGGCGATGGAATGGGCCTCCATCCGAATGAGCGGCGGATGATTGAGAACCGTGATCGGAATGGTGCCGGGGCGCAGGAACGGCAGTGGATCGACATCCACATTCACCGGCAAATACATCTCGCGGTCAGTCCCCTTGATGTTGGTGATGAGGAATTTGGTTTGCAGGTTAAAAAGCTGGGCATCGCGGCGGATGCGGCCCGCCCGGACTTCCAGCGAGTGCTGGTCGGCGATGTCGCCGTTGTTATCGACGTAGCCGGATTCCCAGAGGTGCTCGCCCCCAGGTCCGGTCAGCACGGCATTCAGCCAAAGTTGCGGCTGGGCACCAAGCGAGCCGGAGGGAGTGTTGTGGCCGCTATTGGTGCTGACGACGACGTATTCGAATTTCAGATCTTGCCCCACGGAACGGCTCGAATTGAAGAACGGCCCTTCGACCTTCATGCCGTTCTCCATCACCTGGCTCCGCCACTCATCCTTCTTCCGCAGCAGGGCGAAATTCTCCTTGAGCACCTCAGCGGCATCCATCCGGTCGTCCACGTTCTTCCATTCGGGCGGGAACTGCATCGCCCCACGGCCGGCTTTTTCCAACTGCTGCTCAAACTTCTCCGTCCCCCAGCCGGCCCGGTAATCAAACGCCAGCCAGGCATCGGCGGACCAGCGGTCGGCCTTTTTGTTTTGCGGATAAATGCCGGGATGGGCAATGGAACAACCAGGTCCATAAAAAGCATGGTTGGAGTGCTTTCGTTTAGGATTGACTGCCTTGCCGTTGATGAGGGCTGCGGGACCAATCTCATAGCCACTGGCAATGCCGGGCACTTTTCCCATGTGGCAATCCTGGCACGATACGCCGCATTTCTTCGCGGGCGAAGCCCGGTACTGGGCCCAAACAACTTCCAGAGCGATGCCCGGATGGACCATCACCTGGTGGCACGAAGCACAAAAGGAACTTTGATTGAGCTGCTCGAACTGAATGGCTCCACGATGGGTGGGGATGCCGGGACCTTTGTCTTCGGGATCGGGCTTGACCTTATAAAAGTCCTTCTTTGCGATCATTTCCCGAATGCCATCGCCCCCCAGCGTCCCGTAGACTGGGTCGTTCACCGTGCCAGGCTCGATGCGGCGTTCGCCGTTGACGCGGCCATAACGTTCCTTCACCCGGTGGCAGGCAACGCAGGTCACTCCTTCTTTGTATACCTTGGGAGCATCAATAATCGGCAAGTGGCGGGGATATTCCTCGATGGTGGCAATCGGCGCATGGCACCGCAGGCAAAAGTAGCCGACCGTTCCGCGGGAAAGTTCCGAGATGGTTTGCTCGAACTTGTGAAACATGGGCGAGATGGCGGCATAGGCATGGGAGGAGACTCGCCATTCGTCGTAGAGCTGTTGGTGGCACTGGGCACAGGTTTCCGCGGAGGGATAATCGGTAGTGGCGAAGCAGGCAGCGTGCGGATCTTCGCCGACGGGCAATTTACTGGCGTTACTAGTGTCGCCGTCAGCCCCGGGCTTGGGCTTCACCGAATGGGGCGCATAGGGACGAGGGGAAAGCAAATCGTCCTTGTCGTCCTGGCTCTTGGCCCCTTCGCCGCCGAGCAAGTCGTCGGCAGATTCATCCACGGGGGGGAGCCGCGTGGTCGCCGGCTTTTGGACCCGGGGTTTTTCGGGAACCAGCAGGTCATCATCCGCATCAGGAATGCGGGCAACGGGTCCATAAATCGGCCGGCGGGGAGCGACTGGCTCCACGGCAAAACTGTGTCCTGCGAGACCCCCCAGGCAGACGGTCGCCGCCAAAATCCAACGATAGCAGACACGGCCATCCATAGCTCGGTCCCGGCAAGACAATTCGCGGGGCCAAATCGAGTCGGGAATCCATTCCCGCTAATTGCCCCTCTCTGTCTCATCGGATACTAGGGACGAAGGTTACAACTTTGTGGAATCGCCCCCCAAAGGGTGGCCTGTCCGCATAGTCCGCCAGACAGTGATATGCTGGCTGGGAAAGTTGTGCCGGCTGGATAAAGAGTGCGGCCGAACTCACCCCCGCAGCTTGGTCGCTTCTGCTTCCAGCGTGGTGATTTGCTTTTCCAGGCTTTGCACTTCCCCCGGCTCGTCGTCCTGCTTTTTCGCCCCGGCGAGTTGCTGCTTGAGCATTTGCAGCTTCTGCTTGATGACTTCCAGGCGTTTCTTATCGCGGCCGTCCATATCTATTTCTTTCAATGAGTTCTTCCGGCGTTTACCTTGGACTAGATTCTAATCAAATAGGAGCCCATCGGGACTGCTGGTGGAGAGTGCCGCAGCCTGGATAATAGACTACCACCCGATGAACCCTGCCCCGCTCAAAATCGTCTATCTCACTTCCGGTGCGGGAGGGATGTTCTGCGGCAGTTGCATGAACGACAACTCGCTGGCCAAGGCCCTCATCGCCCTTGGGCATGACGTGCAACTGGT
>CAYUJE010000306.1:0-7608 GCA_964444865.1 uncultured Pirellulaceae bacterium | reverse complement strand
GTCGCCGGCGGCAGGTCGTCCACCGGTGTTACCGGCGTGGGGAATTCAACGCTCGTCGTTTCTGATGCCCGCGATTCATCCCCCGTCAGCGGCTTCTCTTCGCGGAAATCATTGGGATGGGCTTTGTATTCCGGCGAACGAGTGCTGACCACCATCGCCGTCTTGCCGGGGCCGAACCAGTCGTGCATGTAAATCGTCACCCCCTTCTCGGTCTTCGGCTGGGGGCGGGGGCCGCCGCCGAGATTGACCAAGGCCTTCTGTCGGCTGTTGTCGTTCCAGTCCACGAGCTTCACGTTGCGGAAGTGCGAAACCGCCTTGCCGGTCTTGTTGTCGTCCGAAATCTGGATCAGCGGCATCCCACCGCTCCGAATGTTCTCGAAGGTCAGGCCGTCCACCGCCAGCACACCGTGCTGCTCGGAAAGGTCATCATGGCCCCGGTTGAACGGCTCGGTGTTCGTCTGCCGAATCGTCAGGTTGCGGTACAGGTGGTTTTCAAAGTTCGGATGATACACGCCGTAGTGCGATTTGATCAGCATGTTCTCGACCAGCAGCGACGGCACTTGCGGCCGAAAGCCGTAATGCACATCCCAGATTTTCGTGTTGCGAACGATGAACGGATGCCGCGCATCGGGACCGGCATGATTCACACCTTCGCCCAGATTGATTCCATAGAGCCCGCGGCTGGAGTGGACCTCGTTGCCGTCGAAGCGAACGAACGGCAGCGTGCGGATGTCGGTCACCTTCATCGTGCCATCCGGCTGCATCACGGGAAGGTCGAGCTTGAGAGCGCTCGAATTCGTTGCTTCGAACCGGAAGCCGTAAGCGTCGCAAGCCGCGGCCACATTCCGCGTGAACGTGTTCAAACTGTTCGCCCACCAGAAGCCGGCCCCGTCGTTTTCGTCCACCGGCAGCACTTGCTTCGGCAGCCGTTTGCCGCGAATGGCCTCAATCGCCAGATTGCGGTCGAGGACGTTGTAGACCTCGGTCCCGTCCTCCAGAAAAAAGCCGTGACCGATGCTGCGAAAGCCGACGCAGTCGCGGACGACGAGATAGTTGGTGCCGTGGATCGTCAGCCAGCGGTTGTGGCTGTCCCAAATCGAGGCCCCCACAACGCTGCTTCCCCGCATCGACGTGCCGACCAGATGGAAGTGCAGGCTATACCGGCCCAGCGTGTCCTTTTTGCCGAGGTGCCGGAATTCCGCATAACTGATGGAGCCCGCCGAACCTTTGTGATACATCGTATGCCCGCGAACGCCGTCGGGATTCGCCGATTCCACCACCACATTGCGGCTCAGGTTGGCGACTTCGCCGTGATAGTCCCCTTCGCCCAGGTGCTCGTTCTCCAGCGGCTCGTTGAGTGTGAGTTTCGTGCCGTCGAGCGCCGCGATCGTTCGCTCCTCGCTGAAAAACTCCTTGCGATACTCGGTGTTCGTGGCGGTGAGCACGATTTTGTCGCCAACTTTCCAGCCACTTACCTCTTCGGCCAGCGTCACTTCCTTCGCCCCCTTGGCGGCCGTGGCCCCGAGCTTCACCCAGGTGCGGCTCAGCGGAGCGCCATGAAAATCCATTCGCCCGCCGCAGCAAACGATGGCGGGGCAGGAATCTTTCCGCATCCCCTCGATATACACCAGCCGAATCAGGGCCTTGTTCCCCGCGGCGACCGGCTGCTCCGGCGTGCCGACCAGCAACGTGGCCCGCGGCACATTGGGATCGACCTCCTCAATATGGGCTTCGCAATCGAACCCCTCTTCGCTCACACTGTCCGTCGCCTCCATCTTCAGCAGCCCCACATTGAGCTGCGTCGATTTGTCGGTGGCGAAGGTCAGCGTCCCCGCGATATGCAGTGAGCGAATCACCAGATCCTCCGCCGCCTGCACGTCATACGTCACCGTATGCTCCGGCCGAATCTGCACCTTCACCCCCGCGAACGGGACTTTGCCTCCGTCCCAGGTTTCGCCGGCAGACCAAAGCCCGGACTTCGCCGAGCGAACCACCACCGGCTTTTCGGCAGCCTGCACCAGCGAAGCGGCAGTGAACCCAACGACAGCCAGCAAGAATGCGAAACGGTGCATAAACAACTCCTTACTCGATAACCCCCAACCCAACCGAACTTCCAAACTCCCTCCGATTGTAACCGGTCCGAACTGCCGGTTGGAACAAGTCGCCCGCAATAAGGAGCTTCGCCGGGGTAAAATGTCGTCACCGTCTTTGGCAGAGCAAGCCTCCCCTTCGCCGCTACACTTTGAGAGATTCAGAATGCCTCGCAAGTACATCGCATTTGACATCGAGACCGCCAAGGAAGTCCCTAGGGTGGACTTTAACTGGATGCCGCCTCGGCCTCTGGGCATTTCCTGCATCGCATCGCAGTCGTCGGGCGACGCGGAGCCGCGGGTGTGGTTGACGCGGGAGGCGAGCGGTACTCCCGCGCGGCAAATGTCACGCGCCGACATTGGCGGCTTCGTCCAGCACTTGGAGGAGGCGATGGGGCAAGGCACTATGCCCTTGTCCTGGAACGGCCTTTCGTTTGATTGGGATGTTCTGGCCGAGGAGTCGGGTCTCGTGGAAACCTGCAAAAAGCTGGCCCTGGGTCATGTGGACATGATGTTTCATGTCGTCTGCGAGAAAGGGTTTCCCGTGGCTCTTAAAAATGCCGCCTCGGGGCTCCGTCTGCCGGGAAAGCTGGCGGGGGTCGAGGGGATTGAGGCTCCTGCACTCTGGGCCAAAGGGGAACACGACACCGTCATCGAGTATGTCTGCCAGGACGTTCGCACCACGCTGGCCGTCGCCCTGGAATCCGAGAAACGAAAATCCTTTGCCTGGACGACGCGGAAAGGGACGGTCAGTTCCATGCCGCTGGCAAAGGGCTGGCTGACCGTAGAGGCGGCGCTGCAATTGCCGCTGCCGGATACCTCCTGGATGCCGCAGCCGATGAAGCGGAGCGACTTCACGAGTTGGCTGCAATAATCTGCCCCATCGCCATCAGCAGCCAGCACGCGAGGCCGCGTGCGGCTACGCTCCCTTGGGACGGCCCCAGTGGTCGCGGTAGTCGCGGCGGACGAGGCGGCTCGCTTCTTCGTCGCCGAGGATTTGTTCCTGGGCGGGGTCGAAGTTCAGGGAGCGGCCGAGGCGAGTGGCGATGTTGCCGAGGTGGCAGAGGGACGTGGAGAGGTGGCCGATGAGCGGATCGGCGTTCAGTTTGGTGCCGCTTCGAATCGCGGCCAGCAGGTTGGCGACGTGGGCCTTGTCGTCCTGCTGCTGCGGGGTGATTTCCACGGGCCTGAGCTTGTTCTGAGCATCGAGGACCTGGATCTTGCCGCGGCGGCTGAGAAACATTTGCCCGCCGGGTCCATGGAATTCCGCTCCGCTATCGACGTTGTGCGGATAAACCGTGTCCCAGAGCCGCTGTTCGTAGATGAGCATCCGGCGGCTCCCCGGTTTGCCGTCGCCGGGGTATTCGAAGGTGACCTGCTGGGTGTCCGGGAATTCCTGGTCGTCGTCTTGAAAGTATTTGCCGCCGAGGGCGACGATTTTGGAGGGGTGGGTCTCGACGCCCAGCCCCCAGCGGGTGTAGTCGATGTCGTGGACGCCATCGTTCCCCATGTCGCCGGTGCCAAAGTGATACCACCAGGTCCAGCGGTTGTGGACCCGGTTGGTCCGGTAGGGAATCATCGTCGCCGGCCCGACCCAGGAATCGTAATCGAACCCGGCGGGGGGCGCAGTATCCTGCCCCCGGCCGATGCTGCCGCGGCGCTGGATGTTCCAGCATTTGGCGACCAGGACCGGGCCGATGATGCCGTCACGAAGCAGTTTCACCGCTTCGATCATCATCTGCGTGCTGCGGCTTTGGGTGCCGTGCTGAACCTGGACTCTGTTTTTGGCGGCGGCTTCGATCAGCAGGCGGCCTTCACGGATGTTGTGAGAGATGGGCTTCTCGACATAAACATGCTTGCCTGCTTCGCACGCCAGGATCGAGGCGGGGGAATGCCAATGATCGGGAGTGGTGACGATCACGGCATCGAGCGATTTGTCGTCGAGCATCTTCCGCATGTCGGCGACGACCCCTTTGGCGGGGATGTTGAACTTCTTCGCCGCGAGGTTCAGACGCCCTTGGTCACAGTCGCAAACGTAGGCGATCTCAACGTTCGGACTGTTCTGGAACAGATCCGCATCGTGCAATCCACGTCCGCCGCAGCCGATGAGGCCGACGCGGACTTTGTCGCTTGGTGCGCCGGCGAAGGAGTGCGACACCGCCAAAGGAGATACGGCTGCGGCGGAAGCAATGGAGGAGGAAGCGACTTGCAGGAACGTGCGGCGGGTGGAGAGAGACATGGGAGGGCTCCTGAAGCAATCGGTCTGAGGGATAAGGTTCAGCACGCCGAGGTGCTGACTATTAGCACCTTGAGGCCAGCCAATTGCAACAGGACGACGCTGACCGTAGCAGCCGGCACGCGAGGCCGCGTGCGGCTACGGCTGTTTGACGAGTTTCTTTCCGGTGCCGGTAATCGGCTCCAGCGTGATGCGGTGGAAGCGGTAGCGGCAGTCGTAGCAGCCGAGGAAGAGAGCGGAGTCGCTCGGGGTTTTCCAGTATTCGGAGAGCGACAAATGGTCGGCGGTCCCCGACCAGTCGACGATGGTCCGGCCATCGACGGCCATCGTGATGCGTCGAGTCCGCACGGTGACAATCACTTGCGAAGTGCGACCTTTCTTAAACAGATTCCCCTGGAACGTCGTCTCGTTGCCGACATTCTTCCCGTCGATGTCCTCGATCGCGCTGAGGCCGGCCTCTTGGGGTTTGTAATTGAAGAGCGTCGCAAAGCGGCGCTCCCCAGAGCGATTCCCCAAAATCAACCCATTCGGTTCATCCAGCGGTTCCACAACCAGCACCAGTCGATATTCCTGAGGGGGCGAGTAAGGGAGTTCCAGCCTGGCTCCAAATTGCTTCGGGCCAACAAGCTTGCCATCGGCTTTCGTCCATTCGCCGGACGTCCACTCCGTTTTCGGATCGGTCATTTCGAGCAGGTCGATTTCTTCTTTCGGCAGTTTGTCAATCTTGGCAGTTGTCGCGTCCTCGGCGGCGGGAGCGATCAGGTCCGGCGACAGCGCGTAGGGTTGCGGTGGGACCGACGGCTGCTGGCGAACTTGAAAATATCCCCACAGCTCGGCGGTGGCTCCGTTCTTCAGTTCCGTATCGACGCGATAACTGATGGGGGTGGCGCGATCGAATTTTCCCAGATCGGCCTTTGCCGGCGCGGCACCTTCCCAGCGCTGCTGGATATCGATCCATGGGCCATCCACCGACGTTTGGTAGCGGACCCGCAGCGATTTCACTTCCGCTTTCTCCGGCCAATCCAGCGTCAGGCTGACGGCTTCTCCCGGCCTGGGAACTTGCGGTTTGGGAAGAGCCCGAAAGTGCGAGAACAGTTGGATTTGCGGGCTCTCGTCGGCTTTCTCCGGCTGCCACTTCATGCGAGATTTCTGCTCTTTGTCCAGCCACGATTCGCTGATCCATCCCTGATACTGGCCCAAGCTCATCACCGAGCCGTTGCCCGGCTCGGGATGCGGCAGGCCGACGGTGTGCCCCACCCCTTCGTGATAAACGACGCAGTCCGAGCCCCGATACGGAACCCGCCAGCCATCGGCGCTGACCAGCCCCCAACCCACGCCGCGATCCGCCAAATAGGTCGCCCGCGCTCCGCCGGACTCCGCCCCAGGAAAATGTTCGCCGCTATTGTAGTTCCCTTCGAACACAAGCTGGCCGTCGCGTGGATGCAGACGATAAAAGTCGTCCAGCGGCCGCCAGTTGATTTCGCCCAGCACGAGCAGAATGGGATAGGCGGCCCGCTCGCCTTGTGCGAACTTGAGCCGGGCATCCGTTTCCCGCAGCGTTTTGAAAAAGATAAAATCGCCGTCCCCGCGGCGGAGTTCGGCGGTCGTGGCCTCCGAGACAAATGGCTCGGGATGGACGACCGTTTTGAGTGCCGACTGCGAGCCAAACTCGCGGGCATGGAATTGCTCAATCCGGCGGCAGAAATAGTCCACCCGCTCCCGCCAGTCGGCCAGGGGACGCCGGTCGCGGGGAGTGAAGTAGACCACGGTTACCTCGATCTTCGACGTATCGTGCTTCCCATCCCACGTCCGCGTATCGCCCCAGGCGCAGCTCGTTGCCAGAAAGACCGCCGCCGCAGTCGCCAGTGTTTGAAGACAAGCCGCATTCCGCCGCCATGGAGTGCGGAGAGATTGGGTGAACGAAGACATCATAAAAAGGTGCCAGGAACCTTATGTGGATGCAAAAACCGGCAATCGAGCATTGGCTCTATGGGGGATATGATACATCCTTCCTGCTGCGAACGCACGCAATGGCCTACCTTTGACGAAACCACCGCCGACTGAGCATTCCTGCATCCAGATAAGTTTCCTGCCGCCTTTTACTTTCTTGATTCTCTTATGCTTTCCACTTCGACGACCGCATCGGCAACCGCATCCGCCTCGCCTCCAACGAGCTCAACGCCCCCGTCGCCGCCGTCTACGACGCAGAGGGAAAGAAGGTGTTTGGAGTAACGGGAAGAAATGAAGAGATGTGTTACGGCGATAATTTTCTAAAATTTGGCCTCCTACGCGGGGGATTTTGCTTGCATTTCCGCAAGGCTTTCCTACAATCAGCGTCGTCTTTGGCGGTGGGGGATTCCTCCCACCCCTTGAAAGTCGATTTTTGCCAGGAGGCCGTGTATGCGGAAGTTCTTCGTGGGCGCGCGGGCATGGTGGAATTGGATTCGAGGGAGCGAACCAGTCAACGCCGCCCCCCCCCGTTTCCCCAGTTTCACAGGGGCGTAACAAACTTAGCCGTAGCAGGTTCCGCCGCCGCCAGAATCGCCATCGTCCTTTGGGGTATGAGTCCTTGGAGCCCCTTTGCATGCTTACGGGGAGCATTGTCATCTCCGGTCCCTCCTCCATTATGGAGCCGACCGTTCCCGGCACAACCGCGAACGCCCACGTCTCCATCTCGCTCGCGATGTACTCGTATGGGGACAGTGGAACCGTGCAATGGGCAACGCAACCCGTCGCGAATGGAGCGACCCCCGGCGAAGATTATGTCACCTCATCGGGAACCGTGAGCCTGAGTTATCTGAATGCACAGGTCTACGTGGACATTCCCATCAAGTACGACACCCTGAGCGAACCCTCGGAAGCGTTCCAAGTCGTCCTTTCCAATCCCACGGGGAACTTGGGAATCATGCAGGGGACGCTCACGATCAGCATTACCGATAACAGTCCTCCACCACCTCCACCGCCGCAGTATCCCCTCGTGGCGACAGTCAATTTCTCCGACTCGGGGAGCCATCACATTTTCGAAGGGGATGAGCGGGAAATTCACGTCGTCCGGGACCTGTCCTATGGCGAATTGATTGTCTACTACGTGATTGCGGACGACAGTGTGGCTTCGGAAGATGATGTCAACCTTGAGCCCGCGGGCTCGGTGACCTTCGCACCGGGCCAAACCGAGGCCACGATCAGGCTGACGGCCGAGGATGATTCGACGATTGAAGTTCACGAACTTCTCAAGTTATCGCTCGTCACGTATCCCGCCCCCAATCAGGGCCCCGGTGCCTA
>CAYUJE010000305.1:0-7619 GCA_964444865.1 uncultured Pirellulaceae bacterium | reverse complement strand
GTTACCCAGGCCTGCGGCCTGGGCTTTCGTACTGTCGGTCCTGCGGACCTGCACCGACGGTGTTCCATCGCGCTAAAGAAGCGGGGACGTCTTTGCCGGTGCCGCGCGGAATTCCCTGGCTGGCGCGTCGGGCTGGTGTGGGAGTTGGTCTGCCGCTCCACGTGCGCGGCTTGACGATGGTACACTCTTCTATTAACACAGAGGGAGATTATTTATCCGCTGGAAGCTCTGGCGGTCTCTCCATTCATTTTCGAGGTTGAAGCGATGACCATTACGCGAGTCGGTACGAGCGCCAAGTATGCCAACGGTTGGGACAGTGCATTCGGCAAGGGAAAATCCGCCAAGAAGTCGGCAGCGGCCCCGTCGAAGAAGAAGGCCCCCGCGAAGAAGGCCAAAAAGGGAAAGAAGTAACCGGTCTGGGCACGCAGTTCGCACCCAAAGGGGGTCGGGAAAGGTTTTCGCGAGCTGGTTGATTGCCGTTTCTAATGTTTTAGACCGCGAAAACCCTTCCCAACCCCAGGAAGTACTCTATGAAAATCCATCTGCGTTACTGCTCGTCGTGAGGGTATGAACCCCAGGCCACCAGTTTGGCGGCCGAATTACTCACGAATTTCAAGCGGCAGATCAAATCGCTGGAGTTGGAGCCTTCCACCGGCGGCTGCTTTGAGCTGCGAGCTGGTGATGAACTCATCTATTCCAAGCTCGCGACGGGGCAATTTCCCGAGGAGCAAAAAATGGTTGCGGAAGTCGGCAAACGGCTCAAATAGGGGGCTTAGGCAGCCCGCAATTGATAATCTACCCTCACACCAGGCTTGAGTAACTCCTCTGAGGTCCGCCTGACCGCCTTTGTGCGTAGCCACACGCGGCCTCGCGTGTAGGCTTCCTGCGACCGCCCCGCCACCAGAAGCCAGCACGCGAGGCCGCGTGCGGCTACGTGACTGGGTAGACTATTTCCTGCGGTGCTCCCTTAGTCCCAATACCGTTCAATTGATCTAAACAAATTCGCAGCCTCCTGCCACGTTGGGGATGTCATAAGTCCCATGTAGCAAGGAGGCTGCGATGAGTGTGCTCGACAAGGATGTTGATGTTTCCGTGCGTTGGTCGACGGCGGAACGCGTGCAGGCATTGAAGCGAATCGTCTCCAAGAAGTCCATCGAGAAAGCTTGCTTGCAATCGTCATGCAAGCATCGGTACTGTCGGCGATTGCCACGGTGGTTCGTGGTTTGGTTCGTGATCGCCCTGGCGCTGTTTTGCCGCGACTCCTATCGGCAAGTGTTCCGGTGGTTGCACCGCTTTCGCCCCCAGGGGACGCCGGGACGCTCGACGTTGTGCGAAGCGCGGAAGAGCGTCGGCGTGGCCCCGCTGCGGAGGCTGGCAGAGGCGGTGATCGAACTCCTGGCGCAGCCGGACACTCCGCGGACGCACTATGCCGGCCTGCGGCTCCTGGCCCTCGACAGTTTCGTGGTCGATGTGGCCGATACGCCCGCGAACGAGCGGGCCTTTGGACGGCCCCAGAGCGGCCGCGCGCCAGGGGCCTTTCCCCAAGCCCGCGTGCTCAGCTTGTGTGAGATCGGCACCCACGTGCTGTGGCGCTGGCTGATCAAGCCGCACCGCCGTGGGGAAGTCCCTATGGCCCGCTATCTGGTGCGTTTTCTCGCGGAAAACATGCTGCTCTTGTGGGATCGCAACTTCCTCAGCTACGACCTGGTCAAAAGCGTGCGCGAGCGGAAGGCCCATTTGCTGGCCCGTATCAAAAAGAACCTCATCTTCACGCCGCTCAAGCAACTGGCCGATGGTTCCTACCTTGCCAAGCTTTATCCCTCACCGCGGCACCGCGATCGCGACGAAGACGGCATCGTGGTGCGAATCATCGAATACACCTTCGACGATCCCGGGCGGCCCGGCTCCGGGCAGAAGCATCGCCTGCTCACGACACTGCTCAGCGCCTCGCGGCACCCCGCGGTGCGGCTGATCGAACTGTATCACGAACGGTGGGAAGAAGAACTCGCCATCGACGAATTCAAGACCCATCAGAGCGAACGTCCCGTCCTGCGAAGCGAAACGCCAGCGGGCGTCGTCCAAGAAATCTACGGCCTCTTGTTGGGACACTTCGTGGTTCGCAAATTGGCCTGCGAGGCCGCCCTGACCGTGCCCTGTCCCCCGCGGGAAATCTCGTTTGTGAACACGCTCAAAATTCTTCGCTGCCGCTTGCCTGAAGCCCCGCGTAACCGCGTCAGCCTCACCGAGTGGTATGCGCTTCTGGTGGCCGAAGTGGCGGAAGAACGCCTCCCGCCACGCCGCGACCGCATCAACCCGCGAGTGATCAAACGTAAAATGAGTAACTGGGCCAAAAAGACCCCAAAACACCGCGATTCTCCACAACCCACCAAGAAGTTCCGTCATTCCATCGTCATGCTGGATTGAACGGTATTGCCCTTAGTCCCGGTCCGAATCCCGGCTCCCGCCCCGCATCCGCTCGATCGCCAGACGATAGCGGCTGTAGAACTCCGCGGCGGTCCAGCCGAGATAGAGGTTTCCGCCGACGGACATGAAGAGCGCACAGCAGGTGAAGAACAGGGGCCACCAGGGCTTGGCTTCGTCGTCTTCCGCAGCCGCACTCTTGGATGACTTCGTCGAGCCCACACTGAGGCTCGTCCGCCCCTTTGTGGATTCCACGGCGGCAACACGGTTGTCGTCGATGGCCCCCCGGTCCTCTTCCGCGCTGGCGGTGGAGATGTTTCCCTTGTCACTGCCAAAGCCGACTCGCGGCCGCGATGGGCGGGTTTCTTCCTCCGGCAAATACTGGCTGTCGTCGTTGACCGGAGTCAGAGAAGTGCGAGAAGTCCGGGGCTTGTTGATCGGTGTGTTGGCAAACTGACTCTGATCAAATTGGCTGCGGTCGAAGACCGGACCTTCGGCTGCCGCAACTCTTGGGGTAGCTGCTTTCGCGGCACCATATTCGGCCGGTCCATAAACGGGGCCATAGACCGGAGCTTCTTCCGGCTGTTCCTCGGTGGCGTATTCTTCCGCGGGATTCGAATTGAACAGTTCAGGTGCCGCCGCTGGCTCGCGATTATCGATTCGAGGACCATACAAAGGGGGTTGGGCACCGTAGAGCGATTGATCGCTCGGCTGTTCCGCGGGTTGCTCTTTCGGCTCATCGGCCACGGTGTACCGCGGCGGAGGCCGCAGGCGAGAAGGTTCACCCGCTTTCGATTCGCCGGCCCGCAGTCCTGGACCAGCGGGATTCTCTGCCGCGACAGGGGCGACGTTGCCTTGCCCCTTGGCCGTGAACGACGCCCGCGGAGGTGCCGCAGCAACAGCCGCTGCTGGTGCTTTCCGAGGAAGAACTTCCTGGCCGGAGAAAACAATGAATTGCTGAATCTGGCCCGCTTCGGGATAGATGTTCATATAGATCTCGTCACCCTCGCGCAGTTTTCCCAGCAGGTCGGGGGTGAGTTGCACTAGATATTGCACGCGGCCATCTTTCGTCGCCACCCAGCCGTGCGAAATGTCGGTGGTCTGCTCGACATGTCCACGGGCATCCACGACGAGGGCCACGGGAATATCCGGTTCCCCTTTGGTCGCCCGCAGTTCCTGACTGTCCAGCGGCGTCAAATCGGGCCTTCGCTGAGGCACTTTGGCCAGATCTCCGGCTGAAATCCGGAGACAGAGGCGATGCACTTCCTTCGCCGTGGCGGGAAGATTGCTGGTGACATTCTCCCCCTGCTCCAAGGAAGCGAGAAACCGCGGCTCGACCTGCAACACGTATTCGAGCTGCCCTTCCTGGGTTGTCCGCCAGGATTGTTGCACACCCAGCACGGCCACGCATAGCAATACGGCGAGTCCATTCATCGCATCATCTCCTTGATTAACGGCTTTTTCAGCCTGTTGAAAAAGGGGTCAGGCACGTCGCCGCGACCGTTTTCGATCACAGTCGACGAATGCTGGCTCCGAGCCAGACCCATTTTCAACAGGCTCAATTGCCGTCGGCTCCGGCTCCTGCCTGCCTGTTTGGTCCATCCAGCGCCGGGCCATGTTAGCCGGTTTGGGGGAAACAGGTAAAGAGCGAAAAACGGCGGACGATGGAGTTCTGGCGGCAGTTCGCTAGCAGCGAGAGCCACGTCATTCGACCGCCAGGGCACTCCAGTGTTTCACTCTGCGTTGCAGAGTCCGACACTAGCCCGAAGCACAAGCGAGGGAAAGGCGTTTTGCACCAGTGCTACGTCCATTTCCCTCGCTTGTGCGTCGGGCTGGTAGTTTGTCCCACTTGAAACACTGAGCAGCCCTGATTCGACCGCCGCAATGCTTGCAGACTGCGTTCCCGCATTCGATAATGCCACCATTGCACTCTTCCCCTTCTTTGAGATGGTTGTATGGAACTTCAATGCCGGTGCACCGCTTGTTCTGCCACCTTTCGGGTGAGTGCAGCCGCTGCGGGGAAGAAGGCCCGCTGCCCCAAGTGTAGCGCGGTGGTGGATGTCCCCGCCGTCGGGGCGGAAGCTCCCGCGCCGCTCCCCGCCGCGCCCGCTAAGCGACCGTCGACTCCCATTTCCGCCACGCCCGCTCCTCCTCTCGTTCAAGCTGCGGCTCCCCCTCCGGCAAAGCCGGCACCTGCCCCCGCACCTCCCTCACAACCGGTGATGGAGTTCCCCGGCATCGTCACTTCGCCAACGAAGGGACCCAAAAAGAACGATCTGCAATTCTCGTTTCCCGAGCCCGCCGCGCGCGACTCCTCGGCTTTAGGAGACAATTTCTCGCTCACCCCCAAAGCCGAAGCTCCCGTCCCAGCCGACGATGCCACTTCCGCCGGCAGCGACGTCACCGTCAACGACTTTGTCTTGAACCGCTCGGCTCCTGCTCCCAAAGTCTCCACGCCCACTCCCGCCTCCAGCAGTAGTGGGGAGCGGCCCGGCAAGAAACAAAATTCCAGCACCCCGCTCCTCATCGGTGGCGGCGTGCTCGGCCTGCTCGTGGTTCTGGGAGGGGGCCTGGGAATCACGTTCATGCTTGGCGGTTTTGGCGGACCGGTCGCCAGGCCCAAGCAGCCGGGCAAAACGGCCATCGCCAGCGGCAAAGCCGTTTTGATTCTCGATTGGCCGGAACAGGATCGGAGCGGCAGTGCCTTCTCGATCGACGGCCAGCGCATGGCGGTCCCCGCCAAGGGAGAAGCCAAATTCACGCTTCCCGCCGGTTCCAAAAAACTGCTGCTGCAGCGCCGCGGCTATGAGAATGTGGAAACGACGATCGCGCTCACCGGCGGCGAAACTTCGCACTTCGCCCCCAAGTGGGAATCCATCGACACCAAAATTGCCAGCACCCCCAAAGACCCCGGCACCAAAACCAACACCCCCAGCAATCCCACCGGCACCAACTTTCCACTCGGGGGAGCAACTCCGGCGGCGGAGTCTTCTCCTGCCGGCTTTCCCGGTTGGTTTCAGCTGGTGGATTCCGCCCAGCGGCAAGCCAAAACGGGCAAGAAGGACTTGTTCATCGTGTTCGGCGTCACCGATGCCGATCCGGAAACCAAAAAACTCGCCCAAGATCTCGCCGAACCCGCCACCAAGGCCGCCATCGACGCCAGCTTTGTGCCGGTGATTATTGATTTTCCCCAGACGGCTCAGGGAAGCCGTTTCATCGAAGACGCCTTCCAAAACGGAAAAATGGCCCAGCTTTACGGCATTCGCAAGGTCCCCGTGCTGGTCCTCGCCGACGAAGCGGGGCATCCCTATTTCATCGAGCGGGAATGGAAAGGGGGCACCAATGTCGCCACCAATCTGGCCGCCTGGAAGCAGCAGCGGGCCACGCGGGACCAACTGCTGGCCGCGGCCCGCGCCACGGGGGACGACACTGCCAAGATGGCCGCTGCGGAGAAGGCTTTGAACTGGCTCAAGGAGCGGCAATTCGTTCCCGCGTTTGCCGACGACGTGCGAGGCTGGATCTCCATCGCCCAGCGGGTCGACGCAGCCAACACCGCCGGCAGGCTGGAAGCATTTCTCGAAGCCGACCTGCAACTCCGCTTGCAGGGGATTCGGCTCGACGACGAGGCCGGCCTTCTGCAAGCGCTCGCTCCCCTCAACGAATGGACGGGTAAAAAGCGGTTTGTCGATCCCGACCGCGGAGCGTCCCTGCATCTCATGGCCGCGGCGGTGCTGCTCAAAATGGAAAAGCAGGAAGAAGGAATCCGCCATCTCACCGAAGCTGCAACCTACGAGCCCAAGAACAAAGACCTCAAGGACCGGCTCGCCGCGGCCAAGGACGCCATTAAGAACATCAACATCGTGTCGTCGGGCACGGGCTTTGTCATTTCCGAATCGGGCTACCTCCTCACCAACCATCATGTGGTGGAGGGGGAAGGGCAGGTGGTCGTTCGCCTCAAAGGAGTGGACCAGCCCCTTCCCGCCACCGTCATTGCCGAGGACCCCAACAAAGACATGGCCCTTATCAAAATCGATCCTCCGCCGGGAATGAAGCTTGCCCCCATTGGCCTCGCCAACTCCATGGCCGGCCGCGGAGCGGCGGTCATCGCGTTTGGCTATCCGCTCATGAGCCAGACGGGCCAGGGAGTGAAGCTTACCGAAGGGGTCGTTTCCGCGCTCCCGGAAGATGAGCGGAACAGCATGTTCCTGCTGGACATGCGGGTTAACCCCGGCAACAGCGGGGGGCCGCTGTGCGACAACAAGGGAAACGTCGTCGGCATGATCACGGCCAAAACGGGCCGCGTCGCGGGAGCTTTTGAGGACACCTACGGCATGGCCATCCCCTCGCCCGATCTCATCAAATTCCTGCAGCAGCATTTGCCCAAATCGGCCCCCACCGGCCCCGCCGTCGCCACGAACAAGCTCTCTACCGAAGAAGTCGACGCCCGCGTCAGCCCCGCCGTGATGCTGATCCTGAAAATGAAGTAGCGTCCCGTCGCCGTCCATTCGGCCTGTTCGCCATTCTTCAAATCCGCTTGAATGAACCTCCGCGCCCCATCTTTCGTCTCTCTCCTGACCCCTGACCCCTGACCCCTGACCCCTGACCCCTGACTCCTGACCACTGACCCCTGACCACTGACCCCTGACCACTGACCCCATGCCCATCCTCCCTGACCTCACCTGGCGCGGCCTCATCCACCAGTCCACCGCCCCGGACCACCTCCCCGCCTGGCTCGAATCCGGCAGCCGCACGCTCTACTGCGGGTTTGATCCGACGTCGGACAGTTTGCATGTTGGGTCGCTCTTGCCGGCTCTCATTCTGCGGCGGTTTCAGAAGGCGGGGCACCGGCCGATTGCCCTGGTCGGCGGGGCGACGGGGATGATTGGGGACCCCAGCGGCAAGAGCGAGGAGCGGAACCTGCAGTCGGTCGAGCAGCTCCGGTCCAATGTCGAAGGGATTGGCAAGCAACTGGAGCAGTTCCTGGATTTCGGCGGCTCCAGCGGGGCGAAGCTGCTCAACAACTTCGACTGGATGGGAAAATTCTCGTACCTCGATTTTCTGCGGGACGTTGGGAAGCATTTCCCCGTCAACGTCATGCTCGCCAAGGACTCCGTCTCCAGCCGCATCGAACGGGAGAGCGGCATCAGCTACACCGAGTTCAGCTACATGCTGCTGCAAGCCTACGACTTCGTCCATCT
>CAYUJE010000304.1:0-7696 GCA_964444865.1 uncultured Pirellulaceae bacterium | reverse complement strand
CCAGCCTGGGCTTCAGCTTGCTCAGGAAATGGCTCAGGTCCTGCGTCGTGATGGTGTGGGCCAAACGCTGGGCGAAATGGTCGATGAACTTCTGGCACGAATACTTGTACGATGTGTACGTCCCGGGCTCCAAATTCTCCTGAGCAAAGTCCAGGAACCGCTCACAAAGAAAGGCGACCTTCATCGCCCCGTCAACCTGGAAGAGCAGAGCCTGCTCTTCGAGCAGGGATTTGAGCCGTTCTTTGGCGAGCTTCTTATTGTCTTTGCCCTTGGCCAGCATACGGCGTTTTCCGCCGATGTCCGTGCACCAAGAACTCTTCTGGCTGTTCCACCAGACACGTGCTTCGCGTGGGATGAAAGAGACCCTCCTGCGAATGAAACCTGACCGGGGGTCTCGCAAGAGGCTTCTGTATCTCAGAGCCCTTGCCGTAAGTGCAATTACGGCAAGGGTTTTTTCTTAGTGCCCCCTGATGGACTCGAACCATCAACCCTCTGATTAAGAGTCAGATGCTCTGCCAATTGAGCTAAGGGGGCGGTTGGGTAAGACTTGTTAGCGTAGCAAATTTGTCATGGCTGACAAGGGAGTGAATTGAGACAGATGAGGACCTAGAAGTGGGGCGAAACTCGCCGACGTCCTGGTGGCAGCGACCGATTTCTCGGGCTGTTGTTATCGGAACCTAACAGCCTGTTGAAAAAGGGGGCAGGCACGTCGCCGCAACTATTTTTCCCGCGGCAGAATAAATGCAGGCTCTGAGCCAGACCCCGTTTTCAACAGACTCCTAAAACACGCGGCGTCGCGAGGGAGGCGGCTCATCGTCGATGGAAGGACTGGGGGAAGGGGGTGGGGGTTCACCGGGGTGTAATTCGGTCGGGAGGGAACGCGTCTTCTTTGTTGGAGCCGAAAAAGCGGGAAGTTCCGAGGCGTAAGGAGTGTTCCTAAGAGCCGGTGAATTCACGGGCGGAAGGACAGGCCGAGTGGCAAGCGAAGGATCGTAGACGGGATGGGACTCCCAACGATTGAGCCCGGTCTGAGTTTGAGCCTGCGCTATCGGTTGTCGGAGCCGAGGAAGATAAAGGTCGCCCCAAATGTCGCCTGGCACGTAGGGCCATGGCTCGAACACGGTGAGCGGCTGGCTTCCGGCGTCGCCACGAAAGCCGAATGGCAATGGCGAATTACCGTTGGCATAGGAGTACTCCGCGGAAGCAGGCACAACACCAAAGGTGCTAGAGAAAGGCCGGTACCCGTAACCGTACGTCGCCAAAGGTGTGAGCCTGGCACGGGAAAGGTCGTTCAAGTAGAGCTGCTGGCCAACGTCGGCTTGCCGCTTCTCTTCGCCAAGTTGATAGGCGTCGAAACCCGCCTGAATGCCATCGTAAGGCCGTGGCGGTTGCTGGGACACGGCAAGGCGGCAAGTGAACGCCACCGCCAATAGAGTAGCTATCGCGAGAGGGGACTTCCGGCTCATGCTATGCTCCTTCCAACAGCGTGCGTTACAAATTCATTATCACACTGGCGGGAAACTAGTCTAGAGGAATTGCTTTCAGAGCAGGACTCTCCTTGGTTTCACTCTGCGTTGCAAAATCCGGCTCTAGCCCGACGCGCAAGTGAGGGAAAACCGAATTGCACCGGTACAACATCCAATTCCTTCGCTTGCGCGTCGGGCTCGTATTTGCGCCGCTTGAAACACGAACGACTGGAAAAAACCCAAGCACTCGTAGAGTTCATTGCCGTCGACCGTGACCCTGAGCCGCGTCATTTTGCGACCACGCCACACATCGTCGCGCACTTCCAGGTCAAAGGTATACACTTGCAGCGGCGCGTGTATTTTGCAAGCCAGACAGCGAACTAGATTTGAGACCTGCGGCCTGCGAGATTGGCAGGAAGGCATGTCGACCGTTCGCCGATGCGGCCAACTCCAGAACAAATGCGTTACGACTTCTTGGCAGCTTCGGCCTTTTCTTTTGCCGCTTCCTTTTTGGCTTCTGCTTCGGAGCGGCGCTTTTGGGCATTCGAAGCACGCTTCTGCCGTTTGGCTTCCTTTTTCTCCGCTTCGGCCTGCTGGGCGGCAGCTTGCTGCTGCATGAGAAACTGCTGTTGCATGGCCTGATGCATAATCAGGGGAGAGGTTTTTACATTGCTGCCGGAATTGCCGGAACTTCCCGAACCCCGCGAACCACCCCGCATGCGGCTGAGCAAATAGGCTTGCAGGGGCGTCATTCCGCCCTGCCCGTCACCATTGCCATTCACGCCTGGTTGTTGTCCTCCTCCGCCCCCCGCTAAGCCGGGTATTCCGACGCCTGGTAGCCCCATTCCAGGAAGCCCCAAGCCGGGAATTCCCACTCCTGGGATACCAGCTCCTTGGCCCCCCAATTCCTTGCCCTGGACTTCTCCACCAAAGCCGAGAGCCTTTCCTCCCTGCCCTGGCACGGGTCCCAGATCGAAACCACCTATGCCGCGTGGATTTTCGGCATCTTCACCAATCGCCAAATGCCCCGCGAAAAACAATGCAAAAAAAATGGCCAGCGAATGAATGGAGAATTTCATGGTGGAACCTATCGCAGTTGCTTCATCAAAGAAGGAGCGTGTGGATGGCGATTACGCCGAATTCGTTCTCTACATGTCATTCTGGGTAGCCTGGGAAGAAAACGCAACTGTTTGAGCACCGAAATGGGTAGAAAGTGCGCACTCCAGAGACCCCTCGTAATGGTGGGTGCTGCTGGAAGTCACTGGCGGGCTCAAAAAAAGGCGGCCGAGGTATCGAAACCTCGGCCGCCTTCGGAGTACCAGAGGGGGGACTTGAACCCCCACACTCTTGCGAGTACTGGATTTTGAATCCAGCGCGTCTGCCATTCCGCCACTCTGGCTAACTGTTGCGCCGCTACTGCGGCAAGTGATGGCAAGGAATCGATTATCACCACGGGGCACAAGTATTCAAGTGCCCGCCGACAAACATAAGGAGTGCCCCCAAGGGAGGTCTGCCTCTATCGGGAGACAACGTCCGGCAACTTTCGGTTCGGAGTCGATTAGAACAGCGTGTAAATGAACGGGGCCAGCCCGCCGCTGCCGAGCACCATGATGGTTCCCAGGGTCAGAAACACCAGCAGGATCGGAATCAGCCACCACTTTTTATTTTCGAGGACGAACGACAAAAGCTCCGCGGGAAGAGAGCGGCGACCATCTCCGGCAGCTTGTTCAAAAGAGCGAGTATCTTGAGACATCCTAACCTCGTGCAGAGTTAAAATTGCTGAAAGTAACTGGCCGGTGTGCGGCGGTATTTTTTTGGCTGCCAGTAAGTTGCGGCCTGGCGATTCAGCCGCCAGTCGAGTGGCCGGCGTCCGAGCAGACCGAATAGGAGAGCCAGTGGCGTGAAAACTCCAAAGTAGATGACGGCAACGAGCACTTCCCCCAGGACCAGACCAATGGGTGAGGTGAGTATCGACAAGAACAAAAAAGGAAACTTGAGAAGTTCTGGTTTGGCGATGGCGAGAACCGCGGCCAGCGCTCCCGAAGCGGCTGCGAAGGCGATGACGGTCAAGTTGCCGTTGTCCCAAATCAGCGGCGTGCCGCTCCAGAGCCACTGGAGGACGCTCGTCTGCGTCGTCACGCACCATGCCCCCAGCGGCATCAGTGCTGCCGCGGCTATTCCAAATTGCCGCAGTTGCATGCGGTCGGGTCGCCAATTGATTTCGAGCAGTGCCATCGAACGTTTCCTTTAGTCAAGCTGAAACTGGGCCAGGTGCTGCTGGCGCGAATTCGCGTCGAGCTTGGTCTGCTGTTCCTTGAGGACGACGCTCCGTCCCAGGACCAGCACATCGATGTCGGTTGCCTTAAAGCAGCGAAAGGCGTCAGCGGGGGTGCAGACAATGGGCTCGCCACGAACATTGAAACTGGTATTCACGAGCACCGGGCAATCGGTTCGCTGATGGAAGGCGGATATCAGTTGATGCAGCAGCGGATTCCGCTGGTTATCGACGGTCTGAATCCGGGCAGAATAATCGACATGGGTCACGGCAGGGATGGTCGAACGAAGGTAGTTCAGCCTCTCGATGCCAAAGGCTCCCTCTTCCTCCACGGGAAGCGGCAAATGATGCTCCGCGCGCACCGGTGCGACGAGGAGCATATACGGGCTGTCCTGATAGGGGCGCATCTCAAAATAGCGATCGACATATTCCCGCAGCACAATCGGCGCGAAAGGACGAAAAGATTCGCGAAACTTGATTTTCAGGTTCATAACCGATTGCATCTTGGGGCTGCGGGCGTCCCCGAGAATGCTCCGTGCGCCGAGGGCTCGCGGTCCGAACTCCATCCGCCCTTGGAACCAGGCGACCACTTTTTCTTCCGCCAGGAGGTCCGCTACCGTCTCACAGAGTTGTTCCTCGGTGGCATAGGTGGTGTAGGTCGCCCCGGCGCCGTCGAGCATTTCGGCGATCTCGTCGTCCGAGTAGCTCGGACCGAGCAGCGCCCCTTGCATGGAGTCCTGCGGCAGTGGCTGACGGGAGTTTCCCAGTAGTTGGTGCCAGATGAAGAGGGCCGTGCCGAGCGCTCCGCCGGCATCGCCGGCAGCAGGTTGAATCCAGATGTTTTCAAAAGGGCCGTCGCGCAGGATGTGTCCATTGCCGACGCAGTTGAGCGCGACGCCGCCGGCCAGGACCAGATTCTTGAGGCCGGTCGTCTTATGCAAGTGCCGCGCGGAGCGGAGCATTACTTCTTCGGTCACCGCCTGCACGCTGGCGGCCAGGTCCATTTCTCGCTGCGTGAGCAAGGACTCCGGCTGGCGAGGAGGACCGCCGAAGAGGGCGTGAAATTTCGGCCCGGTCATCGTCAGCCCCTGGCAGTAATTGAAATAGGACATGTCGAGCCGAAAGCTGCCGTCCTCTTTCAAATCCATCAGGTTTTGCAGAATCAGATCTTTGTAAACGGGTCGGCCGTAAGGCGCGAGCCCCATCACCTTGTACTCGCCACTATTGACTTTGAAGCCGGTGTAATACGTGAAGGCCGAATAGAGCAGACCGAGCGAATGAGGAAACCGTAACTCGTGCGTGAGTTCGATGGAGTTGCCACGGCCGACGCCGCAACAACTGGTGGACCATTCGCCGACGCCGTCGAGCGTCAGAATGGCCGCTTCTTCAAAAGGCGACGGAAAGAACGCGCTGGCAGCATGCGACTCGTGATGATCGAGAAAGACATACGGGTGTTTGTAACGTCCGGAGAATTCGCGGTCGAGTTCCCGCGGCAGATGCAACTTCTGCCGCAGCCAGAGCGGAACCATCTGCCGGAACGAACGATAGCCGCTGGGTGCAAAGGAAAGATACGTCTCCAGCAGGCGGTCGAATTTGGAGAGGGGCTTTTCGTAAAAACCGACGTGATCCAGGTCCTCGATTTCCAAGCCGGCCTCTCGGAGGCAGTACTCCACGGCCCGGGCGGGAAAATGTTCGTCCTGCTTGCGGCGCGTGAACCGCTCCTCTTGAGCCGCCGCCACGATACGGCCGTCAATCACCAGAGCAGCGGCGGAGTCGTGATAAAAGGCAGATATTCCCAGGATGGCGGTCATGGCAGGGAGGTGGTTAGCGGCGTGTGCTGGAAGGAGAAGATTTTTGAGCGGTGCGGGCACCTGCGTTGTCGCTGGCGGAAACAATTTGCTCCACTTGCGGCAGAATGGCCTCGGCAAACAGTCGGTTCCCCAGTTCGGTGCAATGCGTGTCCGTAGGGAAACACCACGGCTGGTCACCCCTGGGGCCCATTTCGTGGTGGGTGAAACGCTCGGAAACCTCAATCAGTGGCACATCCAATTCGTGGCAGATTTGGGCCAGGGCGTCGTAGTGCTGCGGTGCGCCGATGACGGTGAACGGGATGCTCCGTTCGCGGCAGAGGGCAGCCATCCTGGCGTACATCTCTTTCAGGACGATCAGTCGATCGAGAGTCCAGTAATCGTCGAGAAACGGCCCATAGTCCCCGGTCGGCCGCCACTGGGTGGTTCCGGCGATGTCGGTCGGCAGTTGGGGATGCGGAGTCGTCGTCCGTAGCGCCTGCCGGCAACGCATAAAGTAGAAGTAGACGTGGTTATAGGCCAGCGAATGATTCTGCAGCCAGGCCCCGATGTTGAAGCTGACCGGCGCGGGAACCGGGACATTCACAATGTTCACCGCGTCATTCGCACGCTCCGCACTGGGCCGGGTCCGATCATTCAAAACATTTTCAAAAACGTCGTTGATGCAAAACATCACCGCCACAGCATCGGGGCGATCTCCCTTTTCCAACATCTCCTTCAGCAGCAGATACTCCTGCACCGCCGAATAGCCAGATTGGCCCAGATTGCGAAAGCGCACGCCGGGGCGTTGTTGGTTGAGACGATCGACATAGGTTGCACCCTGGGCGACACCCCAGCCCCAGGTGAAGGAATCTCCCAGAACCCAAACGGTCGCCGACGGATGATCTTTGCTGTTTGGCTTCGGGTCGTCCTTCGGCCGGCGAAAGCCATCGCTACCGTGCTCGATCACGACATCAAAATTCGTGGTGGCAAATCGGCAGGCCACATTGGGCTTCCCGCGCCAACCGAGCACAGGGTCGTGCCGGTAATAGGTCCCCAGGACGGTGGCAGTTTGCGGCTTGCTGCCCGTCAAGCGAAGGCCAATTTCCAGTGTCACGGCGCACAGGCTTAAGGAGAACATCACGAGCACCCCGCGAGCGAGCCATAGACGGCCGCCGCGAAGCGAGTTCCTGCGTGGTGGTTTCGTCGTCGACCGATCCATGGTCAACAGCTTCCTAAGAGGTGCGAAGAGGGAGTGAAAGTTTAAGAAAGATGGGTAACCCGGTCAACGTTGAACAGGGGATCTTAGGGCAGAATGTGCTATCAGGTCGGTTAAGTTGTAATACGCGGCTGGCCGTGTGCCTGAATTGCAAGAGTTGCACGGTTTGTAACTTTGTGCACTATTTACACGCCACTCACATGATTTGCGCGGACTGCAGTAAGGTGTTCTGTGTCAACGGCTTGCAGAGAATTCCAGGATTGTTCATCGCTTTGGCACGGCTTGTGCTTTACCAAGAAGCATCTTCGGACGCATTCGCGTCCTAAAAACTTTCGGAACAAAGGAGTGTGCCATGCTTGTACTCACCAGAAAACTGCAGGAAAAGATCACCATCGCCGGCAACATCACCGTTACGGTGCTCCGGGTCAAGGGACAGACGGTGCGGATCGGAATTGAAGCCCCTCGCGAGATCCGGGTCGTTCGCGGTGAATTGCCGATGGAAGCCCCGAGCGACGATGCGCAGGAAGAGCCCGCCATCGCCTCTGCTGCGGCTTTACCTGCGAAAGAAGTTGTGGCCCAAACCAGCGAGGTCTCCTCGTCTCAACCTCGCGCCCACAGCCGCAATGGTGCCCGGCTCCCGCAACGCCGCAAGTTCGACCGCTATTCCCAGCCGCCGCTCAAGCTCGCCGTCACCGCAGCCGCCGCGCTGGCGAAGTAGAACGAACATGACGTGAACAAAACTGCCGAAACCGGACTCCACGGGCGTTGTGCCGGTCGGTGCAATGATTCGTCACGAGAAAAAGGACAGCACTTCCTTTTCCAATTGGGCAGCAGCCTGGCGATTGAGCCAGATGATGAAGACAAAGAGGGCGACCATGGCAGCGGCCATGACGCCGACGATACCGAGCGTTCCCGGCTCGAGGGGAACGAAGAACAGTGGGATTCCTGC
>CAYUJE010000303.1:0-7706 GCA_964444865.1 uncultured Pirellulaceae bacterium | reverse complement strand
GTGCCGCTGCCGACGCCTTCTTCGGACTCGGAGCGCTCCTCGACAAGGCCCCCGATAGGGTCTTCCCAGGGCAAGATTTGAATTGAGGATGTATCAATACCTAGGCCAAAGAGGGGAGTCTTCATCCAGGTGCCGGTCCAACCGGCCCTGGAGGGATCCCTTTTCGCGGAGTCGAGTTGCCGCGTGGATAAAAAACGTTGACACTCCCGCCCAGGGTAAATAGACTTGAATTGTGGCTGAATTGGCTTCTCCGCGCGGAAAGTGCCGCGCGGGGCCGATTTTCTTCGTTTGGGGAATAGCCAGCCGCGGTAGCGACGAAATAGATACAGTCCGTTCAAGTTAATCGGCCACCGGCCGGAGTTCATGGCGTTTTCACGCCGATTTCAGGAGCTTTGCAATGGCGTCTCGCGAAGGTCAAGGGATGCAGATCGCGGTCATTTTGTTTGCCATTTTGACCGTGGTGCTGGCAGTTACGACTTACATCTATTACGCCGCAGCGGAAACGAAAGAGAAGGAGCGTCTCGAGGCCCGGGAGGCCGAGAAGACCGCCACTTCCGCCCAGAATAAGGCCAACTACCAGGCGACGGCCCTCAAGTTCATGCTGGGAATTGTGAAAACCCGCAAGGAAGTGGACGATGCCAAGGGGCGTGCCGGCGGAGCCGAGGATACCGACGTCAACGCGTGGCTGGCGATGTATGACCGGGACATGGCGTTGTACGGCGCTGCGGCGAACGAAACCAATCAGAATTATATTGACCTTCCCGGCTATCTGGTCACCGCCATCAGCCGCAAAAATCAGGCGGTGGTGCGCAGCGCGGGGGAAACGCAATCGGAAACCGCTTCCAAGATTGCGGCCACCGAAGCGGAAAAGAAGCGGGCGGATGAAGCGGCAGCGGGTCAAGCGAAGGCGGAGGCCGATTACGTTGCGGCTCGTACGATCTTTGAGGACTCCCAGCGGACCACGACCAAGGCATCGGCCGATGCACTTGCGGTCTATGCGGCGGCGTCGGCTAAAGCCAAGAAGGACCTGGAAAACAAGCAGGCCGAATTCGATGCGATCAGTTCTTCGCTCGCCAAAGAGACGAATGTGAAGAATCAGTTTGCGGAACAAGTCAAGGTCTTGCAGTCGGTCCAAGGGGTCAACATCGACAATCCCGATGCTTCGATTATCTGGATCAATCAGAAACAGCGTTTGGTTTGGATTGACCGTGGTTTCGACGACGGCCTTGGCCGACAGATGTCTTTCGCCGTGTACAGCCAGAACACCGCCAGCCTGTTCAAGCAAGTGGAGCGGATGCGGAAGGAAGGCACGGGAATGGAGAAGGTGAAGAAGTTGGAGAGCAAGGGGCGCATCGAAGTTGTGCGAGTCACGGGCCCCCATCAAGCCGAATGCCGGATTCTGGAAGACAAAGTTTCTGATCCGATTCTGCCGGGCGATTGGGTTCACTCCCCCGCCTGGTCGCCGGGACAGCGGCTGCATTTTGCCCTGGTTGGCTTCATGGATATCGATGGCGACCAGCAGAGCGACCGGGAAACCATCAAGCACATTATCACGATGAATGGCGGTGTGATTGACACCGAAATCAAGGACGACGGCATCCGTGACGAAGGCAAAATGTCCGTGAATACGCGTTATGTTGTCATGGGCGATGCGTCGGAAAAGGGAAATCTGGCCATCAAGAATCTTGATCAGTACCAGAAGACGCGCACTGCGTTCTTCACGGAAATGACGCAGTTCTCGGTGGAGAAAATCTCCGTCCAGCAACTCCTGGACATGATGGGTTGGAAGCCCGAGGAGAAGACCACCGGCCTGGGCGGCGTCATGGATTCCGGATTCTCGAAACGAAGCCCGACTGCCAAGCCGGCGGCTGCGGCACCTCCTGGTGCGGAAGCACCGGCGGCCGAAGTTCCTCCCATGAAGCCGGCGGCGGCTGATCCGGCCGATCCATTCGGCGGCAAGTAAACGCGGGCAGCCGCTAATCGGCGTCTTCCCCGTACAGCCTTTCATAGAGCAGGCTGATGATTCGCCTGCTCCGCTTCATTTCGCTGCACTCTTCCGCTTGCCGCAAAAGCTTGGGCTCGAGGAACAATCTCGCGGGGTGCGGCGTGCCCACTGCCGCGGCTGCCTTCCTGAGCAGCCGTTCCGCCCGTCGGCTTAATCCGTGGGCCTGGCATAGCTCTCGCAATAATTGAGCTGGATCATGCTTGGCGCGTTGGGCCCGTCGAATCAGAAATCGGCGGATAAAATAGACGAGCGCGACCAGTGCGATGAGCGTGATGGTTGCGCTGGCAATCGTAATCAGACTCCACCCTGTGATCGCGCTGCTTCGCCCTGTCACGCTTTGCTGCTCCACCGCATAGGCAAAAGGTGCCGCGATGAACACGCTTAATGGGCCGGTAAGATAAGTGGATCGCATGGGAATCGAAGTCAGGCGTTGACGGTGGAGTCTACAGGTGGGCTCATCTCGAATTCGCGGCTCGAAGCGGACGCCGCTTCCACTTCATCCGCGGGGGCCAATTCTCGCAGCCCGCGCTCGGCCGCTTCCTGCACCAGTGTCCGATTATCGGAAAGGGCTTCGCGAAGTACCTGGCCGGAAACGGTCGTGGGACAAATTCCCAGCAGCCTCACGGCCTCCAGGCGAATGTACTGGTCGTCGTCACGGCAAAGTGATGCAATCACATCCTGGAGTTGAGTCACCAGACCCATGTGCAGGACCATTTCCAGGGCGCGCCGTCTTCTCGTCCGCGAGGTGGAACACAATTCTTCTCGTAGCAGGCTGGCCGATTTTTCGTCGATTCGCCGGACCAGTTCCCCCGTTCGCTCGCGCGACTCTTCGTCCAGGTAATCGAAATTTGCCGCGTAAGAGGCAAAGGTGAATTCTTCCAAGGCCTTGCGCGCCGCTCGCTGCTCGACCTCGTGTTGGCTATCGAGCATGCCGACCAGACGGCTCATGGAGCCAGGGATGCCTCGCGTGCGAAGCTGCGTGGCCAGGTTCGCGCGCACGGTCGGATCGGGGTCGTCAAGGGCGGACTGGACAACCGCGTTGGCTTCCGCTCCCCCAAAATCGGCAATTGCCACGGACGCCGTTCGCTTCCCTTGCGGCTTGCCACTGCGAAGCACGTGGGCCAGAGATTCCAGCGATTCCTGCCGCGGCATTCCGGACATGGTAATCATTCGCACCGCTCCCGGCTGCTCGGAATCGTGAAGCGAATCGAGTAGGAATCGGTGGGTTTTCAGCCAGGGAATGTTCTCAATCCGTTTGAGATTGTTGCGGATCACCCCTCCCGGCTCGTCCCCAATTTTGCGGCAAAGTTGCCGCAGCCAGGTGATGTCGCGGCGGCGGCCCAAAGCATGGAGCGCCGGAAGTGGAGCAAACGGATCGTCCAGGTAGCTGAGCAAGAGCCGCATGATGCACGGCCGTGGGCTGTGAACCAGTAAGTCCATCATCGGCGTGAAGGCTCGCTCGGTCGGTTCTTGCAGGATGCGGCTGACAACCGCGTTATCCCGGCTGGCGAGAATGAGCAGAGACTCGATCAGTTCGCGTCGCTGGTGCTGATCAAAGGTCTGCACCCCTTTTTCCAGGCTCCCCAGAAGATGCGCCCGCTGCAAATGTGCGTCCTTGCGATTGCGATAGTCGCGAGGGGCCGAAATCTCCTCGGCCAGCCGCTCGGCCAGAGTCAGCAGGGCCCCTCCTGCCTGATAGGAGACAGCGCTGCGCTTATCGCACACAACGGCCACGAGCACGGGAATAATCTCGTAATCGGCCAGTTCCGCCGCGGCTGCACACGCCACACTTGCCAGTTTCGTATCTTCGCTGAGCAGGGCCCGCCGCACCGCGGGGGAAAGCCAGTCTTCGCGGCGAATGACGAGCTGTTTCCAGTGGTCGCTCAGTTCCTGCCAGCGGTGAAGGATCTCGTTTTCGGCCTCAGGGGACCGACGGTGGAGCAGAATCGGAAATACCCCGTCACGAACGCAAGCGTCCTCGCTATTCAAAGCTGCCAGCAACACGGGCACGGTCGCTTCGTTGGTCGAAGCGGCCAGCACGCGCAGCGTATCCTCGAAATTCTGATAATGGGTTTTCATAAGCAGTGACGGTGGCTGCCTAAGTCTAGGTTGCGACAGAGTTTTCAGACGATAACGTCACTTTCCCAACGGTTCCCTGGACGGGCATCGTCGGCACGACCCCTAAAACCGTTACCTGTTGCGGCCGATTTCGCATGCCTCTTCGCTAAAAGTGACTGCCTTCGACTGCGGGGCTGAAAAGGGACTGAGAGGAGGGTCTGTGGAGAGACCGGATGTTCCCTATAATGAGAAGCTTTCCACTTCCACCAATCCCCACAGGAACTCCCATGCAGCTCGGACACATGGTTTACTTCACACTCAAAGACCGCAGCGAGGCTGCCATTTCCAAACTGGTGAGCGACTGCAAGAAATACCTTTCCGGCCACCCCGGTACCACCTTTTTCGCCGCGGGTACGCTCGTCCCCGATTTGACCCGCCCCGTCAACCAAACCGATTTCGACGTCGCCCTCCAGGTCGTTTTTGACAGCCGGGCCGCTCACGACGCCTATCAAACCCATCCCCGGCATATCGAATTTATTGAATCCAACAAGCCGAATTGGGACAAAGTGCGGGTGTTTGATGCGTATGTGGATTAAGTCGTTTTTCGTACACCGCGAACGGTAAACTTGCCATAAACCATAGTTTCATGACGGATAGGTTGCCAAATCGGCTGATCTAGAAATGGCTCCATCCCAAATTGGTTGGAATCGTCCCCGGAATCGATTATCATTCGGCTTAGCAACCCGTTTGAGGAGTAGATGTCCCTCTCGGCCGACCAATTTGCCAAAGCCCTAATCACCGCTGGGCTTTCGTCGGCGGAGGAAATCAAGACGCTCTGGAACGCAATTCCTGCCGGAACTCGACCCAAGAACGGCGAGACATTTGCCACCATACTGGTGGAACGCGAGAAACTAACGCCATTCCAGGCCAACGAGATTCTCTCCGGCGGCACCACGCCGCTCGTGCTGGGGGACTATGTCTTGCTCGCGAAGATTGGAGCCGGTGGAATGGGACAAGTTTTCAAGGCCCAGCACCGGCACATGAAGCGGCTGGTGGCGATCAAACTCCTGCCGACGGCACTTACCAAAGATGACGCGGCCATCAAACGGTTTCAGCGTGAAGTCGAAGCTGCCGCCAAACTGGTACATCCCAACATCGTGCAGGCTTACGACGCGAGCGTGCAACGCGGTGTCTGGTATCTGGTGATGGAATACGTCGAGGGACGCGACCTATCCAGAATCGTGCCGACAGAGGGGCTACTACCAATTGCCCGTGCCGTGGATTATGTCCGTCAGGCCGCGAAAGGGCTGGCGTTTGCTCACGCCAAAGGAGTCGTCCATCGCGACATCAAGCCGGCCAACCTGCTGCTAAATCAGGATGGAATCGTCAAGATTCTCGACATGGGATTGGCCCGATTCGACGATGGCTTGGCGGCCGAGGAAGGGCTCACAAAAACTGGCGAAGTGATGGGAACTGTCGACTACATGGCACCGGAGCAAGCCTTCGATACGCATAATGCCGACTCCCGGGCCGATATTTACAGCCTCGGCTGCACGCTCTATCGCTTGCTGACCGGCAAGAACATGTATGACGGTGAAACACTGGTGCAGAAGTTGATGGCCCATCAGAACAAGCCCATTCCTTCGCTGGCCGCTCAGCGGTCTGAGGTGCTGCCAGCTTTGGTTGCCATCTTCGAGCGCATGGTCGCCAAGCAGCCCGAGGATCGCTTCCAGACCATGTCCGAGGTCGAAGCTGCGCTCGGTTCGTGGGAAAAATCGGCGTCATCCTCGGTGCCGCCACCCAAGCCCGCTGCCGACAACAAGCTCACGGACTTCTTTCGTTCCATCACTGGCAAGGGAATTCAGCCGCAGTCCGCTTCAATAGGCGTTGCCACGCTGTCCCATCCCGATGTTGCAGTCAGCCCTACGGATGGCACTGCGCCAACCGTGGCACTGGCGAGCCCTTTGCAAGGGACCGATCCTGTTTCGTCCCGCTCGATTCAAATCGCTCAGAGCCAGGGACCGCGAACTGCGCGCGTGAAGAGTCCGCCGATCTGGCGTCAACCGCTGGTACTCGTCGCTGGCGGCTTGGGCGGGCTGCTGCTGCTCCTGGCGGCCATCGTGTTCTTCGTGCAGACGAAGGATGGCATGATCCGGGTGGAAATCAACGACCCGCAGATCGAAGTGGCGATCAAGGGGACCAACATCGTCTTGAAGAAAGCTGACCAGGGCAAGGATGTGGAGCTCTCCCCCGGCGAAAAGACGCTTATCGTGCGACGGGGCGACTTCAAGTTTGAGACGAGCAAGCTGGTCTTGAAGAAAGGGAAAAATGTCACGGTCCACGTGGAACTGCTGGCGGGCCAGGTGGAGGTGAAGCAAGGGGATAAGGTAATCGGGCACGGCAAATTGCCCGACAAGCCCATCGTCGCTGGTGGCTGGCACGACTGGCCCGCCGATGCCCCACCGCCGGCGATTGCGCCGTTTGATGCCGAGCAAGCTCGCGTCCATCAGTTGGCCTGGGCCAAATTTCTTAAGGTGCCGCCAGAATATACGAACACCATCGGCATGAAGTTCGTCCTCATCCCGCCGGGAGAGTTCATGATGGGGAGCACTCAGGAAGAGGTGGACTCGCTGATCGCCCTCCAGCCGAATTCCAAATGGCACAAATTTCATGCTAGTGAGGCACCGCGACACCGGGTGGTTCTCACCCAGCCGATTTATCTCGGTGCTCACGAAGTCACCCAATCACAGTATGAATCGGTACGTGGCAACAACCCGTCATACTTTGCCAGAACGGGAAAAAAGCCCGAAATTGCCGCCAAAGTTTTGGGCCTAAACACCGCGAACTTCCCAGTCGAAAACGTGCGGTGGAACGATGCGGTCGAGTTTTGTTCCCGACTTAGCGATTTGGAAAAATTGAAGCCTTTTTCTTCGAGATCGGGAAACGAAGTTCAAGAATTGAATGGAAATGGCTACCGCCTGCCGAGTGAGGCGGAATGGGAATTCGCTTGCCGGGCGGGTACAACAACCAAATTCTGGTGCGGTGACCAAATCGATCAATTAGCCAAGGCCGGCTGGTTTTCGCAAAACTCCAGCGGCAGAATTCATTTGTGCGGCGAATTGAAGGCAAATGGATTCGGACTCTTTGACGTTCACGGCAGCGTATGGGAATGGGTCTACGACCGTTGGTCGTCCGACTATTACGCGCAATTTCGTGACAGTCCTGCAGTCAATCCCATAGATCGAAATCCGAATGGAATACTGCGCATTATCCGTGGCGGCTCCTGGGGCGGCACGATGTCCCTCTGTCGTTCATCAACTCGCGATGCAAACGGGTTAAGCGGCGACGACATTGGATTTCGAGCGGTTCTCACTGTTAACGGGGTTCGGCAGCTCCTAAAGAAACGTTCGCCAGCGAAAACCTCGCTGGACGATCCGAGCGTCAATGCGCACGGCTGGCCGAAGGATGCTCCCAAGCCGGCGATCTCGCCGTTTGGTGCCGAGCAGGCGAAGAAGCACCAGCAGGAATGGGCGGCCTATTTGAAACTTGACGTGGAATATGAGAATTCCCTCGGCATGAAGTTTGTCCTTATCCCTCCCGGCGAATTCACGATGGGGAGCACGCCGGCAGAGATCGAGGAAGC
>CAYUJE010000302.1:0-7731 GCA_964444865.1 uncultured Pirellulaceae bacterium | reverse complement strand
GTGGAAATCCCCATTTTTGCCGCGGCGGCGCTGACGGCGGTTACTTTGGCGGTGTAGATGTCTTCGGGCTCCCGGAGCGGGTGTTCGGGGGTGCCGCGGCAGATGGCGAAGGCCATGGAGAAGGCGTCGGCACAGGCCAGGTCGAAAATCCCGCAGCCGACGACGCCGCGGCTGGTGTGGAGGGCACAGTATTGGCCGCCGTCCCAGCGGTAGCTGGCACCGACGATGGGGCCAAAGGGGGTTTCCAGCACGCGCTGCTGGGCTTGGGGCAGGGATGGCATGGGGCCTCCGGGGCAACTAGAGTCAAGGATACCTTTTGACTGAATCTTAGCAGCTTCCCTAGCCCGGCATCCATGAAGAATATTCACACGCTTATCCTGGCAACCGTTTTCTGCTGCCACGGCCTCTTTGCCCAAGAGCCCGCGAAGCCGGCCGCTGCGGAAAAGTCGCCTTATAAGGCCCTGGGTGCTCCCGCCAATCCCAAGGTTCCGGCCCGCTGGAACATCTATCACGACTACACGCAGTCCGCCAAGTTTCTGGCGGATCTGGCCAAGGCCCATCCGGAGTTTGCCAAGCTTCAGAGCCTCGGCAAGACTTTTGGCGGGCGGGAGATGTGGGTGCTCACCGTCACGAACTTTGCCAAGGGGGAAGCGGAGAAAAAACCGGCCATGTGGATAGATGGGGCCATTCATGCCAACGAAATTCAGGCGACGGAGGTCGTCCTTTACACTGCCTGGTATCTCTGCGAAATGCGGCAGGAGAGCGACGTGGTGAAGCGACTGCTGGACGAACGGACGTTTTATTTGATGCCGATGATGAGCCCCGATTCGCGGGATGCGCATTTCTATGAACCCAACAACACCCATTCCCCCCGCACGGGACAGCGGCCGGTGGACGACGACAAAGATGGCCTGGTGGATGAAGACGGCCCAGACGATTTGGACGGCGATGGCAGCATCACGATGATGCGGGTGAAGGACAAAAATGGCACGCATAAGCCGCATCCGGACTTTCCCTCGCTGATGATGCAAGTAAAGCCGGGCGAAAAGGGGGAATATCGGCTGCTCGGGGCCGAAGGAAAAGACAACGACGGCGACGGACTGGTGAACGAGGACGGGGACGGCTCTTATGACCCCAACCGCGACTGGGGTTGGAACTGGCAGCCGGAGTACATCCAGCGGGGGGCCTATCGCTATCCCTATTCGATTCTGGAGAACCGCTACGTCGCCGACTTCATCGCCGCGCGGCCGCAGATTGTCGGCGCCCAGTCCTATCACAACGCCGGCGGCATGATCCTCCGCGGCCCAGGGGCCAAGGACGACGCCTTCGATGGCCGCGACGTGGCGGTCTACGACGTCATCGGCAAGCGGGGGGAGCAAATCCTGCCCGCCTATCGGTACATGAACATCGCCAACGACCTGTACGAAGTATACGGCGGCGAGGTCGACTGGCTGCATCAGGTCCGCGGGGCCTGGACCTTCACCAACGAGCTCTTCACTCCGTTCAACTACTTCCGGACCGCCGGCCACGAAGGTTTTTTTGGCAGCAGCGAAGTGCAGGAGACTTTCAACAAGTACCTGCTGCTCGATGAAGGGCTGGCTCCCTGGAAAGAGGTGGAGCACCCGCAGTATGGAAAAATTGAAGTCGGCGGTATGAAAAAGAACTGGATGCGCCAGCCCCCCAGCTTTCTGCTCGAGGAAGAATGTCACCGGAACATGGCCTTCTCGCTCTTTCACGCGGACGAACTGCCGCTGGTGAAAATCCAGTCCGTGGAAATCAAGAGCTTGCCCGGGGGCATCACACAGGTGACGGCCATTATCGAAAACCCCAAAACCTGCCCCACGCACAGCACGGCCGATGTCCGGAACAAGCTCACGCCGCCGGACCTCGTCTCTCTCCACTCCGGGGACAAGGAACTCAAAGTCATTCTCGGCCTCACCGACAGCGAGCCCTTCTTCCGCGAACCGACCGAGCAAAAGCGCGACCCCGCCACCATCAAGCTCGATTCCATCCCCAGCCACGGCATTGTCTACGTCCGCTGGCTCGTCAGCGGTAAAGGGCCATTTGAGGTGCGGGTGGAGAGTGTGAAGGGGGGAAGGGACCAGGCCAATCCAGAGACGTCCCCCTCGTCCAAAGCCCGCTGAGGCAAGGGAAGCGTGGAATTCCTATTGGATCCCAAGCCGTCGCCCGACGCGCAAGCAAGGGAATTAGACGTTGCATCGGTGCCATACGCTTTACCCGCGCTGGCGCGGCGGGCTAGTGCCGGACTCGGCAACGCAGAGTGAAACGCTGGAGAGCCCGGTGGGAGGGCCGGGCCTCGTGGACCATCCTACGACGGATTCGCGCACGCAGCTTTCTCATACTCCCCAATCTTCTCCACGCGTCTTGCATGGCGTCCGCCCTCGAAGGGGGTTTCCAGCCAAGCCTGAACCATGCTCTTTACCTCGCCAAGGTGCGACGCCCTGGCGGCCGAATCCTGGGGTAAGTCGCCGTTGAGGCACAGGACATTCGTGTCGTTGTGCTGGCGGCAGACGCGGGCTGTGGCTGCGTCACTGACGACAGCGGCCCGGACGTGGGGGAATTTATTGGCGGTAATGGCCATCCCGATACCGGTCCCGCAAATCAGGATTCCCCGATCGGCACTTCCGGCGGAGATTTTCTTGGCTGCCACCGCGGCAATGTCGGGATAATCGACGGGTTCGGTATTGCACGCCCCTTCGTCGGCGACTTCGTGCCCAAGCTGCCGCGAGAACTCCACAAGAGCCCCCTTGAGTTCCGTCCCTCGATGGTCGCTGCCGATGGAGATACGCATGGTTTTGCCTGCCTGTCGAGGATTTCGAAATCGTGCCGGTCATCCGAAACTGGGTGGAAAAGGTTAGTATAAACGGTTAGCCCGATTCCAGTCAGGGAGAGGTCCTGGGATCGGTCCGTTAATCGCAAGTGTCCCAAGCGGTTGAGCTTACGGAGAGTTAGCTCGCATGTTGAAGGCTGTTCGCCATATCCTGGAGATGATTCGGTTCAGCCACACGCTGTTCGCGCTCCCTTTCGCGCTCCTGGCTGCTGTGATGGCGTGGACCACCCCGGCACCAGACGGCTCGCATCTTCACTTTCAGCCGTGGCAGTGGGCGGGTATTTTGATCTGCATGGTCGGTGCCCGAAGCGCCGCCATGGCGTTCAACCGGCTTGTGGACCGCAAGTTCGACGCGGAAAATCCACGCACAAAAATGCGGCACCTGCCGGCCGGCTTGCTGTCGGCTTCAAGCGTCTGGGTGTTTACGCTGGCCTCGAGCTGCCTGTTTGTCGCTGGCACGCTGCTTTTTCTGCCCAATTGGTTGCCGCTGGCACTCGGGCTGCCGGTGTTGTTTTTCTTGCTGGGGTACAGTTATGCCAAAAGGTTTACCTCGCTCGCCCATTTTTGGCTGGGAGTGGCTTTGATGTTGGCTCCCGTTTGTGTGTGGATTGCCTTGCGGGGACAGATTCTGTTGTCGCAACCAACCGACATTCTGCCAGCAGTGATGCTGGGGGCTGCCGTTCTGGCTTGGGTCGCGGGATTTGACATCATTTACGCTTGCCAGGATGCTGATTTTGATCGTGCGGCCCGTCTCCGGAGCATCCCCGCCGCGCTGGGCGTGCTCGGTGCATTGCGGCTGGCAGCAATTTGCCATTTGATGACGCTGGGACTGTTGGCCCTGCTCCCCTTTGCTTGTCCGCAGGTCGGATTCGGCTGGATTTATGCCGCTGGAGTTGCCGCGGTCAGCGCGCTACTTGTTTATGAGCATGCTCTGGTGAAGCCAAATGACTTGACACGGGTGAATCTCGCCTTCTTCAATATCAATGTGGTGATTAGCATGGGGCTGTTTATCGTGGGGACTATTGACCTTTTGACGTGACCCGACTCCGCTCTTCAAGCCGCAAGGACGCCGAAACATGAAACGATTCGTTCCTCTTTTAGCGTCCGTCTCGCTGGCGGCCCTCGTCGGCTGCGGAAGCAGCAAGCCGGAAATTCCCCCCGTCAAACCAGAGCCGCCAAAAACAGTGGAAAGCGATTCGTCCACGGGCTCTGATAAAACAGAGGGCAAAGCAGCCGTTGTGACGCCGGAGATTGCCGAGCCTAAGGAATCAACACCCAAGGCTGCAACTGGCCCCAAGTCCCCATCTAATCAAATCAGCGAAGACCTTCGCACGCTTGCCGCTCGCCTCGTTAATAAGAGTCCCCAGGGTGCCTGGCGAATCAACGAAGCGGCGGCACTGGAGCTGGAAAAACTTGGGGACGGCGCGCAGCGCGATCTCGTCGGCTTGCTCGAGGACCCTCGGCCCGATGTTCGTCGCGGAGCGGCTTATTACTTGCTGGCAAATTTCAATCCCGATAGTGAGCAGCAAGTCGCGGGCTATTCGGGGCTGCTCGATGACGCCGAGCCATTCCTCCGCAGCCTTGGTTTGCAAGCCGTCCGCAAGATGACGAAGGCGGATCAGGCCGCAGCGGTTCCGCGTCTCGCCAAGATGCTTGCCGCCAAGCAGGAGCCCAGCGACGAGAACAGGGCCGCTTTAGCTCGTTTGCTTGGCAGCTTCCAAGAGGATGCGGCTCCGGCACTCGAGGCGCTCACTTCCGGGGCGAAGGAAGACGAGAGTCCCAAGGTACGCGGTGCTTTTCTCGTGGCCATTTCCCAAATTGCTTCCCCGGCCAATGCCATTCCTGCTTACCGTCAGGGACTAAGCGATCCGGACGCCTCCGTGCGGCTGGTCGCAGCCGCTCGCCTGCGGCAACTTGGCAAGGATGCGGCTCCCGCCGCCGAAGAATTGGCTCAGGGGCTCGAAGATTCCGATCCTCGAGTACGCGAAGCCGCCGCTGAGGCATTGTCAATGCTCGGCTCCGCTGCGGTTGAGCCGGTGAGCAAACACCTGGACGCCAAATCGGCACACTCCCGTCAACTCGCCATCGCCTGCCTCGGAAAACTGGGAGCCGCCGCGAAGTCCGCTCTGCCCCTCGTAAAAAAGCACCTTGCGGATGCAGACCCCGAAGTAAAGCAAGTCGCCGAGGCGGTTGTAAGAATTCTCGAAGGCTCCTGAATCTCAGCCTTCCCTAGCGAAAGTCTCTGATGGGGACATACACCGCGTAATACATCACAAGATAGAACATCCAAAATGCGATCGCGGTCCAAAGGAGCACCAACACAGTCCAGAGGATCTTGGAGACCGGTGAAAAACCGCGGCTGACCCACAGGACTGGGAGGCCAATAAAGAGCGTCACGAAAAAAAGCAACCCGAGGACCAACCAAGGATTGTCGGCAAGTTCTCGCAACTTGGCGCGGGGGGATGGCTTGGATCCAGCGACAACCACGGCATCCATGGGCTGGTTCGGATCCTGCGAGATATTCTGATCGGCGGCCATGCTGAATTGTGAGGTGGCGGCGTTTTTAGGAAAAGTGGGCCAACTTCACTTGCCATTAAAATGCCCCCCTGGGCGGGTTGCCCATTCCTGGATTGAACGAACTACAATGAAGGGATGGAAACCTCCGGCAAAACTGCTCCACCGTCGCTTCGCATTCGCGTTGCGCCGGTCGAGGTGACCGTTCGTTATTGGGGACTGCGCGACGAGCCGCTGGGGACCTGGTTTCGCGTGCTCATGGGCGGGGTGGCCAGCGCGGTCGCTGGGCATTTTCTCGGGCATGAAGGGTGGGGCTGGGGGACACTGGCCTTGATTCTGGTTACCCTTTGGCGGAATTTGATTCCCCTGCGGTTTGAAATCGGTCCGCATGGAATTACGCAAGTCGTGCTCGGCCGGAAAAGCCGCATTCTTTGGACCTCCATTCTCAATTACCAGGTACTTGCTTACGGCGTGCTTCTGCTGCCGGATGCCGCGGTTACCCGCCTTTCACCGCTCCGAGGATTGTATCTACCATGGGGAACACAGAAGGAACAAGTCCTGGCCAATGTCGAATACTATCTCGCCTCTTGGGCTGCCGCGCATACGATCTCCTCACACTAACGATGCAACACCTCGTCAAACCCGCTCTGCTCTTTTTGCTGGCCTTTGCTATGCTTGCCAGTCCCGCATTGGCCGGCAATCGCCTGTTTCGCCGTTGGCATGCTGGCCGAACAGCCCCCACTGCACAACAGGCTCCGCTTCCGATTTCCACGCCCGCACCGAAAAAGCTTATGTACCCTGTCACTCGAAAGTCCGATCACATTGACGAGTACCACGGCACGAAAGTCCCCGATCCTTTCCGCTGGTTGGAAGATCCCGATAGCGACGAGACCAAAGCCTGGGTGCAAGCCCAAAACCAGGTAACCTTTGGCTATCTGGAGCAGTTGCCCTCGCGCGAACAGTTTCGCCAGCGGCTGACGAAGCTTTGGGATTTCGAGAGGTACGGCCTCCCCGCCAAACGGAAGGATCGTTATTTCTACTCCCGCAACAGCGGGTTGGAAAACCAGAATGCCGTATACGTGGTGGAAGGACTCGCCGGCCAGCCGCGGCTGCTTTTGGACCCCAATACGCTCTCGAAGGATGGTACTGTTGCCCTGGCCAATTGGGTGGTCAGTGATGACGGAAAGCTCTTTGCGTATGCCCTCGCTCACGCCGGATCCGACTGGAATGAATGGAAAATTCTTGACGTCGATACCGGCCGCGAACTTCCCGATCATTTGCAGTGGGTCAAGTTCAGTAGCATTTCGTGGATTCCAGATGGAAGCGGCTTTTTTTACAGTCGCTATGACGAGCCAAAAGCAGGGGAGGCCCTCACCGGCCAGAATTACTTTCAAAAATTGTATTTCCACAGAATTGGGGACTCGCAGGCCCAGGACACGCTGGTCTACGAGCGGAAAGACGAAAAGGAATGGGGCTTTGGGGGAGAAGTATCTGAGGATGGCCGCTTTCTTGTCATCACGGTATGGCGTGGCACCGAGCGGAAGAACCAGGTTTTCTACAAGGATCTGTCCCAGGCCGACGCCCAGGTTGTCGAACTCCTCTCCGGTTTTGACGCCGAGTACAACTTCATTGGCAATCAGGGGGCCACTTTCTTCCTGGTAACTAGCAAGGATGCCCCGCTGCGGCGTTTGATTGCCCTCGATGTTTCCGCCGCAAAGCCAGAGGCTCGAGAGATCATTCCGGAAGCGAAGCACGTTTTGCAATCCATCAGCCTGATCGGACAGCATTTTGTCGCACAATACCTGCAAGATGCGTGCAGCGGCGTGAAAGTTTTCGACCTCGCGGGCAAGCACATTCGCGACGTCGACCTGCCGGCGCTCGGTTCCGCCGGGGGCTTTGGCGGGCGGCACGACAACGCCGAGACGTTCTATACCTTCACCAACTACACCACCCCCGGCAGCATCTTTCGCTACGATGTCGCCACCGGCAAGAGCACCCTCTTCCGCGAGCCCAAGGTCGATTTCGACCCTTCGCAGTTTGAAGCGAAGCAGATTTTCTACACCAGCCGCGACGGCACCAAGGTGCCGATGATGGTGGTGTCGAAAAAGGGTGTAAAGCTCGATGGATCCAATCCCACCATTCTGTACGGCTATGGAGGGTTCGACGTTTCGCAGCGTCCCGGGTTTTCGGTCAGCACACTGGCCTGGGTAGAGTCCGGCGGCATCTATGCCGTCGCCAATCTTCGCGGCGGCGGCGAATATGGCCGGGCCTGGCACGAAGCGGGGATGCTCAAGAACAAGCAGAACGTCTTCGACGACTTTATCGCCGCGGCCCAGTGGCTCATCGATAACAAGTACACCAGTTCC
>CAYUJE010000301.1:5619-7738 GCA_964444865.1 uncultured Pirellulaceae bacterium | reverse complement strand
AAAAAGACGCAAAAACCCAATGGGAGTTGGCAAGGTTCAGAAGGGCTCGATGACGTCAACACGGCTTTTGCCGTGCTCTTCCTCCTCCGTTCCACCCAAAAGGCGATTGAGCGGGCCAAGAGCTATGGCGACGGCTCACTCCTCGCGGGCCGTGGCTTGCCAGCGGAAGTGCAGGAGGTTCGAGTGCGCGGCGGCCAGGTCCGCCCCAAAAAGCTGGCGAATCCAACGAGTGAGTTTATCGATATTTTGACCAAGCCCGATCACCCCATGTTTGCCGCGGTCGCCGCCGATGTGGACTTACTCAAGACCCGACTCAAGGCCGCCAAACCCGAAGAGAAAGAAGACCTCCTTCGTCGCATGCGAACTCTGGCGGCTGCCGGGGTTCCCGATGCACGGGTGACCGCCGTCCGCGTTCTCAGTCAGTTGCGGGACATCGAAAGTTGCCCGGCTTTGCTTGCCGCGCTTGACGACCCCGATTGGCAAGTGGTGATGGCGGCGGACGAAGGCTTGCAGTTTATGGGCTGGAAAACAAGTCCCGTGGCACTGCTGGGGGACAAGCCCGATGACAAAGCCCGAACTGCGGCCAAGGAACGTTGGAAGACCTGGTATCTGGCCATCAAGCCCGATGCGGATTTCGAATAATTTTATTGGATAGGAAAGCGAGCCCGGCGCAGTGATGACCCCTCCCCATGACCTAACACCGCCGGAACCTTCCGCCACAAAGGCAAAAGACAAGCAGCCTTCTCCGGCGGATTCAAAATCGCAAGCTGCCCAGAAGCCGGCAAAAAGAGGGAACAAGCTGCCCCTGATTCTGGTCCTGTTGGTGGTCATTCTTGCGCCCGTGGTTGGTGTTGGAGTATGGTTGGCGACAGGCAAGGCAAAACCGGCTGTGGCGGATCCAGGCAACCCCATTCCGCCCCAGCCCCCCGCCCCGCCTCCTCCGTTTAAGACAACTTTGGCCAAGGGAATGCCAGAAACTGACGAGTCAGCCGCGGAAGATGCCCTCACCAAAACCACTGGCAGCATTTCGACAATTGCCGCCGGTCTGCCAGCCGAGTTGCTGCTTGCATCGGTCGATGGAACGGCTCCCGACCGCCTGGTTGCCACGGGAAATTTCGAACGTTCCACTGATGCCATCAGCCGCATCCCCCGCCACGAGCGTTGGGAAATTCGTATCGGGGCCGGCAATACCTCCGACTCCTATACCCGCCAACTCGATTATTTCAAGATCGAACTGGGGGTCATCGGTCAAGCCAGCGACATCGTCTATCTTTCCAATCTCTCAGCTCCCACTCCCACCTCCAAAACTCAGACCTCCGCGGGGGAGAAGCGGCTGTATCTGATCTGGCAGCGAGGTTCGATGCGCGAAGCAGACGAGGAGATACTGGCTCGCGCCAAGATTCAGTCAGGAGGAAAGGTCGTGGTGCATTTCTGCCCTGAGGAACTGGAGAATGAATTAGTCAAGCTGGAGGATGAAGAAGCCAAAAAGTCAGGCTACAAACGAATCCGCAAAACCGTGTTCGGTGTCCGTCCCAAAGAGCCGGAGGGATTTCGATTTTTTGTGATCGAACAAAAGGCAGACGAATAACACTCAAGTGAGCCGGCCTGAAAAGAGCGAATGGCAAAAACCGCACAAGCATTCTTGGACCACCTGGCAAGCAACGACCTCGTACCCCCCGAGGTCGTGGAAAGCCTGCGCCGACAAGTGGCCAAGGCAACGAAACCCGTTTCCCCCGCCACTCTCGCACGACTCTTAGTCGACAAGGGGCATTTGACGGAAAAGCAGGGAGAACGCCTGGCGGAGTCTGCGCTCCCGGCCTCCAAGCAAAGCAGTTCTTCGAGTGGGGTTCTCGGTCTGGAGCCGATTGGCCCAACACCAGCCAAGCCTGCCGCCGGCCCAAAGCCTGCTCCCAAAGTTTCGTCCAAGTCTCAGGCAGAAATCGATCTGGCCGCGGCAGAACTTGGCCTCGCTCCTATTCACCAATCACCCCAAGCAGCAGCGCCAGCCAAGCCTGCCCCTCCGGCTAAGCCAACAGCTTCCACTCCGGTCAAACCCAAGCCAAAGGTGGCAACTCCCATCGAGGGATTGATGCCGCTGGAAGAACTGTCAACGCCCACG
>CAYUJE010000301.1:0-5519 GCA_964444865.1 uncultured Pirellulaceae bacterium | reverse complement strand
GGCTCAACCCGGTGCGACTGCGAAAGCCAAACCCGCCGCCGGCGCACCTGGCGGAACTGGGAAGGGAAAAGCGGCTCCCACAACCGCGCCGCTCATCGAAGGGCTTGAGCCTCTAAGCCCGCTCCCCGGCGATGACCTGTTTGGACCAGCCGCAACGACCGATCCCTTTGCGGCAATGCCTCTGGACCCCATGGCAGCACCGGCAAACTTCGCGGCGGATCCCCTCGCCGCTGCCGGACCTCTCGCGGCAAATCCCCTGGCAGCCACTCTCTCGCCAGCGTTGCAGGGGCCTGCCGCCCAAAAACCAGCGGCCCAACCAACCGGCCCAGCAAAACCACGTTCCAAAGTGCTTCCGGTGATCGGCCTCGTAGTAGTCCTGCTGCTCGTCGTTGGCGGTGCCCTGGGATTCTTGCTCACTCGAAGCAATGGCGATCAAGAATTTGAATTGGCAGAACAGGATTATCAAGCGAAGTCTTACGACGTCGCGGTGACAAAATTCACTGCCTTCCTCGATGACTTTCCGGCAAATTCGAACGCCAGCGCCGCTCGACTCCATCGGGCCATGGCGAAAATCTTGGCGGCTTCCCCCACCAAGGACAATTTCACTGCCATTCTGCCGGTTGCCAAGACATCGCTGCCGGAAATCGGAGGTGAACCCGAGCTCTCCCAGTTGCACGCCGAACTCGCTCCACTCCTGATGGATATGGCCGCCAATCTGGCGGAACAAGCCAAGGAAGGGAAGAGCGCTACCGAATCCGCGGAGAAACTCGCGCAAGCGAAAGACGCGATGGCGCTCGCCAATGATGGGCGTTTCGTTCCCGGCTCAATGCGACAGTGGCAGCGCATGGCCAATGTGCAAGAATCTGTCGCGCTGCTGGAACGGGATTTGGGGCGAGGAAAATCGCTCGAAGCGGCACTGGCCGACATCAAGAAAAACGCCGAAGCGGGTAAGCTTGATGCAGTATTGTCTGACCGAACGAAATTGCTGAATGCATATCCGGAACTGGCTGAAGATATCGGACTCAAGGATCTTGGCAGGCAACTCGGCAAACCCGTGGCGGCAACGGTAAAAACCGTCGCTGATTCCAGCAAAGGGGAGACGTCGGAAGCCAAGACGCCGATTGTCGGCAGCATCGCCTTTTCCAATGGCAAGCCCTCGGCAGCAGCCGAGATGCCCGACAAGACCTTCTTTGCCCTTACTGCCCGCACCGTCTGGGCTCTCGATGGCAGCAGTGGAAAGCTACTTTGGTCGCGCCCTGTCGGCCAGAACCGCGGCAACGCGGCTACCAGCACTGGCCCCGATGCCACCAGCCCCATCGTGCTTGCCGATCTCCTCCGCAATGAAGTTGTTTGTGTGAATCCGCGGAGCGGCGGATTAGTCTGGCGCCATTCGTTTAAGGAGCCGCTGACGGGTGAGCCGATCGTCATGGATGGGCAGGTAATAGTGGCCACAACGAGCGGTAAGGTCTTCGCCCTGAACGCTCAAAATGGAAATGGCAAAGCATCTGCTCAACTGCCACAAGCGGTTCGTTTGGGACCTGTCGGGGGCTCCGGAAAGTTGTTCGTTTTGGCTGAACATTCTTTCTTATATGTCCTCTCCCCCGAATTGAAGTGTGACGCAGCTGTCTATCTTGGCCACGAGTTGGGAAGCGTGGATGCCCCCCCTGCCCCGCTTTCGGGACACCTCGTCGTTGCGGAAAATCGCGGAGGCACCACGCTCCTACATGTCGTGGGTCTCGATGAAAAGGAATTGGCGAAGAGCCCCTTGCAGCAAGTTCTCGTACCTGGCATGACCACGACTTCTCCCGTGAAATTGGGTGATCGCCTGCTTGTTTCGACGGATCTGCAGACGGTTTCTTTCGACTATCATCCGGGCGAGGACGAGCCACTCAAAAAGCTGGGAGAAACCGAAGCAAGTAATGCTGAATTAATGGCCCGCTTTGGCACAGCGCTTGACGAGAAGTTTTGGGTCGCAGCCAGTGGCCTGCGGCGGTTTGATTTTCTGCCCGCGGGTGGCACGCTGAAGGAAGCCTGGGTGGGATTCGCCGGTGAAACGCTTGAGGCTCCGCCGCAAGCAGCGGGCGACACCATCTTTTGCGTGCGGCAAAGCCCGAGTCGCTCTGGCAGCATCGCCACTGCCATCAAGTCGACTTCTGGCGAAACTCTTTGGGAAACAGTCCTTGCTCAGCCGGTGGTTTCGCTTCAAGTCGCCGCCGATGGGGAATCCGCTCTGGCCACACTGCGGGCAGGTACCGATATAAAAATTGACTTGTCAAAATTGAGTGGCGCAAGCGTTCAATTCGTTCCCCTCGCCGCGGAAGCGAAGTCCCCCGAGGCCGTAAGTTCCGAACCCCTGGCGGCTCCTCCGCTTTCCTGGGGAGGCGGCCGCATCTGCATTTCCACTTCGGGCTCCGTCGAGTTGCGGGACGCACAGTCCGCCGCTCCGCTTGCACAGCCTTATCAACTTAGCATTCGGGCCGGCAGCCAGCTCGCCAATTGCTCCGTCGCACCAGCCGGCGACGGTGGCGAAAGCGTTGTCATATCGGACGGCGGCAGTTCCGTATATCATCTTCGGCTGGAAAAAGCACCTCAGCCGCGGCTCACCTTGGTGGCCAAAGCGAGTCTGAAGTCACCGGCCATTTCGCGCATCTGCGCAGTGGCTAGTTCCGCGTTGCTGGTAGATCAGACCGGCACCGTGCAAGTGCTGGCGCTACCCGATCTTAAAACGAAAGCGGGGGCGAAACTTGCATGTCATGCGGTCGTGACAGGCCCAGCCGCGGTCGGAAAGCGTATCCTGCTGGAAACAGATGCGGGCGAATTGGTGTGCCTCGACGGGACCGGAAAACAGCTTTGGAAGATCCCGCTCACGGACGGCTCGCTGGCGGGTTCCCCGCTGGAAGCCGGAGGAGATATCTTGCTGCCGATGAAACGCGGCCTGCTGTTGCGCGTTGCCGCCACCACCGGCAAAGAAATTGCTCGCTCCGACCTTTTCCAGCCGCTGGCCGGCTCCCCTGCCCTCCTCGGCACATCTGCCCTCGTCCCGACAGCGGCCGGTGGCGTTCTCAAGGTTGCCCTTCCGGAGAAGAAGTAAATGCAGCCCTTACGACAGCTACTTCTGACATTTACGGCTTTCGTCCTGGTCGTCGCTTTGCGCGGCGGCGCTCTCGCCCAAAATAGCGATCCCATCTACCTGCGCAGTCCGTTTGACGAGATCACCCTTGACGAAAACAACAACAATGCCGTCTTAAAAGTGCAGCCCCTCAATCTGCCTGGCCGCAAAGTGCCCGCGCCGGCCGACCGCAAAGGGGATCTGGAGATTGAACTAGTCGAACAAGCCGGGCAGCGGTTTGCCGTAGCCTGGGGTGCGGTGGTCAAGGTTCGACTGTTTGAAGAACTGGTTCTGGCCGAAGCCAACGAGCGCGTGCAAGAGGGACGCTTTGACGAAGCATACGCCTATTTTCGGTTCCTCGAAGCCAAATCTCCCCCCGTCACTGGCCTGAAGGATGCGATTGAAAACTGCCTGTGGACACAGATCGGCGAGACCTTCAAAGCAGGTCGCCAAGATGAAGCAATGGCCCTGCTGGCGGAACTTAGCAACCGCAACCCGCAGCGGACGGGACTTTCCAAAGCATACGAACGAGTCAGCATTGAACTCGCCAAAAGCCGCATCGCCGACGAAAACTATCGTGCCGTTCGCAAGCTGCTGAGCAATCTTGCAACGCGGTATCCCGATACCAAGGAGACTTCAGTCGCTGAGCTAGAGACGATGCTGAAGCAAAAGGCAGCTGCTCTCCTTGCCGAGTCCAAGGCGAATTTAGCGGCCGGCAAGCTGCGCGAAGCACACGAAGCTGCCGGCAAGATGCTGGAAATCTGGCCGACGATTGAAGAGGGCAAGGAATTGGCCGCGCAGGTGCATCAGAAATTCCCTCTCCTCTCGGTTGGCGTCATCTCACCGCTGCCGACGGCTCCTCAGAAGCCAAGCGACGATTGGGCTGCGGTACGTTCAAGTCCGCTCCTGGAGCGCTCTTTCGCCGAACCCGCGGTGGGTCAAAGCCCTGGAAAGTACTTCTCTGCCTTGGGCGAGCTTTCCCGCCCCAAAGGAAAAGCAAACCAGGTCGCTCTCAAGCTCAAAGAGGGGCTCAAGTGGCAGGAGCCACCGCGAAATCTATCCTCGCAGGATGTGATCCGCACTCTCTTTGCCGCTGCGACACCCCAGACGCCCGAATATGACGAGTCCTTTGCCAAGGTCCTCTCGGGAGTGGAAGTGGGAATGGAAGGAGAGGTTCGCATCGAATTCAACCATGCGCAGTTGCGAGGCGAAGCCTGGCTGAACCGTCCACTTCCCGGTTTTGGGCCCTACAAAATCGCAACGGCCACACCCAAAAGCGTGAGTTATTTGCGACAGGCATCCAGCTTGGCGGCGGAAGCACCTGCCAGTGTCCAGCCCAGCGAGATCATCGAACGAACCTATCCCGATTCGGCGGCGGCGATTCTGGCTCTCCGCCGAGGCGAAGTCAACATGGTGGATCGCATCAGCCCTTGGGACTTGCCACGGATTAGTTCCGGCGAGGAATTCACGGTCGAACGTTATGCCCTGCCACGGGTTTGTGTACTTGTCCCCAATCCCAAACATCCGTTGCTGGCCAATCGAACGCTGCGCCGCGCCATGCTGTTCGCTATCGACCGCGAAAGCATCCTGCGGCACGGCCTGCTCACCGAACAAACGATCGAAGGGTGCGAAGTCATCAGCGGTCCTTTCCCCAAGCCGACATCCAAAGAGGATCCGCGCGGTGGCGGCTATAACGCGCAGGTGGAAGTTCGCCCCTACGATCCCGCGGTCGCATCGGTATTGGTGGCAGTCGCCCTGCAGGAAGCTTCTGGTTCAGCCGCGCCTCCCGCCGCCTCGATCACGCTGGCATTTCCCGCTGATCCCATGGCTCGAATTGCCTGCGAATCGATCGCCCGCCAACTAGAATTGGTCGGCCTGCAGGTCAAACTCCAGGAAGTCCAACCCGGCCAGTCAGCGGGAGATGGCTACGACCTGCTCTACACCGAACTAGTGATGCAAGAGCCGATTGTTGATGCCTGGCGATTACTGGGACCGGGAGGAACGACAGGCCAGTGCAGCGCGGCGATGCTGCTGGCCTTGCGGTCACTGGAGGAGGCCAAAGACATCAAGCAAGCCGAACTGCGGCTAGAACAGGTTCACCGGGTCGCCGCCGCCGAGTTGCCGGTCCTACCCCTGTGGCAGATCGTCAATCACTTCGCCTATCACAAGTCGGTGAAGGGAGTACCGCAGCGTCCCTACCATCTGTACCAAGGCATCGAGCAGTGGCAAGTCGAACTCCGCGTCCCCTCCGAATGAACATCACCGCATGAACCGCACGTTTCTCACTTCGATATTCCTCCTGGTTCTGCCTGTCTTGGCAGTTTCCGCGGACGACGCCACGCCGACCGCCTGGGAACTGTCCCCCTACCGCGTTCATCTCCTGACAGCAGTGGAGTCAAGTGCCTCGCTC
>CAYUJE010000300.1:0-7779 GCA_964444865.1 uncultured Pirellulaceae bacterium | reverse complement strand
ATGCCCCTGCAAATCTATATCAACGGCAAGTACTACGACAAAGAAAACGCCAAAATCAGCGTCTATGACCACGGGCTGCTTTACGGCGACGGGGTTTTTGAAGGGATGCGCAGCTACGGCGGCAAGGTCTTTCGGCTCAAGGCCCATCTAGAGCGGCTGTGGGATTCGGCCAAGGCGATCTGGCTGACGATTCCGACAACCCAGGAAGCCCTAGCCCAGGCTGTCAACGAAACGCTTGCCAAAAACGGCATCAAGGACGGCTACATCCGCCTGATTGTCACGCGCGGTGCCGGGGCGCTCGGCCTGGACCCGAACAAATGCAGCGACCCGCAGGTCATCATCATCACCGACCACATCCAGCTCTATCCCAAGGAACTCTACGAGAACGGTCTGACCATCGTCACGGCCAGCACCATCCGCAACCATTCCGCCGCTCTCAGCCCGCGGATCAAGTCGCTGAACTACCTCAACAACATCATGGCCAAAATCGAGGGGCTGCAAGCCGGGTGCGTCGAGGCCCTGATGCTTAACGCCAAGGGGGAAGTGGCCGAATGCACCGGCGACAACATCTTCCTGGTGAAAAAGGGGAAACTGTTGACTCCGCCCATCGACGCCGGCATCCTCGAAGGAATCACGCGCGATGCCGTCATCGAGATTGCCCGCGAAGCCAAGCTGGAAGTTCTCGAAATCCCGCTCGTCAGGCACGACGTCTACATCGCCGACGAATGCTTCCTCACCGGCTCCGCAGCCGAAGTCATTCCCGTCATCAAAGTCGACAGCCGCATCATTGGAGATGGCAAGCCGGGGCCGGTCACCAAGGACCTGACGAAGCGGGTCCATCAGCGCGCGCGGGGTCATTCCGCTACTCCCTCTCCCTTTGGGAGAGGGCCGGGGTGAGGGCCTTACTCCTCCGCCGCCCCACCCAGCGTCACCGAAATCTTGTACTTCTGCTGCAAGTGAGCGTGGGCGATGCCGGCATGGCCATCCTTGGGAAACTTCTTGCAGACCTTCTGAAAGGCCTGGATCGCCGGTTCTTGTTCGCCGGCCTCTTCCTTGCAATAGGCCATCTGCAAAAAGGCCCACGGAGCCGACGGCACATGCGTGGCGACCTGGTTGTAGAGGATGATCGCCTCGTTCTGCTGCTTGAGCTGCCGGTGGCACCAGGCCATTGCCTTGTAATTCTCCGGGAAGTTGTCGCACTGACGGTAGTGGCCGATAGCTTCTTTCAACTGCCCCGCCTGCTGATGCGTGACTGCCACCTGCCACCGCCATTGGCCTGAGTTCTTGGCGTCCGACGAATACAAATCCTCATACACGGCAATCGCCTCCGGCCATTTCCCAGCGGCCCGTTGCGTCGCCGCCAGTTCTGGCTTCCAGCGGACGGCATGTTCCGCATCCTGACCGATGAGCTGGTTGTAGGCTTGCACCGCCGACGCCCAGTTCTGCTGCTCGCGGTAGGAATAGGCAATCTGTCCCAAACCCTCATTCTTATCCGCATAGCGACGGTAAACTTCGCGGGCTTGGTCATACTTCGTTTTTGTCTTGTACCAGGCGGCGAATCGACCCAGCACCTCATCATCCGGCGCAAAGAGCTTATGCATCTGCTCATAGGCAGGGGGCACATCCGCGTCCTTCAGGGCCACCGCCAGCACATCCGCCGCTGCAAACCACGCTTGCCGAGCCAGGGCCTTCCCCTCAGGCTTCGCAATGTCCGCTGGAATCTGCCCTTTGAGCCACGACACAGCCGTCTCCGCCAGTTTCTCTCCCTTGGCCTTGGTCTTGGAGTCCGCCACCATCTCGGCAATGGGTGTGCGGATGTAAGCCTGAACGTGATAGGGCATCTGATCGGGGGCGTAAGTCGTCGCGAGGGCCTTCACCCCGTCGTCAAACGCCCCTTGGCGGAAGGAATAGACCGCCAGTTCGCGTGAGGCCTGCTGGCAGGGACCGGCCGCATAGGGAGTTCGCTTCAGATCGAAGGTCATTTTCTTCCACAATTCGACCTGCGTCGTTTCATCCTTCTCGGTAGCCGCAATGTCAATCAAGTCGGCCAGGGCAAAAACCGTTGCTAAATGGGCGGGATGCTTCGTCACCACGTCCCGCAGGGCCTTTTTGGCTTCTTTCGTTCGGCCGATTTCCTTGTAGGTGTGCCCAATGTAGTAGGCCGCAGCGGTTGCTTGATCGGAATCGGGCCAGTAGTCAATCACTGACTGAAACCCTTCCTTGATCGCCGTATTCTGCTTCTTGAGTTGGCACTGGGACAGGCTCCATTTGAGTTGGGCGAACGGCGCACCTTCGCTCTTTTCATAAAGAGTCATGAATTTTTCGTATTCGGCGCTCGCGGCCTTCCAGTTCTGTTCCCGCCAGTACTTTTCCGCGATCTGCATCTGATAGCGCTCGACCTCACGGAGCTTCTTCCAGCCATCAAGCGGAAGTTCGTTGAGTTCGTCGGCGCGACTCTGGATTGCCATACCCAGAGAGAAGACAATTGCCGCCAACACCCATGCCCTGCACTGTACACTTTGCACTTTTCACTCCTTTACTTCTTCTGTTTCGACATCAGCCACTTCGCATATTCCGTGTGCCCATAGTTGATGACGTTTGCCCCGAGTTGGTAGCACCCCTTATAGACATCGGGGGAAATTCCCGCGTGGCCGTCCGCCCAAGCATCGGAAATGTCGCCCGGGTGGTAGTAGCAGACCCACCTGCCGTCGATGTTCCATCCCAAGGGTTCCTTCCCGCCGTGCGGCACCACGTAGGGGAATTTCGGCACGGCGAAAGGAGCACGGTGAATGATGTCGTCCATCGGGATGGGGACGGGACGCACCTCTGGCAGCACATGGTTCATCATGGCGACAAACTGATTATGGAAATGAGCTGTCCCTGCGGACGCGAAGAGCATGCCATGTTTATTGAGCAGGTATTCGCGGAGAACCTTGGTGTCCGAATTCGAAATGGAGATCGTACCTTGACCGGTCATGAACATCACCGGCGGACTTTTATCCGGCGGGAAGGCGGCAAGCTGGGAGATGCGGCGAGACTCAGTTTGCTCGGCCACTTTCTGCTGGGTGAGGATGCCGTATTCAAAGAGCATGTTGAGATCGCCGCCGACCCCGTGGTTGAGAGCCCAGTCGCCGCCGTCGTATTCCAAGCGAATCAGGCGGACTTTGCCTCGGTTCGTCCCCCCCGCGAAGCCCGCTCCGGTTCCTTCGCCATAACCAACCGTGTAGGCATGTTCCGTCGCCTGATCCAGTTGCAGTTTTACTTCGTCAATCGGCGGCACATTGAACTTGATGGCGGAGAGCGGATTGATGATGTACTTTTTGCGAATAACTTTTTGAATCTGCACCTTCTGCACGGCAAGTTGCTTCTGCTGGCCGCCGCCGGCGGGCATTTCGTAGATTTCGTGGCAGCCGCGAACCTGGCTGAGAATCATGGCCGTCAGCCAGAAGAGCAGGGCATACGTCGAAAATCCGGCCAGCGACTGTTTCAGCTTCTGACTGCCGCGGCCGTAGTACCAGGCCTGCGAATCGAGCGGATTCCACGACCTTTTGCCGCCTTGATTTTCGGGGGAATCCAGACGCCGAATTTCAATTCGCCTGCTGGAGCGTTCCAGCCACCAGATGAGCCAGCATAAGCCAATCAGGAACAGCCCTCCGGTCCCATAGTAGGCGATGCTCGACCGCCAGTCGTGCAACCCTCCCCAGTCAGTGACCACCACCGCGAGCTGCCACCAGAGCATGTAAACCCATGTCGCCGCCGCGGCAGCCTGGAGTTTGGCATGATTTTCGGTCGAGCGCCAGCGAAGGCGAATCCAGTTCACCCAGGCCAGGCCGAGGGGAAAGGCCAGCATGAAGACCGCAAAGAACACCACCGGCGTATCCGGCCACATCCGCCAGAGGAGGGTGCAGAGCGCCCAGATCAGCGCATAGGGAACGCTGAGGATCAAGAGGCTCTTGGTGTAGGTATCGAGCGATTTCATAATAGTGGTCCGCTCACTCCGTGAGAGGACAGGCCGGCACACGGAGTGTGCTGGCTACTCATTTGGCTCCATCGAGAAGCTTGTCAAAATCCTTTTCCAAAGGGTTTGTCTTCGGGTCAGAGACTTTCGTCTCATCCATCCCCATCGCCTTCATCGCTTTGGTGGTGTCTTCGCTGGACGGAGTGTCGCCCGATTTGCTCTCCCCCCCCTTCGCCACGGTTGCAGTGGGAGCCGGTGCCGCGGCCTGAGCCGCAACGGGCGGCTGTGCCTTCTTGGGCTTCTGAGCAACTCGAGGCCCCCAAATCATATACGGAGTGATCGTGAAGACGCCGAGGAAAATCACGATCAGCAAGAAAGAGATCGCCACGCTCTGAATCAGGAGGCTCGTCTTCACGATGCCGATGACTTCCTGCGGACTGCGTCCCCGGAGGCTCGACAGGAACTCTTTGAGTTCGGCGAGCGAAGCTCCGCCGTGTTCTTGCAGGTTGCGATAGTCACCATACGGAGTGGAACTTCCTAGTGGAGTAGTCAGCTGTTCTTTTAGTTTTAGTTTTGCCTTTTCCATTTTTTTCACCTATCGCTTTTCTTCCAAGACGTGGACGAGTTCGCCCCCCGCCTCGCTGATGGCTTCGATCACCGGCTCAAATTTCTGAGCCGGAGCGTCCTTGTGGACTTTGAGAAAAACCGTGCGGTTGCCCGGTCCGGAATCGCCGAGCAGGCTGCCGATTCGGGAGGCCAACTGCACCTCGCCGACTTGCTGCCCGTTCAAATACAAATCACCCTTCGTATCAATCACCACGCTCACTTTGGTCGTTCCTGCCCCTTGCACATTCGCCGCTTCGGCCGGTTGCCATTGCACATGGCTGTCGTCTTGGGCTCGGGCCAGAATCACAAAGAAAATCAGCAGGTTGAACGCAATATCCCCCATCGCCGTGCTCGGGACATCCGCTTTCATCGGTTTACGGGGGATTTTCATGGTTCTGTCTCCCTTCCCTCTGGGAGAGGGCCGGGATGAGGGCTTTCGTGTCTGTCCGCTATTCGCCGACGGCGATGGTTCGTTCTTCTTCTCGCTGAATGGTGATGCTTGCGCCGGCATCCTGAATCTGGGTGGTGATGGCAATCCAGTGCAGGTACGAGGTATTGGGATCGCTCTTCACGACAACCACTCGGTCTTCCGGTCTCGTTTTACCTTGCAGCAAGCGGGCAAGGCGAGCTGGAAATTCCGGCGTCTTTACCTGGTCGCCGTTAACGGAAACGATCTTGTCGCTCTGGCTGAGCGCCACCAGAATGTTCTCCGTCTTTTGCTCCTGCTTCACCTTTTCGCTGCTGGGAAGGTCCTGCCGCCGGCCGCTGTCGGGCTGGGTCGAGGCGCAAACCAGGAAGAACACGATCAAATTGAACGCGATGTCTCCCGTGGCCACAGCCGCCGGCTCGACCAGCAGTTTTCCTAGTCTGCGTTCCAGCTTCATGACCTCTCCTTACACAGGCTGTTTGTCGGAGAGTGCCGTTTGCAGCGTCAGGGTCTCTACTAAGTCGGCCGCGGATTCCTGCACATCCAGGACAAAGCGGTTTGTGACGCTGGTGAAGTAGTTAAAGGCGATAAAGGACGGAATGCCAATAATCAGCCCGAGCACCGTGGTCAGCAGCGACACTTGAATACCATCTGCCGCGGCCTCGACAATGTTCTTTTCTCCCATTTGCGCGACGATGTCTCGAAACGACTGCACCATGCCGGAGACGGTTCCCAAGAACCCAATCATTGGCGCGGCGCTGGCCACCGTAGCCAGAATTGGCAAATGCTTTTCGAGCGCGGCGACAACGTGAATGGCATAGTCTTCCATGGCTTTGGAAACCTGTCCGCTAATCTCAGCCGGGTCGTAATCCAGCTTGCGAAGAAACACGTATTTCCGCAGTCCGGCACCCAGAATGGCTGGCACGGGCCCTTGCTCTCGCTCGCAGAGAGTCAAAGCTTCCTCCGCCCGTTCATCCTGCAACAGATCCTGCACCTTCTGCCGCAACTCCGGGTTCTTAGTGGTCAGCATCAGCAGGGCACGAGCCCGCTCGATGATCACCCCCAGGGCCAGGACTCCCAAAAGGAGAATCGGCCACATGAAGAAGCCACCTTTCCGCAGGTCCCCCATCGCGCCCGTGTTCGTGATTTCATCGAGCATCGTAAGAAAGGTTCTTGGCTTTGCCGCCTCTCCCTCGGCAGCTTTTTCGCCTCCAGTTTCCGCTGCCTCCTTGCCCTGTGCGGCAGCCTTCTCCCCGGCCTTCGGCGGTTCAGGCATCTTCCCATCGGGAGCTTTCGTGCTGGTTGGGTCGCCAGTTTTTTCACCGGCGACCGGCGGAACAGCCGGCGATTCGGCGACTTTGGTGTTTGCGGGGGCTTTGCCTTTGGCTTCGTCGGCTAGGATGTCGTCCGCCTGGGCAAAGGCGAGGAAAATGAGGGTCCACATGGCGTATTACAATTCGATGTTTTCTGGAACTAGAGGAAAAACTGGGCAGGCTGGACGCCTACCCCACTACTTGTTGTCATCCACGCTGTTCGCCTCGGCCTCAAACTGCTGCAGCATCTCGGGCAACGCCAGGCGACCGCGGGCGTATTTGGCCCCTTCGCTACTGGGATAGTCCCAGCGGCAGCGGTTGTAGCGGCGGAATGCTTCGCTATTGTTCCCTCCCAGGCGGAAGCTCTCACCAGACCAGAACAAGGCATCGGCACAGAGGGCATCGTCCGGGAAAAGCTTGGCAAACTGGTCAAATGATTTTCCCGCGACGGCATACTTTTTCGACTTGTAATAACACTGTCCCACGCGGAATGCGAGTTTCGGTGCGTGCTGGTGGGTCTGAAACCGCTCCAAAAACTTCTCACCCACTTGAGCCGCCACTTGATAGCGCTCGTGTTTGTAGAAGTAGTCGGAGATCCGGATCATTACATTGGGAATCAGCGGGCTCTTGGGATAGGTGGCCGCGAGCGTCACATACGCTTCCAGAGCCTGATCAAAATCTCCCGCTTCTTCATAGCTCTGAGCCAGCTTGTACTGGGCATCCGGAGCAAGCGTATGGTCGGGGTACTGCGTGATGATCAAATCGTAGGAGCGAATCGCTTCGTCCCACTGCTCGAGTTCCTGGGCGAACTGCCCCAGCAAGTACGCAATTCGCGGCGCGTATTTCGGATCGGGGTAATCCTCCATCACTTCCCGCAGGATGCGACGGCCCGCTTCCAGATCGATCTTCTTTTCGTCATCGCGCTGCAAGCTCTTGTGGCTTTTGAACAGTTCGAAGTAGCTTTCCGCCATCCTGAATTTTGTCTCCACGGCCAGATTCTCGTCACCAAAGGTCTTGCTGAAAGCTGCCACCAAGCCATCGGTCCCAACCACCACCGGCAGCCGGCTAGTCAATTCCAGCTTGCCGCTTTCAGTACTGGCGGAAGGATCGAGGTACCGAACGATCAAGTTGTCTCCAAAATAGGTCTCGATGACGGGGTCCGCCGAGTCGAGATTTCCTTCCTTCGGCTTATCGACCGCCTTGAGCTGCAGTGAGCCCGTGAAGATTCCGCTGTGGGCCAACGTCTCTTCGAGGCGGACGGTTTCCTTTTCCCCCATGTCGGAGGTGATTTCCGCAGTAGCCACATCGCGAGCATCGGAAGAGTCGAGGTCCGCATCCGTCACCTTGATGAATAGTTTCTCGCCGACATGAAGCTGCGTGATTTCCTTGTCGTAATCCCTATCGGTTACCACGAGCACGCCGTTGGAAATCAAACGCCCCTTGGAATTGAGCTTCTGAGCCTTGCCATCCGGCCG
>CAYUJE010000299.1:4155-7785 GCA_964444865.1 uncultured Pirellulaceae bacterium | reverse complement strand
ACTCAGTACTCAGTACTCAGAAACTGGCCTGTGGCATTCTCTGTTTGTTTCACCAATTCATGTGGCGGGCCCGTGAAGAGCAAGCAGCCCCCTTCGGCTCCACCTTCTGGTCCGAGGTCGATGAGCCAATCGCAGGCGCGAAGCACGTCCAGATTGTGCTCGATGACCAGCACGGTGTTGCCCCGAGAAACAAGAGCCTGGAGCACGCCGATGAGTTGCCGCACGTCGGCGGCATGCAGACCGGTAGTCGGTTCGTCGAGGACATAGAGCGTGCGGCCCGTTTCGGGTCGGGCTAATTCCGTGGCAAGTTTGATCCTTTGAGCCTCGCCGCCGGAGAGCGTGGTGCTGCTTTGACCGAGGGGCAAATATCCCAGGCCGACGCTATGCAGCGATTGAAGAGTACGATGAATGGCGGGGATATTCTCAAAAAACGAAACTGCTTCTACGGTGGGCATTGCCAACACGTCGGCGATGCTCTTGCCCTTGAACTTGACCGCCAGCGTCTGTCGATTGAACCTCTGACCGCCGCAGACGGGGCAGCAGACATAGAGGTCCGGCAGGAAGTTCATCTCGATCTTTTTCATTCCCTGTCCCTGGCACTCCTCGCACCTTCCCCCGGACGCATTGAAACTGAAACGGCTGGCGCGAAAGCCCAGGGCCTTGGCTTCCTTGGTGGCGGCAAAAACCTTTCGAATCTCGTCGAAGACGCCGCTGTAGGTGGCCGGGTTGCTTTTGGGGGAACGGCCCAGCGGTGACTGATCGATCTCGATCAGCTTGTCGATGTTCTCGACGCCCGTGAGCTGCGCGAAGGGGCCAGGTTTTTTGGTGGTCAAGCCCAGCCTGCGCAGAATCGCGGGTGTGAGTGTTTCGTTGATCAGCGAACTTTTCCCCGAGCCACTGACACCGCTGACTCCAATCAACTTGCCGAGCGGAAATTCAACGGTCACGTTTTTGAGGTTATGCGTCGTTACCCCCCCCAGAACAATCGTCCGCTTCGCTTCGCGAAGTCTGTCTTCTGCCTCTGTGCCTTTGTGCCTCGCCGTGAGTCCCCCCCTTTCCTTTCCGCTAAGATATCGCCCCGTCACTGACCGCTCGTTCTCCGCCACCTGTCTCGGCGTTCCTTCCGCAATGATTTCTCCACCGCGGATCCCCGCCCCCGGTCCAACGTCAATCAACCAATCGGCAGCCAGCATCACGGCCTCGTCGTGTTCCACGACCAGCACGGTGTTATCCTGCGATTGCAATTCCCGCAGGGCAGCAATGAGGCGCACAGTGTCGCGAGGATGCAGGCCAATCGAGGGCTCGTCCAAGATGTACAAGATGCCGGTCAATCCGGAACCGATTCCCGTGGCGAGGCGGACCCGCTGGAACTCTCCGCCGGAGAGTGAATTGCTGGCCCTGTCGAGTGTGATGTAACCCAGCCCTACCTTTTCCAAAACGTTAGTCGCTTGGAGATTTCACCCAATAGCGGCGTGGCGATGAGAGCTTGCTCCTCGCCAAACGTGACGCGGCCGAAGAACTCCTTGGCGTCGCTCACGGACATCTGGCAGATGTGATGGATGTTCCTTCCCCCCACGAGGACGCTCGTGGCTTCCGGACGCAGTCGGGCACCATGACAGGCAGAGCAAGGAACGTCGGTGAGTTGCGCTTCCAGTTCTTCCTTTCGCGTCGCGTCCGTCGCGGTGGCCAGATCTCGCTGCAACGTCAGCCGAAGTTCCTCATCACTGACGGCGGCTGACTCGGAATGCGTGTGGCGAAACAACTCTAAATCAAAATCACGCTGAGTCCCCAGCCCTTCGCACTGGGGGCACGCGCCGTAGGGACTGTTGAAACTGAAAGTTCGGGGCTCGATTTCGGCCACAGCCACGCCGCAGGACGGGCAGGCGTAGAGCGTGCTAAAGATTCGATCTTCCCACGTCCCCTGATCCCGTTCGACGACGGCAATCACCACGCCGCTGCCATGCTTGATGGCCAGATTCAACGACTCCGCCAGCCGCGCGGACATCCCTTCCCGAATCATCAGCCGGTCCACGACGGCCTCAAGGGTGTGGGGTTTTCGGCCATCGAGCGGTGGAGCCTGGTCGAGATCATGGATGACCCCGTCGATGCGAATCCGGACCAGCCCTGCCTTGCGGACTTGCGCCAGCACTTCGGCATGTTCCCCTTTTTTGCCGCGCACGAGCGGAGCGAGGAGCATGACCTTGGTTCCCACCGGTGAGGCCAGTAGGCTCTCTTGAATCTGTTCCAGCGATTGCTGGCGGATGGGCTCGCCACAGAGATGGCATTTCACATCGCCCGCACGGGCAAACAGCAGCCGCAGGTAATCGTGAATTTCCGTTGTCGTGGCGACGGTGCTTCTCGGATTGGGCTGCCCCGAATGCTGGTCGATGCAGATGACCGGCGAGAGCCCGCTGATGGAATCAACATCCGGCCGTTCGAGCTGATCAAAGAACTGCCGGGCATACGTGCTCAGGCTCTCGATGTACTGCCGCTGCCCCTCGGCATAAATCGTATCGAACGCCAGGCTGCTCTTTCCGGAGCCGCTGGGTCCGGTGATGACAACGAGCTTCCCCAGCGGGATGTCGAGGCTGATATTCTTGAGATTGTGCGTGCGAGCGCCGCGGATGCGCAGGAAGTCGAGATTGACGGGCGAGCGGCTTGGCTCGGTTGACGACATTATTTCGCCCATCGCCAGAAAGCATTGATGAACACAAGTTGGTCGTTGCTTTCGACTCGATAGAGTACGGCATAGCCGTTATGGATGAGAATCCTTCCGTCTTCCTCGCGTGACTCGCCAACGTCGAAGGGATCTTGTTCGAGAAGTCTCTCCATCTCTTCGGCGGCCATCACGACTTCATCTGGGTCGCGAGATTCCAAGAGCTTCTGGAAATCGTCTTCAGCGTCAGCGATCCAAATTGTGTGCCATCTCATCGCAGCCCTCGGCTGCGAAGAATCTCATCGAGGGTTCGTCCTGTCTTTTCCTGCATACGCTGGCGAATCTCTTCATCCGACAGCGGGCAATTGTCCTCTGGCCGCGTGATTGGCTTGCGGCGTGGTGCGGGTTCTTCAGCCTCCACTTGCGTCTGCAAATAGGATAGCACTTGCCGTTGTTCCGTTTTAGGAAGAGCAGCAACCGCGGACATGACTTCGGCTAAGGACATGATAATTCTCCTTTCCTTTATTATATCACGCCGCCTTTGCGGTCAAACCTCGACTTTCACGACCACCTTGCGAACTAGGCCCGCTGCCCCTTCCGCTGGCGCAACTCCCGGCATGTGCACATCCTGAGGCGCGAAGATCGTAAACGACCCGGCGGGGACGCGGATGTAGTTGCACTTACCAGTGAAGAAAGCGACCTCCCGCTCGGTGTCATAGGGTTCAGACACGGTGGCTTCACCGAGGTTCACCCAGCCCATCCGTTCTTCGCCGCTGGCGACGTACTGAATGTCCCAGTAGCGGCGGTGAGCTTCGAGCCTGCCGAGTTCCGGCCCTTTCGGCGTGTATTCCTGGACCAGGGCGAAGAGATGCTCGCCATCGATGACCGCTTTGCCCAGCGGCAGGCCGGCGAGGTCGGTCGTGCGGAGCCAGGCGAGGCCGGCTGCGAGGCGGGGGTGGACGTTCTTGTAGAGG
>CAYUJE010000299.1:0-4055 GCA_964444865.1 uncultured Pirellulaceae bacterium | reverse complement strand
GCCACCATCAACGGGAAGGGAGACGCCGGTGACGAAGTCGTTTTCGATGAGGAACCGCACGGCGTGAGCGATATGCTCGGGAGAGCCTTCTCGTTTCACCAGCGTGCCGGCGATGGAGGCTTCGCGTTCTTCCGCAGGCAAATCCAGCGGCAGCATCACGGGGCCGGGAAGGATGGCGTTCACGCGGACGCGCGGGTTGCGGGAGGCTAGTTCCACCGCCAAGTCGCGGGTGAGCGCAGGGATGGCCCCCTTGGACGGAAAATAAGCAGCGTAATTCAGGTACGGACGAGCGACCGCCCAGTCGCCGATGTTGATGATCACCCCTCCGGTCGGCTGAGCGGACATGATCAGCCCTGCCTGCTGGGAGCAGAGAAAGGTCGCCAGCGTGTTGATTTCGAAATTGCGGCGGACATCGCCAGCGGTCACATCTTCCAAGGGAACTGGTTTCCAAATCGCGGCGCAGTTGACCAACACATCCAGCCGGCCGAAGTGTTTGTGGGCGCTGCCAACAAGTTCACGGGCTGCGTTTTCGTCGGTCAAGTCCGCTGCCAGCGCAATCGCCTCGCCGCCTGCCTGGCAGATTTCCTTCCGGGTCTCTTCGGCTTCCGCCACGCTGCGGTTGGCATGCAGCGCCAGATGAAAACCGCGGGCGGCAAGTGCGCGGGCCACAACATTCCCCACGCGTTTCGCTCCGCTACCGGTGACGAGGGCCACGGGGTGGTCAGTTCCGAACAGTGTTTTGAGATCTGGCATTGGCAGCCTCACCCAGGTTTCGCTTTCGCACGTAGTTTTCCACCCAGTGCTCCACCGGCAACAGGTAAAGAGCTGTAAACAGCAGGTTAAGTTGAAAGCCGTAGTCGAACGTCAACAGCACGCCGATATAAAAGCCGACAGTTGCCAAACCAATCCAGGTCCGCAGCCGCGGGAAGACCGCCAGCACCCCCGCCGTCTCCACCACCAGCGTAGCGGCTTGCAGGGCCTGCGTGAAAGTGCGGCTGTGGAGAATCATCCAAGTGGTGGGGGACCACGGTCGTCCCCACAGGTGAGTCCAAAGTTGCAGCGAAACTCCATCCGCCCAGCTCGGTCCGCTGAACGTGAGCTTCGAAAGCCCCGCTGCCGTGTGAAAGAGGCCAATGTAAGCGACGGCGGCCAGCGTGACCCAGCGCGGATACAGTGGCGTTTGCCAGTACTTGCCGGCAGCGGTCGCGTCGCGGATTTCGCGAGCACAGAGGGTTTCCCACAGAGCTTGAACAACGAGCAGGTTGTTCGTCATCTGAAAACAGTGGTTGGTGTGCCAGGAATTCTGCACATGTAGCGACCACAGCGCTGTGAATGCAATCACCGTCAACCAACAGGACCAGGGTAGGAGCTTTCGCCAGAACCACAATCCAACTCCCACGACGAGCAAGCCACGAACAGCCCAAAAGCTCGCCGGTGACGCCAAGACTGTTTCCGGCAACCACGAAAGCAGCGAAGCCGGTCCCTGCCGCGGACCGGAGGCAATTTCGTACGGATACCTCGCTAGCCAGAGCGCCGCCCCAAGCAACAGCCATGTCGCCAACTGGCCGAAGTGCGGAAGCATGCGCTCCTCAAACCAGTTCATCCAATGTGCCGGTCGTTCATTCATCAGGATTCACCGGTTGCTCCCAGTAGATCCTCGGACGTTGGCGGCAAAAGGCGGGAACCATGGATGATGGTTACGAGCTCAACGTCATTTCCGCGTAGCCGAAAAATCAGTCGGTAATTGTAAAGATAAACTTCGCGATTGTCGTCGCGTTGATACTCGGCAACAATCGCACTCATTCGTGGATGGGCCGGAAGTGATTCCACGATGTCAAAATTCTTTTGGCACAAGATAGCAGCGTATTGCGGCGAATCACGGCCGATGTGATCGCAGATTTCTTCCATCTCGTCGACAAAAGCCGGCGACCAAATCAGGCGAGCCATCGACGCAACCTTTGTTTTGCCTCGTCCGTCGTTATCCCTTGGCCGTTATCGAGTTGCGAAAGCCCCCGTTCAATCTTTTGCCGCACGTACAACTCTTCCATGATGCCTGGCAGGGTCACGTTGTCCGGCAGGCGGCGGATAAGCTCGATCACGTCTTCTTTCAGAGTCGCAGGCAATTTGTATCCCTCCCGTGATTACCATTACTCATTCTACACTCGTCACTCGACTGAAGAAAGTTGTCTGAACTTGAGCACGCGACTTTAGCGGGTCGGATTTGCGACCTTCCAGCGACTGTTGTTGTCTCACGGAGTGGGGCGTTCGATTCTCCAGGTACTCACTTTCAAAAGGCCAATCGTGCCATTGTTTTGGGGACCAAAGACTAGCTGCTGGACGTCGACAAACCGGTTTGACGTCGACGAGCTTTTGAATTGACGAAGAATATGCTCCTGTATCTGTTGCCTCTCGTGAATCACTCCAAACTCCTGCTCAATCACCGCCGGCGGCTGGACACCGACGCCGTAGCCGACCGGATTGCCGTCGTAGACTCGCTGCACCAGCCAATCTTCCTGCGGAAGTTCAGTTCCATCGGGGGCGAAGACATGGTAGTTGCAGTACTGCGCCGGCCTATCGCGAAACATCGGGGCCGAAGTGAAGGGATAGATATCCCCCCACACCAGCGGCACCACGACGTGGGCCGCGAGGAACGCTCCCACCAGTGCGAGAGGCCACCATGATGTCCGCTTGGGTTCCATTTGTCTTTCACCACTCACTGCCCACTACTCACCACTCACCCCTACAACGCCATAAACTTCACGCATACCGGCTTGGCGACGACGATCTTGCCGCCGGTTGGTGTAAGGGCACCGGTCGCCTGGTCGATGGCAAAGACCACGATGCTGTCCCCTCGTTCATTGCAGACGAGGCAATACTTGCCCGAAGGGTCCACGTTGAAGTTCCGGGGCCATTTGACCCCTTCCCCTTGGTGGCTGGTGGCGGTGAGTTTGCCGGATTTCTGATCGATGCTGAACACGGCGATGCTGTCCTGCCCGCGGTTGCTGCCGTACAGAAATCTGCCACTGGGATGCACGACAACTTCGGCCGTATAGCTCTCTCCCTTGAAATTACTGGGAAGGGTGCCGACGGACTGGATTTCGGTCAGGCTCCCCAGCTTTTCGTCATAGGCAAACGCGGTGACTGTGTTTCCCATTTCGTTAATGACATAGGCAAATTTTCCGCTCGGATGAAAGGCAAAGTGCCGCGGTCCGCTGCCGGGGGCCACAATGCCCGCAAGGGGGTCATTGGGAACGAGCTTGCCCCGATTGAGCTTATACACCAGAACTTTGTCGAGACCCAAATCCGCGACGAAGGCAAAACGGTTGTCGCGCGAGACATTCACGCTGTGTGCGTGCGGCTCTTTCTGCCGGCCGGGGTCCACACTCTTCCCCTCATGCTGCACAAACCCCACTTGCTCCCCCAGGGTGTTATCAACATTGATGGCGATGGCGCAGACACTGCCCCCTCCGTAGTTGGCCGCCAGAACTAAATCGCTGGCAGTGTCTAGAACCAGGTGGCACGGCCCGGATCCGCCGGACGAGCGCTGGTTCAACAGCTTCAACTTGCCGGTCTTAGAGTCGGTGATTTCAAAAGCCGAAACCCCGCCCACCTTTTTGCCGTTCGCATCGGTAACCTCCCCCACCGCATACAAATACTTGCCGCGCGGATGCAGCGCAAGGAACGAGGGGTTGGTCGCCTCCCCCACGAGAACCGGCTCGGACAACTTTCCGGTCGCCCCGTCCAATTCGCTGGCATAGATCCCCTTACTCTCATTCCCGAGGGGGGACTTGCCGGTGTAAGTGCCGATATAGACTCGGTATTTGCCAGGACCGCCGCTACCGCCGAACTGAGCCTGGGCTGGGCTCGTCATCGCTCCGGCAATTCCGAGTGCCGCCAGCAAAAAACAGGAGATGCCTAGAAATTCGTGACGCATGGTAAATTCCCCTTTGGTTGTTCAAGGTGAAGTTGGCATTGTCTCAGGGGGTGAGGCGGGAAGCAACCAGGGCAATCGCACGTTAATGGCCGGAAAAACCGGCGTAAATCGCGTTGAGGAC
>CAYUJE010000298.1:0-7808 GCA_964444865.1 uncultured Pirellulaceae bacterium | reverse complement strand
GCCGAAATTCGCCCCGAATCTCCGCCGGAGCTTCCGGCTTCAAATCCCAAGTATCAAGGTGCGAGCAGCCCCCTTGGAGCAAAATGACAATCGCCCGCCGGGCCTTTCCGCGCGGAGTTGTTGCATCTTTGGCACAGGCCTTCGTCCCCACCAGTGTCGGCAACGCGAACGCACCCACGGCCACGCTGCTGCTGGCGAGAAACGAGCGGCGATCGAACTGGCCGGCTCTCCAGCGGTTTGGCAGCGCACCCATCGACAAGGCTCCTAGGTTTCAACGCATCAACAAGTTTCGATATAAGTCCACTTTACCTGTGAACTTGAGGCAGGGTCAAGCTTATTAGCGGGTCGGTAGTATTGCAGCCTGAAAAAAGATGCCTTTAGCTCCCAAAAATCTGGAGATTTTTTCGACCTGCCTCTTGATAGTGCCAATCGCCATATGTATACTTACGTTCACATTTCCAGCCGTCGCTGCGCGCTTGTGGGGAAGGCTGAGGTGTGGCTCTTTGGCAACGAGGTTGTCGTATTTTAAAAGGGACTGCGCTTGGATTGCGCCGGGGGAGAAAAGAGGATTTGAGACGGGAAACGCGAATTGCGGGATCTTGCGAATCCCCTCAACCGAGGAGGGGGGTGATGCAAAACTCAGGAGGAGTTATTTCGCAAGTGATGAAACAGTATGCACTTAGAAAATCGTGACCGCCGACTTTTGCATCACGAAAAAAATTCGCCACGGCGAGAGCCTCACGCGAAAGATTGGCGACCTCAAATGTCACTGCGGACTCCACAAAACCCCTCAACGGAGGAGGGGGGTGGTGCAAAAGTCCGCAGGAGTGTTTTTGCAAGTAATGACACAGTATGCACTTAGAGAATCCCCTGAGCCGACTTTTGCACCACGAAAAAAAATCGGGCGACGGGGAAGGTCATCTCGTTTCCAGGCGGAGCCTGCTAGAATCGGCCCATGGTGCATCTCCCCTCCAATCACCCTGGAGCCTGCCGTGAATCCCCTCCGAGTAACGCTGCTGATTCTGTTTGCGACTCTTGCCGGTCCGGTGTTTGGTCAGAAGGTTAGCTTTCGAGACGATCATACGATTCTGACCAATGACAAGCCGTTTTTCCCCATCGGCCTGTATTACTGCCAGGAGGAGTTTGAAGATCCTTCCGGCAAGCTGCTGACCGAACTGCGGGACTATGGCTTCAACACGGCTGGCTTTTATCGCTGGGGGGAGCCGACGTGGCGCAAGGAATTGGAACTGGCGGACCAACTCGGGCTCAAAGTTTGGATCCGGGGGATCAACGGCCTGGCGGTCGATTCCCCCGCCACCGAGGCTGCGATGAAGGAGCAAATCACGCAGACCAAAGAGAGGAAAGCCCTCCTGTTTTGGGAATTCCAGGATGAGCCGCTACTCAACAAGGTCCCCGTGGAGCAAGCTGCCAAAGGTCAGGAGTTGGTCAAGCAGCTCGACCCGAATCATCCCCTGCTGACGGTGGAATGGCCGGGGTCGGTCAATCGCTTTGAGGACTGGAAGGGACTGGGGGACATTTACGGCACCGACCTCTACCCGATCCCACGCGAGCGAGGCTATGGACGGCACCCCAATCACGACATCACGCAGATGCGGGATTACATCGCGGCCATCAAAAAGGCTCGCGGAGATCGTCCGGTGGCCTTGGTGCTGCAAGCCTGGAACTGGGAGCCGCTGAACTATGGGAAGAAAGGGTATCCGACGCCGGAAGAGTCCCGCTTCATGGCTTACCAGTCGGTGATCCATGGAGCCAAAGCACTGCTGTACTACGGCCAGCTCCGTTGCACGCGGCCGAACTCGGCCTCATCGCTGTATTCCGAATCGACCGACCCCGCCGTTCGCGACCGCGAATTCAAACTGTGCCTGGAACTCAACGCCTGGTTCTGGGAGCAGCACAAGGGATTCTTCCAGGAACTCAAGCAGGCCAGCCGCATCTTTGTGCTGCGGGACCAGAAGACGAACGCCATCGGGTTGTCGTCGGCGAGCCCGACCATCGAGATGCTCGTCAAGGAATCACCGGGAAACCAGTACGTTCTGGCGGTCAACGCCAGCAAAGAGGCCGTGGACACTGAGTTCGAAGTGCCGGCGAACGTCAAAGCCGCGGAGATCCACGTTCTGTTCGAAAACAGAAAGCTGCCCGTCAGCGGCGGAAAATTCAAAGACAAGTTTTCCCCTTATGGCGTGCACGTTTACTCCACTTCGCCAGAACTGCCCCATTGAAGTCCCAGGTGCGGAAGCTCGTAACGATTCCCAGAATCAGGAGTCTGAAATGAACAAACCAGCTCAGCTCAACCGCCGCGAAATGCTCCTCGGCACGCTCGCCGCTGCTTCCACGGCGGCGATGGCAACTGCGGCAGAGAAGGGGCGACTGATTATCGACACCCATGTCGAAGTTTGGACGCTGGACCCGAAGTTTCCGTTCAATCATCCGGAGAGTGGACGGAACTTGAAGGTGGAGATGGCCGCACCCATCGAGAACCAGGTGGAACAGATGCGCGAGTTCGGCCTCCGCTACGGAGTGCTGATCAATCCGCGCTACTTTGGCTGGGACAATTCTTATATCGCCCACTGCCTGAAAAGCCACCCTCAGAAATTTGTCGCGCATGGATTGCTGGACCCGCTGGATCCCAAAATGGTCGACAAGCTCCGTTACTGGGTGAAGGAGCATGGCTTTCAAGGGATGCGATTTAGTCCGATCTATCATCCCAAGTCGACGTGGCTCAATTCCAAGGAACACTACCCGCTCTGGCGCGAAGCGGAAAAGCTGGGGGTGGTGTTTAATTACTATATCGCCACGCATCAAATGCCCATGCTGGAAGATATGGCGGGACGTTTTCCAGGAGTCAAGATCATCGTGGACCATGCCGGCAAACCGGATTTGAAAGCCGCCGATTGCTGGGATGAGTTTCGCAAGATGTTCCGCCTGAAGCGATTTCCCCAGGTCTGGATCAGCAACTCCGAACCTTATGAAATGTCGGAACTCAAACGTTACCCCTACGAAGACACGCTGCCGTTCTATAAAGCCATTTATGAGGAATTCGGCGGCAAGCAACTCGTGTGGGGAACTGGTTATCCGCGACCGCGCTGGGAACTGCCGATGGACAAGGAACTCGAATTCGTGGACAAGCACTGCGCCTTCTATTCGGCAGCCGACCGAGAGCTGATGCTAGGGAAGAACGCCTTGGGAATCTGGAAGTTCCCCAAGGATTCTTGAGCCGAGCAGCTACTGTTTGGCGTATTTTCGCACCACGTCTTCGTCGATTTCGATCCCCAGACCTGGGCCGGTGGGGACATCAAAGTAGCCCTTTTTGAGCTCGAATTTCTTGGTCACAATTTTGTCGCGGAAGGGATTCTCGTAAACGTCAAATTCGAGCATCGGTTCGTCTCCCCCTGCGAAACCCTGAAAGTGCGGCGGTAGTAGCGAGTTCAAGTGAAGCGTCGCGGCGATGACGATGGCCCCGGCATAACAATGCGGCATGGCCTGGATGCCGAACTGGCGAGCCATCTCGGCGATAAACAGCGCCTCGGCGAAGCCGCCGCACAGAGAAACGTCCGGCTGGATGATATCGAAGGACCGTTTGACGATATGGTCCCGCGCGGAGCCCCGCGAATCGAGCACTTCCCCTCCCGACACGGCGATGTCCAGCGTCCTGGTCAACTCGTCATACCCCGCGTAGTTGGGTGATTGGGGCAACGGCTCTTCGAAGCAATAGAAATCGAGCGCTTCCAGCTCCTTGCCGAATTTCACCGCCTGCGGCAACGTGAACGCGCCATTGCCATCCGTCAGCAGGCGAATGTCGGGGCCGACCGCCTCGCGGATTTTCTGCATCACGGCCAGATCCCGCTTGTGGCCATAGCGGCCGGTTCGGATTTTCATGGCCAAAAATCCCTGCTTGGCCAGGGCTGCCGCTTCGGGCGGGTGCTGATCTTCGGGCCGCACCCCTTCGGTGTAATTCATGGCGGCGGCATAGCCCATGACTTTGTCCCGCTGCCGGCCGCCGTAAAGATCGGCGATGGAGAGCCCGAGCGCCTTGCCGCGCAGATCGTGCAGGGCGAGATCGCACCCCGCCACGGCGCGGCCGTCCCCAAAATTCGCCCCCCACATGGCTCGCCAGAGCTTGCGGTGTTCCAGCGGGTTTTTGCCGAGCAGCACGGATTTGAGATGCTCTTCGATGATGCCGTGGGTTCCCCCGACATCCGCCGTTTCGCCCCAGCCGACGAGCCCGCTGTCGGTGCTGATTTTCACCAGCAGCGTATCGCGAATGTTCGACTGCGCGACAGAAGGGCCGACCGCCTTGGGAAGTCGATGGGTGAGTTGGAACGTCTCGATCTCGGTAATCGTCAGGGCACTCGGCTTCCCGCGACCCTCGTCAGCAGCGGCTTGCTGCTGCAGCGGCGACCAGGCCGCCACGGCTCCACACGACCCGGCCAGACCCACCCGCAGCCAATTTCGCCGAGACAATCCAGCTTGAGGCATTCTCATACGTCCCCCTTTTTTCCACATTCTGCGCCCTGCACTTCTATCCAAACCACCGCGGCACCATTGTAAGACAGGTTTCACCTCCCTGCAGGCTGGCAATCCAGGCCGACTTGGGAGCATCGTGGAATTTCCCAAAGACCCCCGAACCTTTTCGCCCCCTCGGCCCGTCTTTCAGGGATAAAACGGAAAGTCTGGCGGGGTTTTCTGACTTGCCCAGGGTGAGTAGAATGTTGCACTTCACCACTCATCACGTTTCACGAGATTGGGATGGTGTCCTTGACACCCGCTCGTTTGCCGGGGCAAATGTCAAAACGAATTTCGGCGGGGTAGCTCAGTTGGTTAGAGCAACGGCTTCATAAGCCGTGTGTCGGCGGTTCAAGTCCGCCCCCCGCTACTTTTTGCAAATCGAAGCAGAATCAAGAGTTAGGTACCTTCTCGCGCATGGAAGTGCGGCGTTTTTCCCAAAGCATAAAACGGTAATTGCCGTTTTGCGCAGAACCTAAGGGAACCGCGCTATGCCAAGTCTTAGAAACATTTGCCCGAAGTATCGTCGCCACAAGGCAACGCCATCGGAGTTTCTCATGAGACGCCTGCTTGTTCTTATGGCCCTCGTCAGTCTCATCCAGATTGGCTGTTCGTCAGCCTATCAGGTGCCAGCCAAGCCGCAGGAACTCGAAGCCCTGCATCAGTACGTCGGCAACTGGACTGCCGCCACGACCAACAAGCCCGCCGTTTGGGACCCGAACGGTGCGAAGTTCCAGGCAGTCAGCCAAACCGAAATGGTCCTCGATGGTTGGTTTCTTCATCACATCGATGTAAACCACATCGTCGGCGAAACCGACAAAGTGACCAAATCGCTGCATCTCTGGACCTTCGACTCGAACACGAAGAAGTACGTCGCATGGCCTTTTCAATCGACGGGCAATTCTGGGCCATCGACTGGAGATTGGAACTCGACCACGAAGACCTTCACCTACATTCCTGCCGAACCACCGCCGAACACGACCGGCAAGATGACGGATCAGTTCGTTGACGCCAACACGATCCAGGGCAACCTGACGTTCATGGAGGGGGGCAGCGGCAAGACGCTGATGGACATGGTGTGGACCCGAAACCGGGACCCGGAAGTTTCAGCCAAGGCGACCCGTGAGCAATGGGAAAAGATCGGCACGCCCATACAACCGTTGCCAGCCGAGATTATGAAGCTCCAACCATTCATTGGAGAGTGGGACTCGGAATTCATCCTCGGCCCGTCCGTCCAATCGCCCCAAGGGAGCACCTCCAAAGGAAAAATGACGGGGAAGTGGATTCTGGACGGGCGATTCTTGCTCGGCACGTCCGAGGTGGGAACTCACCGGTCCATTTGGCTCATTGGGTACGACACGACGAAGCAAGCCTTTCGGTACGTTCACTTCAATAACGCCGGTCAGATTGACGAGTCCTTTGGCCAGTGGAACGACCAAGCTCGTTCCTTTGTCTGGAAAGTCGTCAACGAACGACCGGGGATCACGAGGACGTCAACGAACCAGATCATCGGAAACGATCTGGTTCAAGCCCATATTCTCGCCAAGGACGACGCGGGCAAGGTTTATCAGGACTTGACGATCAAATCGAGCCGTAGGAAGTAGTGCGGCAGCCCGGATCTTCACACCAAAGTGATGATGAGTGCGAGTAGTTGCAATACCCGTAACGGAGGGTAAGATGCGTGAGTCACCTGAGGAAAACGCTGAATTCTTACGTCGCATCTGCTTGATTGATAAGCCGTGTGGCGGCGGCTCAAGTTCGCCCCACGCTACTTGGTGCGCCCAATCTCCCCCTGGCTGCTAGCCGACATGGGTAAGCCGAACAGACCCCAATCGCCGGAGTCGCTCCCTCAAAGCTCGGCGGCTATCTTGGAGCGAATCCTGCGGGCCGTCGAAAAGGACCAGCGGAGGCGGTGGGTGGAGGTTCTTTCCGCCGTGGTCCTTTCCCTGGCAACAACGGCTTCTGCTTGGTGCGCCTATCAGGCCACTCTGTGGAGTGGAGTGCAGACCTTTCGGCTGGCGGCGGCCAACAAGGCCAGCCGCGATGCCTCGGCCGCCAACTTGGCCGCCATGCAGGCCCGGTCGTTCGAAGGCACCATGCTCATTGCCTATTTGGAAGCCCGCACGCGCGGTGACAAAGACCTGGAAAAACTGCTCTACGATCGCTTTCGCCCCGAAACGAGGGACGCCCTGGTGGCCTGGTTGAAGACGGACCCTCTCCATAATCCCAAAGCACCGCTCAGCCCCTTCAAAATGAAAGAGTACGTGCAGCCGGAAATGGAGGAAGCGGCCATCCAAAGTAAGCAATTCGAAGAGAAGCACGCCTCCGCCCTGGAGGCTAACCACACCTCCGATGCCTACGTGCTGCAGACCGTGCTATTCGCCTCGGTCCTGTTCTTCGGCGGCATCTGTGGCACCTTCGACTCCTATCGTTTGCGGGTCGCCACACTCGGCATTTCCCTGGCACTTCTTTCATTCACGCTGATTGCCCTGGCGACGATGCCGGCCTGCTGGGAGTAACAGTTTCTCGGTCCTTGATAGGGAGTTGGTTCCCTTTACTTGTTTGCGAGAACTACGAAGAAGCGCTTTCCCAGCGCGTCCGCGTAGCGGGAAAGCGTCGCCACGGTCGGATTCGCTTCTGCTTCGTTTTCCAGTCGCGACAGATTTGGTTTATCGATGCCCGAACGCTCCGTCACATCGGCCAGGCTCAAGCCTTGCTTCATTCGCTCCTGCTTGAGCAATTGCAGCGCGGTTTCGAGCGAAGTGGAGGCGGCATCGCACTCTTGCTTTAGCTCTTTCGCCCTCCGTCGGATGGAGTCCTTTTCCCGCTCCGCGTCTTCACGAGCACCAGCGACACGGGCACGTTCTGTCGGCGTGAGTTCGCGATGGATGTGCTTGGCTATTCTCGGCATGTTATTCCTCCGGCTCGTAGGCGGTAACAGGATAAATGCTTGTTTCATCAATCATTTCGTACACACAGGCCAAGTATCTGGCGGACGAGGTATAGCCAAAAGCGATGGGGCGTCCCGATGAGCGACTCTTTTCAACTCGGTAAGGATCGCACACCACCTCAGAGAATTCTTCCGGAGTAACTCCATGTTCGGCAAGGTGTTCCTCGTTCTCACCATCCCAGATGAAAAGGTAAAACGGAATAATCCGCCTGTTGTCTTATAGTATAACTCGTGGCTGACAAAGGGCAATCGGACTTTACGAACAATTAAGAAAGCAGCTTCTCAATCACATGCGCGTCGTACACATCCGTCAGCCGTTCGTCCCGGCCGTGGA
>CAYUJE010000297.1:0-7882 GCA_964444865.1 uncultured Pirellulaceae bacterium | reverse complement strand
CAAACCTCCCAGCGATGGTTTCTAAATCTCCCAGACAACTTACCTGCTAGCGTGCGCTTCAAGTTTGACAGCGCCATTCAATCCTGCCTCCAAGACACGTTTATAACATAGTAAAAATGTTATTCGCCTATGCCACACAACGATATCGAACTATTGTACACTACAGACGCACCTGGGCGGAGACCCGCGTAGGCCGGACGGGAGGGGTACAATGCATTGCGGATTGGGAACCTGTAAGGAATCGTGCCTTGAGCACGATGCACCGTTTCTAGATTTTTTCTCACACACTTTAGAAAACATGGACGCCATGAAACATCTCCTCCGGACCTTGACGGTTCTGTTGCTCTCTCCGCTCGCCGCGCTGCCAGCTGCGGAAGACCTTCCTGAGCCACCGACGAATTGGAAATATCCGCCGGAGGTGGCGGAGGCGCGGGTGGAGGTTTATCGGGAAGTTGGCGATGTGAAGCTCAAGGCCTGGATCTTTGAACCCCAGGGGCACACCGCGAAAGATCGGCGGCCGGCGATTGTCTTCTTTTTTGGCGGTGGCTGGACAGGCGGAACGCCGGGACAGTTTCTGCCGCAGTGTTTGCATCTGGCCGAGCGTGGAATGGTGGCCATTACGGTCGATTATCGGGTGAAGGGCCGGCAGGGCGTGTTGCCGCAAGAGTGCGTTCGCGATGCCAAGGCCGCCATTCGCTGGGTGCGAGCGAATGCAACGCGACTGGGGATCGATCCGGACCGCATCGCGGCGGGAGGCGGTTCCGCGGGGGGCCATCTGGCGGCAGCGACTGCCCTGGTGCCGGGATTTGAAGAAGAGAAGCCGACGGTCAGCTCAATGCCCAATGCACTTGTGCTGTTCAATCCGGCGGTGGTGCTGGCACCTGTCGAGGGCCAGGCCGACCTCCTTCCCGCCGACAAAGCCGCCGACATCCGGGCGCGTGCCGACGGCAAGCCGCAGGAAATCAGCCCCTATCACTTTGTGCAGGCCGGCATGCCCCCCAGCATCATCTTTCACGGCACGAAGGACGAAGCGGTTCCCTATCCGACGGTGGTTGCCTTTCAGAAGGCAATGGCCGCCGCGGGAAATCGCTGCGAGCTCAAATCGTATGAAGGTCAGCCGCACGGCTTTTTCAATCCCGGTCGCGGTCAAGGCGAGCCTCGCAAAGAGGCGACTCGTTATTACCACCGCACGCTTCGGGATCTGGACAAGTTTTTGGAATCACTGGGCTATCTTAGCCCCGTAGTCGAAAAGGCTCCCGCGGCGAAGCCGTGAGAGCCAGGGAACAGAGTGTTTGCTCTTTAGGTTGCAATGGTTACTAGCGTGTTGTTGGCAATTTCAAACTGCCTTGGCAAGATCCAGGAAGTCGATGATCGATGGATTGCCGACGGGGGTGTAATGGCCGGTGAATTTCAGGCCCCCCGTTTTGCGATCCACCTGGAAGACGGCGACGTTGTCTCCGCGTTGATTGCACGAGTAGAAGAACTCGCCGGTGGGGTCGAAGTTGAAGCTCCGCGGATAGTTTCCGCGGGTCCATTCTTCTCCCAGGTATTTCAGCGTGCCGTCGGGGCCGATGGAAAAGATTCCAACGCTGTCGTGCAAGCGATTCCCCGCATAGACAAACTGGCCGTCGGCGGAAACGAGAATCTCGGAGCAGAAGTTGCTGCCGGCGAAGTTGGGCGGCAAGGTGGAGATCGTCTGTCGCGAGGTGAGCCGGCCCGTCGCGGCATCGTAGTCGAACAGAACGATGGTCGAGCCTTCCTCTTGTATGGAGTAGAACCAGTTTTCCTTGGGATGAAAATGGAAATGGCGCGGCCCGTCCCCTGGCGGCAGCGAAACGGAGGGGGTTTCGGCCGGCGTCAGCTTGCCTTTCTGATCGTCGAATTTCCAGACGAAGATTTTGTCGAGGCCCAGGTCAACGTGCAGCACGAATCGTCCCGCAGGATCGGCCTGGATCATGTGGGCATGGGTTCGATCATGCCCACTGATGGCGAAGCTGCCGGTCGGTGCATGGGTTGCTTTGGTGGGGCCAATTTTGCCCGTGGGGCTTTTGATATCGGTGGCCGGGCCCAGCCGGCCCCCCTCCAGAATCGGCAGGACGGCAACCGAGCCGCCGAAATAGTTGGCCACCAGCAGGAACCGGCCGGAAGGATGAACGCTGACATATGTCGGGCCCGCTCCGCCGGAACCGACGGTGTTCAGCAGTTCCAATTTTCCACTGCTGGGGTCGATGGCGAAGGCGCTCACCGTTCCGTCTTTGGCCTTACCCACGGCGTCCGTTTCGTTGGCCGAATAGAGGCGTGTTCCGTCCGCATTCAAAGCCAGGCAACTGGGGCTTGTTCCCATCTCATAAATGCCGGCTGCGGTCAGCGCTCCGGTGGTGCGATTTACCTCAAACAGATGAATGCCGCGGCCATTTCCCGGCGGCAGGTCGACCTGAGTTGGCAACACATCCGTGAGCGGAGAGCTGAAGGTGCCAACATAGGCCAAGAGTGGCTTGGCGGGCGCATTCGTTTCTGCCTTCAACAAATCAGAAAAAAATGGGGCCGTTCCCGCCAATGCGAGAGAAGTCTTTACAAAGGTGCGTCGCGAATTTTGTGGAGGAATCATAAGTGGAGACCGTTGGTCGCGGCTGGTCATAAGGGGAAAAAACGGGGCTCCGGTGCAAGCGACCTTTTTGACAGGCAGCTCGCACCGCAACCCCAGAGCAGTAATAGTCTCGGCCAGCGCCGGGCTCTATTTATCCAAGCCAGCCTTGGTAAGAATCGCCTTGACCTCGTCGGTCTTGGGAACCTTCAGGGCGATGGCCTTGGCGGCGTCGGTGGCGTCCTTCTTCAAATCGGGATCAGCCATTGTTTTAACCGCCACCTTCAACATCTCCAGATTGGGATAGCGCTTCAGCACATCGAAGATGAGTTTCAACTCGGCGGGTTGGCGGGCGATTTCCAGCGCGCTGGTGCACATCTGGGCTCGCTCCGCTTCCGACATCGTGAATTTCTGGGCGATGCCGATGTACCCGCGAAGGGCGCGAATTTGGAACTTGCCGCCACCCTTGGCAACGCTCAGCAAAACGGGGGCTGCGTCAATGGTTCGCCATTCGCCGAGCAGTCTGCTGCCGGCGTCTTGCAGGGCGACGTCAGAGCTTTTCGCCGCGGTTCCAACGGCAGCCAGAGCCTTCTTTCCCCCCACGGATCCCAGAATGTCGAGCAGGACGATCTGGGTGGGGCCGGAGGTGCCATCCAGCGAGTCTGCCAGTTCGGCCGCACAAGCCTCGCGATCCGGCATGCGGATGGCAGCGGTCTTTAGGGCCAGTTGCGCCGCTTCGGCGTCATCAGCCGAAGTGGGTTTCACGACGGCAGCGACCAGCACCGACAGGTACTTTTGCGAAGCGGTATTCCCCAATGCCTTCAAGGCGGCGATGCGAACCGACGAATCGGAATTCTTCACAGCCTTCAGCAGAATCTCGTTGGCTTCGATCCGCCGCTGACCGACGAGTTCGATAAGCAGCGGGAAAGTCTTGCCGTCCGCCTTGGCGAGCCGGGCGGCCAGGTCTTCATCCACGGAATCTCCCGGCAAGACCACCAAAGCTTCCTTGGACGCGGACGCCAACTCCGCATCCGTGTCGTGGGCAATTTCCAAAAGCGGATCCAGACAAGTCGCATTCCCCACCTGGCCCAATGCTTTGATGGCGGCCAGACGAACTTGCACCGGGCCGCTGCCGGCGGCTTTCAGGATTGCCGGCACTTTCACGGTCTGGGGGCGGTCAGCCATGGCGAAGAGGACAAGCGCGGCTCGCTCGGGAGGAGCCTTCTCCAGTTCCGCGGCCAGCGTCTGGTCCACGTCTCCACCGGGAAACTCACGTGCCGTGCTGAGAGACATTTCGAACAGCTTTTTATCGGACGATCGGAGTTGCTCAACGAGCAGGAGAATTCCATCTTTACCGCGAGCCAGAATCGCTCCACGCGTCGCCTCCACAATTCTCTGATGGGGAACCTCGGCCTTGCGGACTTCGTCATAAATCTCCGTCGCGTCTTTCGTGTTTCCATCGGCCAACGACCGCTCGGCGCACAAGATGCAGCCTTCGGCCACGGCGGAGCGGACGGCGAGGGAACCGCCGGCGAGCTTCGGCCGCAGCGACTTGGTCGCGGCGGCATTGCCAATCCGACCGAGCGCCACGGCAGCGGCCGAGGCAACATCGGCATTTTTGCTTTCCAATTGTTCGGTCAAGAGTTCGACAGCCCCCGCATCGCGGCGGACGCCGATCGAATTGATCACCCCCACCAGCAGCCTGCCTTCCAGAGACCCCGCCGCTTTGCGGAGCGCTTCATCGACCGCATCGCCGGGAATCACTTCCAGGGCGATCCGCGACCACGAGGCGAGTTGTTCGTCGCCGAGCAGTTTGGCCAGGTCCGGTACGGCTTCACTGGAGCCATAGACAGAAAGATTCTTGCAAGCGAGGGCCTTCTCCGCTTTCGGAGCGTCCTCCGAACGCAGAATGGCAATCAACTCCTTCTCGTTTTTGGGAGCACTTGATTGGCCCATTCCCACGTTGCTCAAAAAGCTGCTCAGCGCCAGCAAGGTCGCGAGCAGAACGACGGCATTTAATGTTTGTTGAGTTTTACGCATAAAGTATCGAGCCTGATATTGAATTTTGTAGTTTGTGGGATTCGCGAATTTCATGACGGCGAGACAAGAAAAACTACAGCCGATAAGGTTCCCGCAGAGCTTCGGAACGAAGCCGATTGGCCTCGTCGTCGCCAATGAATTCATTCTTGACGATGTCGTATTTCACTTTGCGATTCAAATAGACAGCCGCGTTCGCCGCGTGGCAAACGAGGTGGGCGTTGCACGCCGCTTCGGCATTTCCCTTGGGCTTGCCGCGGGTCTTCACGCAGTCGAGGAAATCACGCACGTGGAATGTGGCGGGATAGCCGCCGACTTCCTCGACCTTTCTTCCCGCCAGCAGTTCCGGCGAACTGAGCACCATCTTGCCGCTGTCGCCGGCTTCGACCCAGCCTGTTTCCCCTTCGAACCGAACTGGGCACGAGCCCAGGGGAATCCAGCCCTCTTCGCGGAAAATCAACTCGACACCATTTTCATACTTGCACTTCAAGACGCCGTCGGCGGGCGCGTCGTACTCGACCGGAGGCGGGCAATCGTCGACGGCCCATTGGCAGAGGTCGACGCAGTGCGAGCCCCATTCCAGCACGCCGCCTCCAAGCCGAACTCCCTTCTCATTCTTCTCAAAGCCGCCGACCATTCCCCCGCCTTTTTCGAAATTGAAACCGTCGAGCAGCTTCGCGTTATACGGCCGCCACGCTGCAGGGCCAAGATAAGTGTCCCAGTCGACGATATTCTTGTCCGGCTCGGGCTCGGCAGGGAACCAGCCGCTGGTGAGAGCAAGCATGCCGCGGGGATGCGCGAATACCTTTTTGAGTTTTCCAAGCTTGCCTGTGCGAGCCAATTCACAGGCGAATGCGAAGTGCGGCAGATTGCGCCGCTGCGTGCCGACCTGAAATACCCGGGCGGTGCGGCGCATCGTTTCTCGCAGAATCAGGCTCTGAGAGATATTTTTGGTGCACGGCTTTTCGCAGTACATGTCCTTGCCGGCCCGAGCCGCGGCCATCGCCATGGTGGCATGCCAGTTCGGCCCCGTGGCAATCAACACGGCGTCAATATCGGGGCGGTCGAGCAGCTCGCGATAGTCGCGAAACATCAGGCAGCTTTCGTTGCCATATAACTGGTCCACTTGCTTCTTGATGGCCAGTCGGCGGGCCTCCTTGATGTCGCAGACGGCTGCGAACTGCACATCCTTCTGCTCCAGAAAGCAACCCAGGTCATAAGTTCCCCGGCTGCCGATGCCGATACCTCCCACGACAACCCGCTCGCTCGGTGCGACGGCACCATCCCGCCCGAGTGCTGAACTGGGGATGATCATGGGTGCCACGACTGCGGCACCGGCTGCCCCGAGGGCCGTGGATAAAAACTGACGCCGTGGAAGTTTCTGCGCCTTCTTTGACATAGCTACGCTCCTGAACGTGTAAACGGCTTGGCCGCCTGGATTGCTTGTGAACTGTCCCCCGAGTGCCGACAGCATACCCCTGCGGCAGTCCACTTTCTACACCCGCAGCGCCGATTTTGGACGGGCGCACTGGTTAAAATCCCCGTTAGGGTAGCGTTTAGATGTACATTTCAGGAGAACTGCTGGTTTCAGTTGAAGGCTCAAGGCCTGGCGGGTTAGAATCGCACCGCTGGTTGGTCGCGACCGCTTCTCCCCCATCTCTGTCAGCGAGCCGTTGGTAGAACCGTTTTGAAAGTCCCGTGGTTCGTCTCATGACCAAATTGACTGGCGAAATCGGCACTCATTCCTGGACGAATACGCTCACGCTGAACTCCAGCCGTGAAGTCGTCGCCGGCAGTCCGCTGGCCCTTCGGAAGGCCCTCGCCCGCGGAGCCGACCTGCGAATCTATTCGGAGTTTCGCCACAACGAGCACATCGATACGTCGTCGAGCAGCGACGAATGGGTGCAGGAAACGATGGACATGCGAGCCACGTATCTGGTGGACAGTCGTTGGTGTGCGGGTATCACCACGCTGCGCCAACCCGTTGAACTGCCGCTCGGCTTTGGGCCACGCCCTTCACTTTCGCTGTTTCTGTACAACGAAGATGGGGGCCAGGCGATTGCCCGGCCCTACTTGGATGGCCCCCCCGCAGCGGAACCGCGCGGAGCTTCGCCCTTGGCGAATCATGCGGAAATGCCCAAGTACCACGAACAGGACCGCTGGGACGATGGTACCAACGCTCCCTCCAGCAATTTCATCTACGACTTTGAAACCCTCCGCTACTACGTGCGGGATGATTGGCGGCTGGTGCTGCATCATGGGGCGGACGGCCAGATTATCTCAGGCTCGCACGATGAAGTCGCCAGGGCCTTCACGCAAGGGGTCGAATGGAAATTGGGTATCTGCGGATTGTGCGACGACCTCTCTCCACAGGGTGCGGCGGCTGTGACCCATGAGGTATTCATTCAAGCGGGGTCGTGCTACTTTTACACGCAGCAGCCGCTGTTGATTGCCGCCTCTCATCCTGTCACGCGGGTTCGCTCGGCCATTCCATTGCGATACGAAACCAACGCTTGGGATTATGGCTGGCTGGTCGCCCGCACCGACGGGCACGTCGCCCGCCTGATCTACGATCCTTACACGTTGCTCCCCTCGCGCAGCGTCGGCCGTCACGAGATGCGATGGTTCTGCCGTTAGCCCTCCTACCAATAGCACTCCGCCGTAATCCCATGAAATCCTTCCACTCCATTGGTCTGATTCTCGCCATCTCCTTTTGCAGATTGGTGAGTGTTTCCTCCGATGCACTCCTGGCGGAAGATGCCGCCGAATTCTCCGTGCAGCTCGATGTTGTGAAGCAGGAGCTCCATCCCGACTATTGCTGGTTCCATCCGCGCGTGGCCGCGGTTCCCGGCGCGGGAAAGGATGGCGGCCCGTTGGTGGTGCTGACGATTCAAAAACATCTGGTGGCGGACGACCATTACTCGGGCCTGCATTACATGACCACCGCGGATCTGGGGAAGAACTGGACGGGACCCAAACTTCCCCCCGAGCTAGATTGGCAAAAGGGAGAGAATGGCGAAACCATCGCCGTTTGCGACGTCACTCCCGGCTGGCACGAGAAGACGAAGAAGGTCATCGCCATCGGCACCAGACTGCGGTATAGCCAGGCGGGAGCCCAACTGCTGGATAAGCCACGGTCCTATGATTTTGCCTATGCCGTCTATAATCCTCGGGCGGATTCCTGGACGACCTGGAAAACTGTCAATTTGCCGCTGGGAGAAGGGAGTCGCTATTTTCAGGTTGCCCCCGGCTGCGTTCAGT
>CAYUJE010000296.1:0-7895 GCA_964444865.1 uncultured Pirellulaceae bacterium | reverse complement strand
GGGCGTTGTACCAGTCGCTCCCGTCCGCCTCGATGTGGACCCAGTAGCTCAGCGTGCTGGGAACCCATTTTTCCGTATACTCAATCCAGTGGCGCTTCATGAGCGTATTGTAAAGGTTGGCATTCGTCATGGGGCAAGCCGGCTGGTTCCTGTCGTATGGCTATTCCCCCGGCGGAAAGATAAGATTTTCAAAGTGTGGCTCAAGCACTCTCTTCTTTTATTCCTTCCGGACCTTTTGATCATGAAAACGGCCAACTGCGTTGCCCTGTTGTTACTTCTGCTGGCCAGTACCGTGCGGGCGGACGAGTGGGAGAAGCTGACCGAAGATAAGGGGAACTTCACAGTCAAAGTCCCCGGCAAGCCGAAAAAACTCACGCAAACGGTGGACACGGAAGTCGGCAAAATTGAAGCCATATATTACCTGGTGGAGTTGAAAGAGGGCCAGGTCGTTTACGCGGTCGCCTTCAATGATTATCCCAAAGAATTTGCGACAAAATCCGATGATGAAAAGCAAGGGATCTTGGACGGAGTACGCGATGGCAATATCAAGCCGCACAAAGGGAAAGTGACCACCGAAACCAAGATCAAACTCGATGGGCATCCCGGCCGCGAATACACTTTCACCGGCAAGTTGGGAGGTGAAGGCGAGCCCATTACGGGAAATGTTCGCCTGTATCTGGTTGGAGAGCGGCTGTATCAGTTGATCATCTTAGCTGGCGACAAGACACCGGCGGAAAAAGAAGACATCGGGCGATTCTTCTTCTCCTTTGACCGCACGAAAAAATAGCCGTCGCAATTGTTCGCTCTGCTCGACGCGGCGGATCGTTGTGCCCGATTTGCTCCGCCAGGTTAGAACGGAATCGGCAGCACCAGGCTGTGATGCTCGAGTTGCCAGCGCTCGGCGTCATGCGTGAGTGGGGTGAAGAACAGCAGCCAGACGTACAGAGCGAGCAAGCCGCCAAGCAGAAGTCGGCAGAACCACACCCAGCCCCACCAGGCCGATTTGCGGCCTTGGGACCGATGATAGGCCCACCCCAAGGCGGCTCGCGCGGGAAACGTGCAAGCAATCGAAACGAAAGTCAGATCCCACCAGAATCCCAGGTGGAGCGGTATGTGCAGCCGGATTTGCAGGGAATAGAAGAAGAGGGGAATCGACAGCCCATAGAGCGCGGCAATCGCCAGCACCCAGCAGAGCGGGGAACGACGAAACAATTCGCGAATGGGGCCGACTTCAAACATCGCCTGCCAGCGATTCTCCACCGCCAGTCGCACTTGCAGCAGGGGAAGCCAGGCCAGCACGGGAATCATAGCCGCACCGGTCGCGAGCGTGAGCACTTGCGACCACGTGGAATGCGACTGCCACCAGGCTCCATACAAGGCGGTGGGGAGGGCCAGCCACACCCAAGTCCCCAAAAATCCAAAAATGCCCAGAGTCAGATGATGCCTGGGCCGCAGCGCCGCTAGGAGATTCTGTTGGAGGAGTGCCACGCGTGGCCAGTATTCGCCGGATTGCAATTGCTTGCGCAGCCACCGGACATTTTTGATCGGCCGCAGAAAACAAGTCGGGCTGCCGCCGCGCGCCAGCGCCAAGAGGATGTAGACCGCCACGACAATCGAAATGATGAGCAGCGTGGCGAGCCAGAACCAAGCCGTGACGCTTCCTGGGGCGATCAGCCGGGCGTCCGCCGCCAGGTTCGCGAAATACATGACCGGCAACAGGCATGCGATGACTCCAATAAGAATCGAACCCAAGCGCATCGCCACGGGGAGCAGGGGGAACGCACTGCGCACCTTGCCGCTGCGGGCTACGGAGCCTTCCACCTCCAGCAGGTATCCCAGCGCGAGCAGATTCACCACCGGCACGGCTGCCAGGATGGCGAGGAGCACGAGCAAAGTCAGAATGCCGAGTATGGCTTGCACAATCCAAGAGATCGCGCCGAGCGGTTGCCGGAGTGGACTTGGAAACTGCCTAAACCAGACAAGATTGCTGCCGTCGTCGCGCGCCGCTTCCGCGACCGCTGGGGTCGTCACGGCTTCAAGCGGTAATGCAGTTTGACTGCTCACTCACGGTCTCGTAATTGATGCGCGCTTTCGAAACAAAACAATACTCGGCCCGAGCGGCTGAAGTTTCGCAAAATGCCGGACTTTGCCACACCGAATGAAACCCTGAGTTTGCCTGCCGGGTATACTGAACAAGTAGAGCGAGCGGCGATTTTGGCTCGAATAGTTAGAACGAGGGATGCTTGCGCCGAATTCAGCACTATCTTCTGCCAATTTTAGTCGTCCCGGCCGTGTGCGGGGTCGTCGGTTGGGGAGCGCTGGGACCGCTGATGTCGCCCGGTGCGGGCAAGAGCGCCATCGCGCGACTCGACTCTCAGATTGCAAGCGATCTGGAATCCACCACCGTGAAAGTGGACCGGATATTTCAGGACCGCTGGGAGAGGGAACGGATCCCTCCCGCGGTACAAGCGGATGAATTAAAAGTGCTGCGCCGACTGACTCTGGCGCTGACAGGCACGGTCCCCTCCCTGCAGGAAATTCGTGAGTTCGAAGCCGATAAATCGCCCGAGCGCCAGCGAAAGTGGACAGAGAAGCTGCTCGCCGATCGCCGCTTTGCGGAGTATTTCGGCAAGCGGCTTGCCGTCGCATTTGCCGGTGATTTTGAGCAAAAAGTTCCTCTATTTCGGCACTCTCGTTTGGAGGAGTGGCTGGCCGAACAATTGGCAGCCGGCCAACCTTACGACGCAATGGTGCGGCAGATGATTTCCGCGACGGGGACTCCCACCACGAATGGTGCGGGGAATTTCATCACTGCGGAAGTTGCTCAGGGGGAACAGTATGCCAATCGGCTGGCGGCACGGGCCGCGCGAGCGTTTCTCGGTCAGCGCATGGACTGCGCTGAGTGTCACGATCATCCCTTCGACGATTGGAAACAAGCCGACTTCGAAGGAATAGCCGCACACTTTGCCCAAATTCGGACAGGAGCATTAGGAATTGAAGATTCTCCCGATCGCCAGCACGAAGTGGAAGACCGAAAAACTTTGGAAAAGCGCATCGTCCAGCCAAAGGTGCCGTTTCGTGAAGAATGGTTGGCAAGCGCAGGTTCTCACCGGGAACAATTGGCCGAGTGGATCGTGCATCGCGAGAATCGGCGCTTCTGGCGGGCCATTTCCAACCGGGTTTGGGGATTGATGTTTGGCCGGCCCTTTGTCGCGCCGGTTGATTCCATTCCTGATCCCATGGAGTCCATCGCTGCAAATGAACAAGGCCCGAAACGAGAGACAGATGAGACAGAGCTGCTCGACGTGCTTGCCGCCGACCTTCGCGAGCATGATGGTGACTTGCGCCGCTTGGTGCTGGTAATCGCGTCGTCGCGTCCGTTTCAGTTGTCCTCCTCTCATCCGTTATTGGAGAACGGATCTGCTGCAGATTATGAACGGCTCACCACTTCGTGGGCCGTTTTTCCGCTCGTCCAGCTGCGGCCGGAGCAACTCGCCGCGTCACTCAACCAGGCGGCCACCCTTCGTCCGCTGGAAGCCGAAGCGGACATTAATACGTTGATTCGCCGGGAGCTGTGGATGCGAAGATTCCTGACGGAATACGGCACTCTTGGTCAAGACGAACTCTCCGAGCGGACCGATTCCATCCCCCAAACGATGCACCGCATGCACAGCAGGTTCACCCGCGATAAGAGCCGGGTGGGCTGGACCAATGCCTCTGGGCGAATCGCGATGCTGGCACAAAGTGACAGAGCTTGCCTGGAATCTTGCTACCTCGTGTGTCTCGCGCGGCGCCCGACCGAGGTCGAACGCGACTACTTTCTTCCCCAACTGCAAACGGCTCGTTCGTCGAATCGTTCCCGCGTCATCGAAGACATTTTCTGGACGCTGTTCAACTCGCCGGAATTCGGCTGGGACCACTGATTATGCCTGCAACCAGCGACCGTCGTGACTTTTTGAGCCTGGCCGCCGGCCTGGGGTTGTCCCTTGCCGTTCCGGGAATGGACGCGCAGGCGGCGGAGCGGCGAGGTCCAGGACGGCCCAAGTCCCTCCTGGTTCTCTGGCTCGAAGGGGGTCCCAGCCAGTTGGAAACCTGGGATCCTCATCCTCGGGGGCCGGTCGGCGGTCCAACACGTGCCATTGCCACCAGCGTGCCCGGTCTACAGATCGCTGAGCACTTTCCCCAAGTAGCCCAGGAGATGCACCACCTTTCGGTCGTGCGCTCGCTTGTGTCCAAAGAGGGTGATCACGAACGGGCCTCGCACTTCGTGCGAACCGGCTATCGTCCCGATGCCACCGTAACTCATCCGTCCTTGGGATCCATCGTTACCCGGGAGTTGCCGAGCGAGGCATTAGAGATTCCTGCTTTTGTGTCGATGGGCTACAGCGAACGTCGGTCGCGAGGGGGTTATCTGGGTGGTCAATACGACGCTTACTACATCCCCGACCCTTACGGAAACCGAGCCGTTGCCGGCACCCGCGATGAACGAGACCAGCGGCGACTCCAACATTTGAACCTGGTGAGCGGCGAATTCTCCAGAGGACGCAAAGCGGCTTTTGATCGCACGCTGTATCGTGAATCGCAGCAGGCCGCCGTGCGAATGATGACTTCAGAGCAGCTCAAGGCTTTTGACATTGCGGGTGAATCTCAAGCGGTGAAGGCAAGTTACGGCGACTCGCAGTTGGGTCGGGCTTGTTTAATTTCGCGTCGGCTTCTCGAACAGGGTGTCCGGGCCGTTGAAGTGACTCACCTTAACTATGATTCGCACGAAAACAATTTTAGCCATCATCAGTCGCTTGCGGCGGAGCTTGACCCCGCACTCTCCTCGTTAATTCGAGATCTTGCCGAGCGCAAGTTGCTGGAATCGACCGTCATTCTCTGTCTGGGCGAATTTGGTCGAACGCCCCGCATTAATCCCAAGGACGGACGCGACCACTGGCCAAGTGGCTTTTCTTGTCTTGTGGGGGGTGGCGGGCTTGCGAGTGGTGTGGTTCTTGGCTCCACCGATCCGACCGGGTCGCGTAAAGAGCCCGACGACCCTATTCAGATTCCCGATTTGTATGCGACCATGCTTCAAACCTTGGGGATCGACTTCGAGCACCAAGTCATCACCCCCATCAGCCGTCCGATTCGCTACAGCGAAGGGAAACCGATTAAGCGACTGCTGGGGTAGCGCTGGTGTTGTCCTGTTTGCCCAAGCTTCTATCGCCTGGTTCGCTCGGCATCCAAGATCTGCGAGTTCGAGACGGAATTGCCGAACGCGCTGAACTGATCCAACTGCCAGACCACTTTTTTGGACTTAGGTTCCAACTCCACGAGCAGCGGCTGACCCTCGCCGGCGTGGCAATTGCCGATGACGTAATTTCCGTTGGGCAAGACTTCCAGCGTGGTAACCCAGGCAAGCGTGATGCCCGGCAAGTCCTTTTGGTGAATCTCCCACACGATTTTCTTTTTCGGCGTTACTTCCAGGACACTATGGCCATTGCCTGTCGAAACGAGCGTATTGCCACTCGTCAGACGGACCGCGGCAAAACACTTGTTGCCGAATGCTTCCGGGCCGTGCCCTCCTTTCGCCTCCTTGCCAAACATAGGAACTTCGTATTCCCAAACAACTTCGCCGGACTTGCTGTCGTACTCACGCAAAAATCCGTCCCCTTCGTGGCAAACCAAATAGTTGCCGTTTTCCAGCTTGCGGGCCAGCCGCGTATCGGTGTGCGGATGGGGACGGTTGACTTTGAGTTTCACTTCCCTCAGAAGTTTGCCATCACGGCTGACCTCAATGATTCGGCCGGGGCCACTCTCGGCAATCATGACGCTTCCATCCGGAAGTGGTTGGAATGCGTGAACTTCGACAGGTTTTTTTCCGTTTCCGTTGCTGCCAGCAGAGTCATAAGACCAGGTGACTTGTTTTGTCTTGGCGTCGATTTCCACGACTTTGCTCGCGCCTTGCTGGACCATGATGTTTCCGCTGGGAAGCACATGAATATCGTGAATTCCGCCCCACTTCATTTTCCATTCGGTATTGCCGTCTTTGCCAACGATGGCCAGCTTGTCGTTCCCCTGCGTAATCAGCCGATGCTGAGCCCACAGAGGCGAGGCGGCAAGCAGCAACCAGGCGGCAGCCAGTAGGTAAGAGAAATTCATGTCGGTTCATTCCTGAAAGTCAATTCGCTTCAAGCCCCGAGCTCCCTCCTGGTTTCGCCACCAGCGGCTCCGGGTGAGTGCCGACCCATGTTACCACCTCCCCTGCCGACATGGGCGAGGGAACAGTCATGTCGCTGTCAAAACCTGGCTCCGTCCCGCGAACCTCCCACCAACCCGATTCCCATTCTCCACTGCCAATCTGCCTGATGAATTCGACACCCCCCAATTCACCACCCCCCACGGCATGGAAAAACGGGGTCTGTGATGAATTGGCCCCTCTCTAATTCATCACCAGGGGGGCAATCACCCCCCGACTTCCTCGCCCCTTCTCAATCCCAAATCCCAAATCCCAAATCCCAAATCCCAAATCGAAACTCTGCCTTCTGCAATTCGCACTCGCTTCCTCCTGCCATTCAGAACAATTGTATACATCTCCATTGGCACTGTCCAGCCCTCTTCCACAAGAATTCTGAAAATTCTTTCGATCCAAAATCCTCCCGAGAAACTCACCGTTTACAAAATCGCTCGCCTGTTGAAAAAAGGGGTCTGGCTCGGAGCCAGTATTGATTTTGGCGCTAGAAATGCGGTTGCGGCGACGTGCCTGAACCCTTTTTCAACGGGCGGCCAGTCCCAAAAATCTGGTTGACATTTCATTTTGAAGTCTTACAATCGGACCCCGTGGGAGTTCTTCCCACACATTGCGGGATGGTTCCTTCCTTTCCAGAGGATGCCGTTCGATGAAGAAGCTTTCGCTGTGGCGGCGTACGCTCGCGGTTTTGGGCCTTCACCAAGCCCCCCCTTCCACACCTTAACAATTCGGGGAGGCGCGGCATTGCGTTGGCGGGGCGGCGAAGGCCGGTGGTGGAACAACTGGAAGATCGGTCCCTCCTGGCAACGCTCGGCATTGGGCCGGGCGGCCTGCATGTGGCGGAAGGGGGGACGGCCACGTTGCAAGTTTCCCTTTCGCAGCCGCAGATGCAGCCGACGACGTTTACCTTCCGCACGGTCTCCGGCACGGCCATCGGCGGCAGCGACTATCAAGAAATCCTCAGCGGCAATGGCACCATCCCGCCGATGTCCTCGTTCGCCAACATTTCCATCCAGGCCCTGACCGATTCCCTCAGTGAGCCGGCGGAGACGTTTTCAGTCCAACTCCTCACGGCCAGCGGGGCCACGATCAATCCAGCCGCCAGTTCCGTCGACGTGACGATAGACAACGTCGAGTCGCCTGGAGGAGGGAGCGGCGGGGGGAGTGCCACGCTCAGTCTGTCGGCACCGGCGGATGTGGACGAAGGAGAAGGGTTTTCGCTCACGGCCCAGCTTTCGTCTCCCGGCACGTATCAGATCAACGCCACCATCAACTGGGGCGCAACCCCCGGCGCGGGGCCGACGAATTTCAGCGGCATGACGAACGCCGACGGTTCATTCACGATTGGCCATCAATATTTCGACGACGGCCCAGCGGGGGGCAACGGCACGCCGCACGACGTGGAAACCATCACGCTGACCGGGACCGCCACGAAGTACACCATGCAGGGGCCGATCTACATCCCCCTCAGCGGGACGGTCTCCACGACGATTTACAACGTCGCCCCCGCCAACGTGATCGATATCTACAACAGCACTCCGCTGGGGGGACCACGGTGGATGGTGTCGGGTGCCTATCAGGACGTGGGGCTGGCGGATCGGGGAACACTGCAAATTGATTGGGGGGATCAGTCGCCGCTCTACTTGGAAACCGGCCTGCTCGT